>JAHEKH010000049.1 GCA_024638445.1 Gammaproteobacteria bacterium | reverse complement strand
CTGCATCAGCGCGGCCAGCACTGCAAAATTCGGCTGCACGAGCTGATTGGCAACCGCCAGTGCGTTGACGATGTTGGCGGCACCGCCCAGCGCCATCGCGTATTGACGCTCCTGGATCGAGCTGAGGGAGGCAGGCGCTATCGGGTCTGCCGGCTGCACTGTCAGGATATCGAAGCCGAAAGCAGCCATGAAAAACGAACGGTTTTGCGCGAAGACGTCGAGAAAGTTCTCGCCCTGGGTTTCGGCCAGGGTTTTTCGCAGTAACGCATCGGTATAGAGGTTTAGCGCCACGCTGTCCGAGTCGGTGGGCAACAAGGCCATGAAATGATCCGCGGGACCGAGCTGCACGTGCCGTCTCGCCGCCGGGTCCGGCTCGGGATCGGCTTCGTCGACATAAACACCACCGGACGACTCGATGAGCAACGGCATGCCGGCGGGAACCTCGAGACTCCAGGCACCAAAGCTGTCCGTTACCGTTTCTGCGAGTGCCGGCTGTAGCTGGACGCCACGGTCGTCGACGCCATAGGCACGGATCACCGAACCGCTGAGAGGACCCTTCGAAGCGGTTCCGTACACGGTACGGTGGTCTGTGTCCCGTGTTTCCACGGGGCTGTCGGCCCCGCACGCAACCAGCGTCACGGCTAAGGCCAATATCAGGGGTCGTCTCAGCCCGTCCATTGCGATTTTTCTAGTTCTTCCGAGCAGTCATTCTGCCACACGTGGCTGCGGCCCGGGTCGAAAGAAACTCCATTTCACAACGTCGCGGCAGTCCACTTGCCAATCGGTTTGCATAAGGCACTCCTGTACCGTATCTGCTCAAACCATTGTGTGCTGCCGGGCGGCCGGGGTCCGTGAGCCAGTTCGCACCAATCTTCATTAAGTTAAATCGGCTGATAAAAAAAGGGCCCGCCGATTGGCGGGCCCCTTGTTGCGGTATGAACCGCGGGTTGATCAGCCGCCGTCTTCCACCTGGAAGGCCGCTGCGCCGGACACCACGTCGTCACCCTCTTCCAGCGTGTAGCTCATGCCGGCGCCCGAGAGGTTGCCATCGGCATCGCCGCTGAAGAAGCCGCTGAGATCGCCATCGCCGGCCGCGGACTGTCCGCTGGCGGTGTCGGTCACGACTACCGTGTCGAACTCGCCGTCGAAGGTTGCATCGCTGTTGATGTCTACATCGCGAGCCGACGCATCCCAGACTTCAGCGGTCTCGTCAAACGACAGGCTGAGGTCGGCATCGGCAGTCTGGCTGGTAAAGTCAGCCGACAGGCTGGCCGAACCCAGCGTACCCACGTTGCCGTTGTTGTCCGTCGGATTGGTGTTACCGATCAGCGCGAAGTTGGCGGTGCCCTCGGTAGGCAGCTCGACCCGGGCGTTGCCGTCCGGTCCGCTGACCCAGTGCACGCTGCTGTTGTCCAGCCCCTGGCTGAGAGACTCGTCCGCAGCAGTCACCTGCACGGCACCCGTCGTCCAGCGGCCCCAGTGGAGACCCGTCGCACCGGCGCGGTCAGTGTCGCGGCCGAGGTTGACGGCCGTGCTGGTGTTTTGCTCGATCAGCGCGGTACCGGCCGGAGAGTCCGCCACGAACGCGACCGGGTTGCCTTCGGCGTCAACCGACTTGCTCGAGGTGCCCTGCGCGGAAACCGCGGTAAAGCCATCGTCATCGCCCAGCGGGCCGGCTGCATAGGCCACCGCGCCGCTTGCGTCGTTCACAGCCTCACCGCCCTCGGTGAAGTTGACCGTACCGCTGTTGCCTTCGCCAACGGCCGCCACTTCGGCGTCTGCTTCAGTATCGCTCTCTTCGCCGGCTTCAGGAGCCACTTCAGCGGCCAGCAGCCTGGCGGCTGCAGCCGATTTCTCAGGCGCAGCGTCGGAGTCGCGAACAAAGCCGAACTGGCCAGAATCCAGATCCAGCGCACCACCGCCGTTGCGCAACGTAACGCCGCCGTCAGTCACGCCAACGTAGAGGCCCTTGTCCATCCCACGGTCGCAACCAGCATCGCAATAGACCGCCGTGTAGTCGGTTCCGCGGATACCGATGGTGGCGACCGGCGTGCGAACCTGGTAATCCGCCTTGTCGGCTTTACCAATGGCACCCGTAATCGAGCGGAAGCCGCCCTTCACCAGCGCAAAGAAGCTGCGCGGTTCACCGGCGGCCGCAACGGAACCGTCGCCGGCCGCGGGGAAGTTAAACTGTTCGATAACGAACTCGGTCTGCGGGCGCAGCGCCAGCAGTCCGCCGTCATCCATACGTAGCTGCACACGGCCGTTGGCCGAGGTCACGATCGTGTCGCCCGACTGCACCGCGCTGCCTTTTTCCAAAGCAGCCCGGCTACCGTCAGCCGATACGACATAAGCCTTGCCGTATACAAACAGCACTTGTCCGGCATCTGCGTGCGCTACAGCCAGTGGCAATGCCACCAGCAGGCACGCTACCGGATAGCGCCAGAATTTAGAGAGAAGCCTGTTCATATCCAATTACCCTATTCCACTCAAAAACGAAAAACGCCACTTGTCCCAGATAGCGAGGGAAAATCTACAGGAAACGGGCTTCAGGGTCTGTGAGTCCTCTCACACACATGACAATGCAGCTGTGATAGCACTCACGGTTCAGGAATTTTCTGCCTCGTGTTTTTGACTTAAGGCGATATCAACGCCAATAGCGGTTAAAACTGAGACTGGTTTCGACTCTTTCGTAAGCAAATATTTTCACGTCGGTGTCGTTGTTCGTATACGCCACAACATGAGACATAAGCCACTTCGGCGAAATACGCCAATCGAGTCGTATCGCTGCATTCGTTAATGTGTCGGAGCGCGGCGAGTCGAATTCCTGCTCGAAGAATACGGAATCATAATCGGATTCCATCAGGCCTGCCGTGAACTGCGCCCTGAACTGGGGACCAAAATTCCAACCGGCATCGAAACGCAGCCCGAGCAGGTCGCGGGCATAACGCGATTCCGACTCCCTGGGATCGTCACTGCCGGCAAGTAATGAACCACCGACCTCTCCACGGCCGCCGCCAAAACTCCAGCGTGCAGTCAACCCGGCAAGGATCTGGTTTGCGTCCTTGACCCTGAGCTCCTCCCCGAAACGCACCTGGCCCAGGCGGCCGAGCAAGCCCAGCCGCAGGTTTCGGCGCACCTGTCGGTCCCAGGAACCCGACAAGGCAACACCATCACTGTTCTTCTCGCCATCCACATCGACCCGGTAAGTCTGCAGCCGCAACGACTGCCGGCTCCGCTCGCTGATTCGTCTCAAGCCAACGCTGATATCGCCACCCCGGGAGTTGACGAAAGAAGCATCCGGGTTATTTCTCTGCCGCAGGTTCAGGCGGGTGTCGAGCAGCAGCCGCCGACTCAACGGCTTGAGCAAGGTTATCCCGCCGCTGACTTCACCGAAAGGCGATGACGTTTCGCGGCTGCGTTCGATCAGGTCAAAACCCAGGAAGTCGTTCTCCGCAGTCGCGCTGTTGGCGTTGCTGTCATAGCCGGCCCGGCTTCCTAGGCGGTACTCCATCCTGAGCCGGCGCTGGCGATTGGCGATCAGGGCAAGGTAATCGTCGATGGCTCTGCGCGCTGCCGGCGGAGGATTCTCGTCCCGCAGCGTCTCGAACTCGCGCCGCGCCTCGCCATAGGAACCCGACGCATAGTAGGCACGGGCCAGGTCGAGCCGGGCGCCGGCAAAACGCGGGTCTGCGGCAATGGCCCGTTCCAGCGCGAGAACGGCACGTCCGGACTCACCGGTTTCCAGCAGCGCAAGCCCCGCGAGGTAGTCATAGCGTGGATCGCCGATGTAGTCGGCTTCCAGCGGATCGAGTATCGCGCGGGCCTCCTGGTGCTGGCCGGCATTGATCAGGCTTTCAGCCTGGCGCAACGCCTCTTCGCTGGCTCCAACGTCGGCAACTGCCGCGACGACCAGCACCAGCGTTCCAAAGACTCTGATTATCAATCCCTGCACAGTAGTCGGCACAGGCGTGCTCCCCTCTGGCGTCCTGCAGGCACCACCGCCGGCGCACAGGAACACCGAAAAACGGTATAACGGGCGCTATGATCGGAAATCCACCGGCACACCGGTGTGATCGCTATCACAGTATTCTGTTAAACTGAATGAAATCCGGCGGTTGAGGCCGACCCCCAAACGACGGCACTATTCCAGCGAAGCTGCCGGTAGCCCACTGAAACAGCCGATATGCACCCGTATTCTGCCCTCACGCCGGTCGACCTGTCGAATGGCGCATCGCCCCGATGAACGCTGAGCGGGTTATCGTCGGTATGTCCGGTGGCGTTGACTCCTCCGTCGCCGCATTGCTGCTGCGCGACCGTGGCTACGACGTGCACGGTCTTTACATGTTCAACTGGGACGAAGACGAACAGGGCTACTGTACGGCGGCCGAGGACTACCAGGATGCCCGGCAGGTATGCGAAAACCTTGATATTCCGTTGCACAAAATCAGTTTCGCGGCCGAGTATCGGCGCGAAGTTTTCGAAGTCTTTCTCGCTGACCTCGAACGCGGCATCACGCCCAATCCGGACGTCCTGTGTAACCGGGAAATCAAGTTCGGTCATTTTCTGAATCACGCCCGCCGCCTGGGCGCGCGCCGGGTTGCAACCGGTCACTACGCGAGGCGGCGGACGATCAACGGCGAGCACCACCTCCTGCGCGGCGTCGATGAGGACAAGGACCAGAGCTACTTCCTTCACGCGGTATCTGCCGAGGCACTGGGACACACACTCTTTCCGCTGGGTGAACTTCAAAAGCCACGGGTCCGGGAAATTGCGCTGGGTGCTGGCCTGCACGTCGGCCGCAAGCGCGACAGCACCGGCATCTGCTTTATTGGCGAACGGCCGTTTCGCGAATTCATCGCGGGTCACATCGACACCCGGCCCGGCGACATACAAACCGTTGACGGCCAGACTGTCGGCCGTCATATCGGCCTGCCTTTTTATACGCTCGGCCAAAGACAGGGGCTGGGTATTGGCGGGGTGCGCAATGCGACCGACGATCCGTGGTACCTGGCTGCCAAGGACGCTGAGCGCAACATCCTGGTCGTCGTACAGGGTCGTGAACATCCGCTGCTGTATTCGACGACGCTGCAAACCGGACCCGTCCACTGGATCAACGGACCACCGCAGCTGCCGCTGGAGTGCAGCGTGGCGACCCGGTACCGGCAGATGCCGGCCAAAGCCGTGCTGAGCGCGGACGGGGACGGCTGCCGCGTGGACTTTGCGTTACCCCAATGGGCGGTAACGCCCGGCCAGTACGCGGTGATATACCAGGGCGAACGCTGCCTCGGCGGTGCCGGGATTACCGGCGCTTCACCCGCGGACAGCGGGCAAAGCCTGTATAATTCTGCTCGCTCTCAACCTCGTGGAGACTAAGGAATGACCCAAATGCGCGACCGTGCCCGCACCCAGCTTTCGGTGGGCGATAACAGCTACGATATCTACCGACTGGACAGTGTCGATGGCATCAACCTGGATCGCCTGCCCTACTCGCTGAAGATCCTGCTCGAGAATCTTCTGCGTCACGAGAACGGGATCGACGTTACGGCCGACGACATCCACGCGCTGGCAAACTGGAACCCTGCCGAGGCACCCTCGCAGGAAATCGCATTCACGCCGTCCCGGGTCATCATGCAGGACTTCACCGGCGTACCGGCCGTCGTCGACCTGGCCGCCATGCGCGACGCGATCGTGGCACTCGGCGGTAAGGCAAAAGCGATCAATCCGCTGGCACCCGCCGAACTGGTCATCGATCACTCGGTACAGGTCGATGCCTATGGCCGCGCCGATGCGCTTGCGGTCAATAACCGGATCGAGTTCGAACGCAATCGCGAACGCTATGCATTCCTGCGCTGGGGCCAGAACGGTTTCAGCAACTTCAAGGTGGTTCCACCAAACACCGGCATTGTGCACCAGGTCAACCTCGAGTACCTGGCACGGGTCGTATTCGATGCCCGCAAAGACGGCCGCCGGGTAGCCTACCCTGATACGTTGGTTGGCACTGATTCGCACACGACGATGATCAACGGCCTCGGCGTGCTCGGCTGGGGCGTCGGCGGTATCGAGGCGGAAGCCGCGATGCTCGGCCAGGCCATCACGATGCTGATTCCCAACGTCGTCGGCGTGCGCCTGACCGGCACGCTGCCGGAGGGTGCTACGGCAACCGATCTCGTGCTGACGGTAACCGAGCTCATGCGCAATACGGGTGTGGTTGGCAAGTTTGTCGAGTTTTTCGGCACCGGTGTTGCGGCCCTGCCGCTGGCCGACCGCGCCACGTTAGGCAACATGTCGCCGGAGTTCGGCAGCACCTGTGCCATATTCCCGATTGACGACGAGACGCTGCGGTACATGGACCTGTCCGGGCGCAGCCACGAGCAGATCCGGCTGGTCGAGGCCTATGCCAGGGAGCAGACGCTGTGGCGTGACGATAACGACCCCGACCCGGAATACAGCCAGGTCGTCGAACTCGACCTGGCCACGATCGAACCCAGCATTGCCGGACCAAAACGCCCGCAGGACCGCATCGCCCTGCGCAACGCCTCGAAGACCTTCGCCAGCCTGATGAAGCCTGTTCACGCCTCCCGTGAAGAGCTCAGCGGCAACGAGGGCCGGTTTACCAACGAAGGTGGCGATACCGCCGTCGGTGCCTCCGAATCGGAACTGCACGGCGCAGCCCAGGTGAGCGTGGATGGAGAGTCCTTTACGCTGAAAGATGGCGCCGTCCTGATCGCCGCAATTACCAGCTGCACCAACACGTCAAACCCGGATGTCATGCTGGCCGCCGGCCTGCTGGCCCGCAACGCCCGGGCCCGCGGCCTGAAGACCCAGCCGTGGGTCAAGACCAGCCTCGCTCCCGGATCGAAGGTCGTAACCAATTACCTGGAAAAAGCCGGTCTCGACGACGATCTCGAGGCGCTCGGCTTTCACACCGTGGGCTATGGCTGCACGACATGTATCGGCAACTCGGGCCCGCTGAAGCCGGAGATCGCGGCCGCCGTGACTGAGCACAACATCGTCGCGTGCTCGGTATTGTCCGGCAACCGTAACTTCGAAGGCCGTATTCACCAGAACGTTCGCATGAACTTCCTGGCGTCGCCGCCACTGGTGGTCGCCTATGCGCTGGCGGGCAACCTGGACGTCGACCTTTATAACGACCCGCTGGGCACCGGCAGCGATGGCCAGCCGGTTTACCTGCGCGATATCTGGCCCCCGCGCGAACAGATCCAGGAAACGGTCATGGGCAGCATTGACTCGACGATGTTCCGCTCGAGCTACGACAGCGTTTTTGCCGGCGACGACAACTGGAACAACCTCGAAGTACCGGCCGGCGAGATTTACCAGTGGGACGAAAGCTCGACCTACGTTCGTAACCCGCCTTACTTCGAGGGCATGGGGCTTCAGCCGGATGACATCGGCGATATCGAGGGCGCGCGTTGCCTGGCGCTGTTGGGCGATACCGTCACGACCGATCATATTTCGCCTGCCGGCAGTATTGCTGTCGACAGCCCGGCTGCGGACTACCTCCGTGCGCAGGGTGTCGAGCCGAAGGACTTCAACTCTTATGGCTCCCGTCGCGGCAATCACGAAGTAATGATGCGCGGCACTTTCGCCAACATCCGCCTGCGCAACCAGCTGGCTCCCGGCACCGAGGGTGGCTGGACCACCCACATTCCATCCGGCGAGCAGATGACGATCTTCGATGCCGCCCAGCGTTATGCCGCTGAGCAGACGCCGCTGATCGTGATCGCGGGCACCGAATACGGCACCGGGTCATCACGTGACTGGGCCGCCAAGGGCACGCTACTGCTCGGTATAGGCGCCGTGCTGACGGTCAGCTACGAACGGATTCATCGTTCCAACCTGATCGGCATGGGCGTGCTGCCGCTGCAGTTTCTCGACGGCGAGAACGCCACCACCCTGGGCCTGACCGGTAAAGAGCGTTTTTCCATCACCGGACTGGACAACGGCAACGCCAGGCGCGTGACTGTTACAGCACTCTCGGACAATGGCGGCACTGAAAAGCAGTTCGAAGCCCGCGTGCGTATCGATACCCCGAAAGAACGAGACTACTATCGCAACGGCGGTATCCTGCATTACGTGCTGAGACAAATCGCCACCCAGGGCTGACCTTGCGATGACAATTCCGGCGGAACTGGTCCACGCCATCCGTGGTGCCGGGCATGTCGTCGTCCTGACCGGATCGGGGATTTCCGCCGAGAGTGGCATTCCCACCTTCCGGGATGCGCAGACCGGCACCTGGGCACGATTTCGCCCGGAAGACCTGGCGACGCCTCAGGCGTTCCGGCGTGACCCGGAAACTGTCTGGGCGTGGTACGCCTGGCGGCGGGAAACCGTCGCCGAAGCGCAACCCAATGCCGGTCACCGGGCGCTGGCGGAGCTCGAACGGCGGGTGTCGAAACTGACCCTGATTACCCAGAACGTCGATGGCCTGCACCAGCGCGCCGGGAGCCGGGAACCCGTGGAATTCCATGGCAACATCATGGCCAACCGCTGTTTCGCCGAGCAACGCAGGCTGACTGACGACGAATGCCTTCCCGGCACCCCGCCCCGCTGCCGTGACTGCGGCTCGGCGGTGCGTCCCGACGTCGTATGGTTTGGGGAATCCATCGACGAGTCGGTACTGGAACGGGCCACGACG
The DNA here is from genome assembly GCA_024638445.1 of Gammaproteobacteria bacterium. Taxonomy (GTDB): domain Bacteria; phylum Pseudomonadota; class Gammaproteobacteria; order Steroidobacterales; family JABDKV01; genus JABDJB01. The sequence continues at coordinate 11,792 of JAHEKH010000049.1, read as the reverse complement.
GCCTGTGCCACCTGTGACGTACTCCTGTCGGTTGGTACCTCTTCGCAGGTGCAGCCGGCTGCCGGGCTCGCGGAACTGGCGCTTTCGTGTAACGCTCTGGTGGCAGAGATCAATCCCGCGTCCACGCCGCTGTCGCCCACTGCGCACTACTGCCTGCGTGGCGCAGCCGGGGCCGTGTTGCCCCAATTGCTGACCGAACTGAAAGGAACTGACGAATGACCGGATCGTTACGAAACAAGACGCTGTTCATCACGGGAGCCAGCCGCGGCATCGGCAGGGCCATAGCCCTTCGCGCAGCGCGTGACGGTGCCAACATCGTCGTGGCGGCGAAGACCGGCAAGCCTCACCGTGTGCTGCCGGGCACCATTCATACCGTGGCCGAGGAAATCGAGAAGGCCGGTGGTCATGCGCTGCCGCTGCAGCTCGACGTGCGCGACGAACGGGCCGTCGCAGACGCGGTCGAACAGGCGGTGCAGTCGTTTGGCGGGATTGATTCACTGGTCAACAACGCGAGCGCCATCAACCTCACCGGAACGCTCGAAACTCCCATGCGTCGTTTTGACCTGATGTTCTCGGTCAACGTGCGAGGAACCTTTGCCTGTTCGCAGGCCTGTCTCCCCCACCTGTTGAAATCAGACAACGGGCACATCCTCAACCTGGCGCCGCCAATCAACCTGGACCCGAAGTGGTTTGCACCGCACACCGCTTACACGATGTCCAAGTACGGCATGAGCCTGTGCGTACTGGGGATGGCCGAGGAGTTTACCGGCCGCGTCAATATCAATGCGCTGTGGCCACGCACCGTCATTGCCACCGACGCACTGCGTATGCTCGACGATATCGACCCCAACCGCTGCCGGAAACCGGAGATAATGGCCGATGCCGCACACGCCATTCTCTGCCGCAGCGAGCCGGATTACACCGGGCAGTTCCTGATTGACGAGGACGTTTTGCGGGCGGCGGGCAATCCGGATTTCGATGATTACGCCGTCCAGCCGGGCCAGCCGCTGCTGCCGGACCTGTTTCTCTAGACTGGCGTCAGTGCAGGCCCACCCAGGCCGGGACATCGAGCCAGGCCTTGTCCAGCCGGCGTTCACGCTCGCGCGCGCCGGGGCGGCAGCTTTCCAGCAGGCGCCAGAACTGCGGGCCATGGCTCATTTCGCGGGTGTGACACAGCTCGTGCAGCAGCAGGTGCTCGACCAGTTCGGGCTCGAGGAACAACAGGCAGAAATTCAGGCTCAGCGTGCCGCTGGATGAAAAACTGCCCCAGCGCGTACGCTGCCCGCGCACCTGGACGCGCTTGTAGCGAAAACCATGTCGGGCGGCAAACTCGTCGAGCCGCGGCACCAGCGTCTCGCGTGCCTGGTTTTTCAGCCAGGCGTGCAGGCTCTCGCGACAGCGCGGCCGGTCTGTGCGCGCCGCCGGCACTTCGATGCAACGGTCGCGGCTGGCCAGGCGCCGGGCGCCGTACCTGACGGTCCAGCATTCATCCAGTGCCACCAGGTCTATGCGCTCCGGCATGCTCCGATCGACGTGCGGCCGGTCTGACGCCAGCTCGCCCAGCGCCCGGTTGATCCATTGACGGTGATGGCTGACAAACTGCTCGACCGCCTCGGGCCGGGTATGCCTGGGCACGACGACCTCGACCACGCCGTGTGCCCCGACGCTGATCGCCATGTGTCGGGCGCGGGAACTGGAGCGAATGACAAAGCGCTCGTCGGGCGCGTGCGGGGCCAGCAGGTCGAGCTGGCTCTCAGCCATCTTCGGGCAGCTCGCTGCCGGAAAACGGGATCGCCTCGGCACCTTCGATCCCGGCGCCGATCTCGGCCTGGTCGTGAACGTACAGACGCACGGGGCGTTCGAAGCGAAGTCCGCCGTGAACCTTGCTGTCGGGTCCGATGATCACCAGCGGCGGCTCACCTTCTGCCTCGCCCATCGACTGCGACACGACCACGTTGCCTTTGACCACGCTGCTGTCGGTAATCACGATGCCACCGTTGTAGTTGCGCACGTCACCGCCAACCGTTGCACCGATCAGCCGGATCGGGCCATTGACCGTCTTGATGGTGCCGCTGACCGTGGCACCGTTGAAAACCTTCACCGCGCCGTTGACCAGCTTGATATCGCCATCGATGCGGGCGTGGCTGTCACACTCGGTGCTGCTGTTGACGCCCTCGATCGACCCGGTGCTGGCGCGCTTGCCCACCGTCACCAGCCCGTTGACTGTCACGATGTCGCGGGTGCTGGCATCGTCCTCGACGGTGATGCTGCCGTTGACGGTCTTGAAGTTGCCGTCGTTGGTCGATCCGGCGCCGACAACGATTTCACCGTTGACCGTGTTGGCGCCGCCGCTCGTTCCGCCGGCGGGAATGATCACGTCCTCGTTGACGCTGACGTTACAGCCAGCCAGCAGGAGGGCGGCAGCGAGGAAAATAGCGGGTATTCGCGCGAGTTTCATAATGAAGCACCCAGGCGTGTGCCTTGATCGATGGCTCGTTTGGCGTCCAGCTCAGCAGCCTTGTCCGCCCCACCGATTAGATGCACCTCGAGCCCGGAGGGTTCAATTTCCCTCGCGAGGCCACGCTGGGGCTTCTGACCGGCGCAGATTAGCACGGTATCGACTTCCAGTACCCGTGGCTCGCCGTTGATCTCGACGTGCAGCCCGGCGTCGTCAATTTTCAGGTAATTCACTCCCGGCACCATCACCACGCCCCGCCGCTGCAGGGTGGTTCGGTGAATCCAGCCGGTGGTCTTGCCCAGCCCCTTCCCGGGCTTGCTGCTCTTGCGCTGCAGCAACCAGACAAAACGATCGGCCGGCGGCAGCGACGGCTCGACGCCCGCCACCCCGCCACGCGCCTCGGCCTGGGGGTCGATTCCCCACTCGGCCAGGAACTCGCCGACTTCGGGCGGCCCCTCGCCCTGACCGTGGGTCAGGTATTCGGCGGCATCGAAGCCGATTCCACCGGCGCCGATGATCGCGACCCGCCGCCCGGCATCGCGGCGTCCGGAAATGACGTCGACGTACGACATCACGCTGTCGTGATCGATACCCTCGATGCCCGGCATCCGGGGTTCCACGCCGGTCGCGGTTACCACGGCGTCGTAGCCATTGGCGGTTAACTTGTCCGCCGTCGCCTCCTGGCCGAGCCGGACGTCAACACCGGCCAGCTCCAGGCGGCGGCCGAAATATCTCAGCGTTTCCTCGAATTCTTCCTTGCCCGGGATTCGTTTTGCCAGGTTGAACTGTCCACCGATGCGGTCGGCTTTTTCGAAAAGCGTGACCTTGTGTCCGCGCTCGGCGCTGACCGCAGCACAGGCCAGTCCGGCCGGTCCGGCGCCGACAACGGCGATGTGGCGGCGCTTCTGCGCCGGCCGGATATCGAATTCTGTTTCACGGCCGGCCAGCGGGTTGACCAGGCAACTGGCCGGCTCCCCTTCGAATACATGGTCGAGACACGCCTGGTTGCAGGCGATACAGGTGTTGATTTCATCGGCCCGGCCGTCACGGGATTTCTCCACGAATTTCGGATCGGCCAGGAAGGGGCGTGCCATCGACACCATGTCGGCATCGCCGCGGGCCAGCACTTCCTCGGCCACCCCCGGCATGTTGATCCGGTTGGTGGTGATCAGCGGCAACCGGACTGCGCCACGCAGCTTGGCGGTGACCCAGGTGAACGCCGCGCGTGGCACCATCGTCGCAATCGTCGGAATTCGCGCCTCGTGCCAGCCAATGCCCGAGTTGATCAGCGTTGCGCCGGCCTCTTCTATGGCCTGCGCCAGCGTCACGATTTCCCGCCAGTCGCTGCCTTCCTCGATCAGGTCGAGCATGGACAGCCGGTAGATAATGATGAAGTCCGGACCGACGGCCTCCCGGACCCGGCGCACGATCTCGACCGGAAAACGCATGCGATTGGCAAAACTGCCGCCCCACTCGTCGTCGCGGTCGTTGGTGTGTTCGACCAGGAACTGGTTGATCAGGTAGCCCTCCGACCCCATGATCTCGACGCCGTCATAGGCGGCCTCGCGCGCCAGTTCGGCACAGCGAACGAAAGCATCGACCTGGCGGCCGACGCCGCGGGTGCTCAGCGCACGCGGTTTAAAGGGTGTAATCGGAGACTTGTACGGCGACGGCGCTACCGCCAGCGGGTGATAGCCGTAACGGCCTGCATGCAGGATCTGCATGCAGATGTGACCCCCTTTCTCGTGTACCGCATCGGCAACGAGCCGGTGACGAGGCACCTCGCCGCGGCGGGTCAGTTTGCCGGCGAAAGGGGCGACCCACCCGGCACGATTCGGTGCGATGCCGCCCGTGACGATCAGTCCGGCCCCTGCCCGCTCGGCAAAATAAGCGGCCAGCGCAGGATAGTCCTTTGCCCTGTCCTCCAGGCCGGTGTGCATCGACCCCATCAGCACGCGATTGCGCAACGTGACGAAGCCGAGGTCGAGGGGCTCGAGCAGCCTGGGGAATGCGTCGCTCAAAGTTCGCGCAGTGCCGTGGTGATTGGCAGACGGGCCGCTTTCCAGCTCGGTAACAAGCCGCCGAACAGCCCCATCAAGACGGCGTAGACCAGCCCGGTCACCAGTAGCGGCAAGGTCACCGCAAAGGCAAAGCTCACCTGGCTGAAGCTCGCCCAGTTGAGCGTACTGGTCTGGAAACCGTTAAAGCCAAAATAGGCTACCAGGCCCCCGGCCAGGCCCCCGAGTATGCCGAGCACCAGCGCTTCGATGAGCACGGAGATCACGATCGGGGACCCCCCGAAACCCAGCGCCCGCAGGGTTGCGATTTCACGCGTCCGCGCCGATACCGCCGCGTACATCGTGAGGATCGCCGCGAAAATTGCCCCCAGGCCCATCAGGAAGGTAATCGATCCCCCCAGGACATTAACGATGTTCGTCAGGACGCCCGACTGCGCGGCATAGAAGTCGTTTTCGCGCTCGACGCTCACGTCGAGCCTCGAATCGGCCGTCAACGCATCCTTGAAGGTGGAAAAAGCATCCGCACTCTCGAGCCGGACCCGGACCGTCTGGAAGCTGGAGCCGCGGTTGTAGGCATCCTGCAGCACCGGCGCGTCAGTCCATATTTCCGATTCCGCGAGGCTGCCGTTGTCCTCGAAGATACCGACAATGGTCCACTGGTTACTGCCCCAGGTGATTTCGGCACCCAGGTCCAGCCCGGCAAACTCACGCGCGGCCCCGCGGCCGACAATGATCTCCCGCAGCCCGGACTCGAAGCGCCGTCCTTCGACGATCCGCAGGTTGCGACGCACCTCGAAAGCAGTGTCCTGCACGCCACGCAGCGGCACGTTGGCATCCGTGCCCGAAGAACGCTTCGGCACGTCGACGACGACGTACAGCTCGGCTGAAGCCAGAACGCCGGTCTCGCCGGTTGCAATGCCCGGTGCCTGGCTGACGATGCGCGCATCGTCTGACCCGATGCCGCTGGACAGCTCGGAGCTGGATCCGGCGCGAATGACGACCGCAGTGTCAGGCGAACCTGTGCCGGCGAGGGTTTTCTCGAAGCCGGCGCCTATCGACAGGATCGCCACGAGCACGGCTACCACCCCGGCTATACCGAGCATCGCAACGATGCTCGAACCGGGACGCGAGGGTATGTTGCGCAGGTTCATGCCGGTAACCGCGATAATCTGCCTGATCCAGTTCAGGAAACGCATGTCAGCCGCCCCGCCGCAGTGCGTCGGCAATCCGCAGCCGCAGCGCCTGTCCCGCCGGCAGCGCACCGGCGATCAGACCGAATGCCAGCATCAGCGCACCACCCGCTGCGATGTCCTGCCACGGCAGGTAGAACACCGGCAGGAACTGGCGCAGAGCATCACCACCGGCAAAGATGATGAACCAGGCCAGGCCCAGCCCGATCACACCACCGACCAGCGTGATGGCCAGCGCCTCCAGCAAGACCAGCACGGTAACGCTGGTGTTGGTGAAGCCCAGCGTCTTGAGCACCGCCAGTTCGTTGGTGCGTTCACGCACCGACTGCCCCATCGTGTTGGCGGTCACCAGCAGCATGGTGAAAAACACGGCCGTAACGATCGCGGTGACGATCGCGCCGATATCGCCGACCTGCTTGGCGAACCCGGCGGCAAAGGCCTTCTCGGTCGATGTCTTGGTCTCCGCCGCCGAATTGGCAAACCGGTCGTCGATGGCCTGGGCGACCTCGGCGCTGCGATCGGGGTCCTCGACCTGGATCACGTACCAGCCGGCCGTGTCCCGCGCCCCATCCGGCAACGACTCGTTGAAAAAGTCGTAATGCATCATGAACGCGGTCGGGTCACCCTGGTCGTCTTTCGGACGGTAGATCGCCCGAACCGTAACCTCCCAGGTGTCGCTGCCGTCCGCCTGCCGAAAAATCTCCGACCGGATGGGAACCCGGTCACCAACCTGCCATCCGTAGCGGTCGGCCAGCACGTGACCGATGGCCGCACCGGTGCGGTCCTCCATGAAAGCCGTCCGCTGCTCGGGTGGCATTTCGTACTCGGGGTAAATTTTCAGGTAGGTCTCCGCGTCGACCGGAAACGTCGGGATGAAATTCTTCGGCTCCTTGTAATAACCGCCGAACCAGGTGGCGTGGGTCACTTCCCGAACCCCCTCGATTGCGCGAATACGGTTGTAGTAGGCCCTTGGCAGCAGCTGGATCAGCGACACCTTGTGAATCGTCACCAGCCGGTCTACGCCGGCAATATCTACCCCGGCGGTAAACGCTTTCTCCAGCGCGGAGAGCAGACCGAACATCAGGAAGGCAATGAGAATCGACCCGGCGGTGAGCAGGGTTCGGGTTTTCTTTCGCGCAAGGCTGGCCCAGACCAGCTGGAGGTATTTCACGCCGCGGCCTCCATGCTGAGCCGGCCCTTGTCGAGATGCACCGTGCGTTTGGCCCGTTCCGCTGCGTGCGGATCGTGAGTCACCATGATGATGGTCTTGCCCTGGCTCTCGTTCAGCGCGACCAGCAGTTCCAGGATTTCGTCACCGGACTTGCGGTCGAGATCGCCGGTGGGCTCGTCGCACAGCAACAGCTCCGGGTCTGTGACGATCGCCCGGGCGATACCCACGCGTTGCTCCTGCCCGCCCGACAGCTGGGCCGGCTTGTGCGAGGCACGGTCCTCGAGGCCGACCAGCGACAGCGCCGTCCTGGCACGCCGCCGTCTCTCGGAACCGCTCATGCCCGTGAGCAACAGCGGCAGCTCGACGTTGCGTTCTGCACTGAGCACCGGCAGCAGGTTGAACATCTGGAACACGAACCCGACGTGGGCGGAACGCCAGTGGGCCAGTGCCCGGTCGCTCAGCTGGTCGATACTCCGGTCGCCAACCTGGACGCTGCCGCTGTCGGGACGATCGATGCCGCCAATCAGGTTGAGCAAAGTGGTCTTGCCCGAGCCCGACGGCCCCATCAGCGCGACGAAATCGCCGCGGGCCACGTCGAGGTCCAGGTTGTCCAGCACCGTCAGGCGTTCGGACCCCCGCTTGTAGATTTTTGTCAGGCCACGGACCTGCACCAGGGATTCACTCATCGCCTCTCACCTTATCGCCTTCGTTGAGTTCGACGTTCGCCCGGGTAATTACCCGGTCGCCCGGTGCGACGCCTGCCAGTATTTCCACGCTGCCCCCACGCCGACCGCCGGTCGTCACCGCCCGGCGCTCGAGTTCGCCGTTACGAACGATCCAGACGTAGTCACGGCCGTTTTCCGGACGCAACGCATCGCCGGGCACCAGTGCCTGGGGCTTTGGCCCCTCGTCGCGGTCCGCCAGCGTCGCATCCAGGAAGCGCACCTTGACCCCCATGTCCGGCAGGATCCGCGGATCGAGACTGTCGAAGGCGATACGAACCTTCACCGTTGCCCGCTGCCGGTCGGCCGTCGGCACTATATTGATCACTGTCGCCGGTATATCCCAGTCATTATAGGCATCCAGCGTGGCGACCACACGCTGCCCGGGCGACACCCGGTTGATATAGGCCTCGTTGACGTCAACCTCGATCTCCCGCGAATCCATGTCCACGATCGTGCCGATACCCGTGCGGGTAAAACCTCCGCCGGCGGACACCGGCGAGATCATTTCGCCGGGCTGGGCGTTTTTCGATATCACCACGCCCGCAAACGGCGCCCGGATCGCCAGGTCCTCGAGGGCCTGCTCCTGGACCGCCAGCGAGCGGCGGGCGACGTCGACCTGTGAAACGGTAGCCGCCAGGCGGGCCTTCAGTGCTGCCACTTCCGATTCGGCTTCGTCCAGCGCGGCCTCGCTGACGAGCTTGTCGCCACGCAGCCGGCGCGTTCTCTCCAGCTGGCGCTCCGCCTCGGCGAGCCGTACGCGGGTTTCCGCGAGGTTGCGCCTGGCCGACTCGAGCTGGCTCGCTGCGAGGTCGAACTGGACCTGTATCGAGCTGGTATCGAGCTGCGCCATGAGCTCGCCGGCCTCGACCTGCTGGCCTTCCTCGATAAACACCGCCTCGACCCGGCCGGTCACTTTCGAGCTCACCGTCGCAACGCGACGGGCTACTACGTAGCCAGAGGCATCGAGCACGGCGTCGCTGGCGGCGCCTGGCCGGCTGGCGGTGGCAAATTCATACGGTGGCAACCGCGATTCCGGCTCGTCGCCGAACCAGCGCGCACCGGCAAACAGGGCGGCCGCCAACGCCAGCAACAGCACGACGACAAGCACGAGGCGGCCCGCGCCACGCCCACCTGCCCGCTGCTGCGGATCGATGCGCAGCTTTTCGAGTTTTTCCTTGTCCAGCGCCAAAAGCCGTCTATCCGCCGCCCGGCATCTCCCCCAGGCTGGCTAGGGTATAGTACCGGGCCGCAATGTCGCCACCTTTGACAATGTCCGAGCCGGCTGAACTCATCGATATCGGCGCCAACCTGGCCCATGACAGCTTTGATCACGACCGCGCTGCCGTCCTCGAGCGGGCGGACGATGCCGGTGTGGTGCAGATGGTCATTACCGGGACCAGCGTGGACGGCAGCCGCGCTGCCGCAGGGCTGGCCAGCCTGCACCCCGGCCGGCTGTACGCCACCGCCGGTATGCACCCGCACCATGCCGGTGACTTCGACGATGCCGCGCTGACCGCTTTTCGCGCCCTCTGCGCCGACCCCACCGTTGTCGCGGTGGGCGAATGCGGCCTCGATCACTTTCGAAATTTTTCCAGCCCGGCGGACCAGGAGCGCGCTTTTCTTGCGCAGCTGGAGCTTGCCGCGGAGACGGGTCTGCCGGTGTTCCTGCACCAGCGTGATGCCCACGACGCCTTCATCCGGATCGTGCGGGAATTCCGCGACCGGCTGACCGCCGCCGTTGCCCACTGTTTCACCGGCAACCGCGACCAGCTGCACGATTGTCTCGACCTGGATCTTCATATCGGCGTAACCGGCTGGATCTGCGACGAGCGCCGCGGGCACGGTCTGCAGGAAGCGGTCAACGATGTTCCGCCCGGCCGTCTGATGATCGAAACCGACGCGCCGTACCTGTTGCCGCGTGATCTCGATCCAAGACCGAAAACCCGCCGCAACGAGCCGATGCACCTCCCGCACATCCTCCAGACCATTGCCCGTCTGTGCGGCCGGCCAGCTGCAGAGCTGGCGCAGGAGACAACCGCGACCGCCCGACAGTTTTTCCGGCTGCCGGCCGCTAACCCATGAGGAATAACATGCTTGCCAGGAAAATTACTCTGCTGGTGCCCGCACTGCTGCTGGCCGCCTGCTCCACCGCTTACTACAACACGCTCGAGCAGTTCGGCGTACACAAACGCGAAATCCTCGTCGACCGAGTCGCTGAGGCGCGCGAGTCGCAGGTCGAAGCAAAAGAACAGTTCGAGAGCGCGTTGGAACAATTTCGCAGCGTCGTCGCCTTTGACGGCGGCGAGCTGGAAAAGGTGTACAACCAGCTGAACCGTGAGCTCGAACGTTCAGAAAACAAGGCTGCCGAAGTTACGGACCGCATCGATGCCATCGAAAACGTGGCAAAAGCTCTGTTCCGGGAGTGGGAATCCGAGCTGGAACAGTACAGCAGCGCTGAATTGCGCCGGCAGAGCGAGCAGCAGCTGCGGCAGACACGCGACCGCTACGAGGCCATGCTCGTGATCATGCGCCGGGCAGAGGCCCGAATCCAGCCGGTGCTGGACCCGTTTCGCGACCAGGTGCTCTGGCTCAAGCACAACCTGAATGCCCAGGCGATTGCTTCGCTGCAGGGTGAAGTAGCCGTGATTGAGGCCGATGTGGCATCGTTAATCGCGGACCTCGAGCGCGCCATCGCGGCGGCCGACGAATTTGTGCGCAATACCGGCTAAGGAGTACGACGTGGACACCAGTAAGATCGACCAATTTGTGGGAAACACCTGGGATGAGGCCATCGTGCCGCAACTTACCGAGTACATCCGGATTCCCAACAAGTCACCGTTGTTCGACCCGGACTGGGCCAGTCATGGCCATATGGACGAGGCAGCCGCGCTGGCGGAACGTTGGTGCCGCGAGCAGCCTATCGAAGGAATGACCGTGGAAGTCGTCAGGCTGTCCGGCCGCACGCCCCTGCTGTTCATCGAAATTCCCGGCCAGAACGACGACACGGTGCTGTTGTACGGGCACCTGGACAAGCAGCCGGAATTCACCGGCTGGGAGGACGAACTCGGTCCGTGGGAACCGGTCATCCGTGACGGCAAGCTCTATGGTCGCGGCGGCGCCGACGACGGCTACGCGGTTTTCGGCTCGCTGACGGCAATCCGCGCGCTGCAGGAACAGAAGATCCCGCATGCGCGATGTGTCGTGATCATCGAGTTCTCCGAAGAGAGCGGCAGCCCGGACCTGCCTGCCTACATCGATCACCTCAACGACCGGATCGGCACCCCGAGCCTGGTCGTTTGTCTCGACGCCGAGTGCGGCAACTACGATCAGCTGTGGTGCACGACGTCGCTGCGCGGCAACCTGGTCGGCACCCTGTCGGTCGACGTGCTTACCGAAGGCGTGCATTCCGGCGGTGCCAGCGGCATCGTTCCCGCCAGTTTCCGGGTGCTTCGGCAATTGCTTGACCGGCTGGAGGACCCGGCAACCGGCGCGACCCGCGTTTCGAGCCTGGAAGCGGCGATACCCGAATCGCGCATTGCCGAAGCCCGCGCCACCGCCGAGACGCTTGGCGATGGCGTGCACCAGCGTTACCCGTGGGCCGAGGGCATGCAGCCGGTTACCGACGATCCGGTCGAGCTGCTGCTCAATAACTGGTGGCGCTCAACTCTTTGCGTCACCGGGGTCCAGGGCATTCCCGAACTCGGCCAGGCCGGCAACGTGCTGCGGCCCAACACCACCGTCAAGCTGTCATTCCGCCTGCCGCCGGTCGCCGATGCGGTCGCCGCCGGCGAGGCCGTCAAGACGCTGCTGGAGGCCGACCCGCCCTACGGCGCCCGGGTGAAGTTCAACGTCGAATCGGCCATGGAGGGCTGGAGCGCGCCGGAAATTGCGCCGTGGCTGGCCGATTCGATGAGCCGTGCATCGAAAGCCTATTTTGGCGCCGATGCCATGTACATGGGTACCGGCGGCAGTATCCCCTTCATGGGTATGCTCGGCGAGAAATTTCCGGGGGTGCAGTTCCTGGTCACCGGCGTGCTGGGCCCGTACTCGAACGCCCATGGGCCCAACGAGTTCCTGCACATCGCGACGGGCAAAAAGGTGACCTGCTGCGTCTCACAGGTACTGGCCGATCACTACGAGCGCGATTGAGGGTCAGTCGAGCATCGACGCGCTGGTCGGTGTCGACAACAACGCCTCGAACGCCGCCCAGCGTTCGGCCGGCGTCGTGCC
>JAHEKH010000003.1:24527-63768 GCA_024638445.1 Gammaproteobacteria bacterium | reverse complement strand
GGCGGCATTCATTCTGGGTTCCGGGGGAACCAAGTCACGCAGAATGAACACCGACAGCTTGCTCGCTGGTGCTGCCAGGGTCAGTACCGCGCAGGAGCAGCTTCGGGCCGCGATCTACCCGGCAACCAGGGGTGTGGAGGATCGCGGTCGGAGGGAGGGTCAGTCGAGCTGGCGCTCGAGTGCGGTCATGTAGTCGCCGGCGATGTCCAGGCCGAATTCTGCGTCGAGTTCACGGATGCAGGTCGGGCTGGTGACGTTGATCTCGGTGAGGTAGTCGCCAATCACGTCGATGCCGACAAAGAGCAGGCCGCGGTCGGCCAGCGCCGGCCCGATTGCGTTTGCGATCTCGAGATCGCGATCGCTGAGGGGAATCCCGTGAGCCGTCGCACCGGCCGCGAGGTTGCCGCGGTTTTCGCCCTTGGCCGGGACGCGGGCCAGCGCATACGGTGCCGGCTCGCCATCGACCAGCAGGATCCGCTTGTCGCCGGCACTGATCTCGGGAATATAGGCCTGGGCCATGGCAAATTGTTTGCCGTAGTCGGTCAGGGTTTCGATCACGACGCCCGTATTGGGATCGCCGTCGGCTACGACAAAAATGGATTTTCCGCCCATCCCGTCCAGCGGCTTGACTACCATTGTGCCGTGTTGTGCGGCGAATTCGCGCATGGCAGACATCGACCGGGTAATCAGCGTGGCCGGGCACAGTTCGGGGAACCAGGCCGTTGCGGTTTTCTCGTTGAGGTCCCGCAGCGCCTGCGGCGGATTGCTGACGATGACGCCGTCTTTTTGCGCCATGTCGAGGATGTAGGTGGCGAAGACATACTCCATGTCGAACGGCGGGTCTTTGCGCATGAGCAGGATGTCCAGTTCGTCCAGCGGGGCCTCGCGTTCCTCGCCGAGGCTGAACCAGTCATGGGTCTGGTCCTGCACGCTGACCTCGCGCATCCGCGCCCGGGCGCGGCCATCGTCGAGGCTCAGGTCGTCCAGCAGCATGTACCAGAGCCGCCAGCCACGACGCTGAGCGGCGAGCAGCATCGCGAACGTCGAGTCCTTGTAAGGCTTGATGCTGTCGAGGGGATCCATGACGACCCCCAGCTGTACCTGCGCACGGCTCATGTTCTTTGCTCCGATTGGGGCGCTGGCCGGTGACGAATTGTTTCGGCTGCCATTGACCCGGCACTCCCGCTGGACCTCTACGGGAAGCCGTTTTACGGGCATTTGTCGCCGCCGGCAACCGTCGCGCCGCCATTGCTGCGCAGAGCGCTGGTTTATTCCGTAAAATCGGCGGTTACGCCGTGGTGCCGGTGCGGTCAATGTGGTAAAAAACCCGTGTTTTCCGGCTTCAGCCAGCACCGGCGCGGCGGTCTACTGGCTGGATTTCGTTTCGTCCGGATTCACAAGCGGTTTTTGGTGGTTCACGCAGGGCGGGCGATCGGTGTCCGCGATTATCGGAGGTCACGTGGCGGAAGCGCAGCAGCGCGGATTGACCGGACTCAAGGTCCTGGTCATCGATGACAGCAAGACCATCCGGCGAACTGCCGAGACGCTGTTATCCAAGGAAGGATGCGAAGTGTATACCGCGGTGGACGGTTTCGACGCGCTGTCGAAAGTTGCGGACCATCACCCGGATATCGTCTTCGTGGATATCATGATGCCGCGTCTCGACGGCTACCAGACCTGTTCGCTGATCAAGCACAACAAGTTATTCAAGTCGACGCCGGTTATCATGCTGTCGAGCAAGGATGGACTGTTCGATCGCGCGAGGGGGCGTATCGTCGGTTCGGAGCAGTACCTGACCAAACCGTTCACCAAGGACGAATTGCTGGGCGCTATCGAGCGTCACGTGAGCCGTTGATTACAGTTCCCGTTGCGCCAGCTGCCCTCGCCCGGCGCAACCTCGGAGGCATGAGATGGCCCTGGTCCTGATCGTTGACGATTCACCGACAGAAGTGCACGTCATGAAGACCGCGTTGGAGAAGCACGGTTTCGAAACCGATTCGGCTTGCGACGGGGAAGAAGGCCTGGAGAAGGCACGTCATTCGCATCCCGACCTGATCCTGATGGACGTGGTGATGCCCGGGCTCAATGGTTTCCAGGCGACCCGCGAGCTGTCGCGCGATCCGGCAACGGCCGCGATACCCATCGTGATGGTCACCACCAAGGACCAGGAAACGGATCGTATCTGGGGACTGCGCCAGGGCGCGGTCGATTACCTGGTCAAACCGGTCAGTGAGAACGACCTGGTTCACAAGACCCGCGAAGTGTTGGGCGGCTGAATGAGCGCGAGCGACCTTCGCAGCTGGAAAGACCGTCCGTTCGAGCTCTTGCAGGAACTCGAACGTCGCAGCCGGGCCGCCGCCATGGGTTCGGATACGCCGGGCGGTATCAGCGACGAGTGGGTAGGGGTCGCCTTCCGGATCGGCGACCACCAGCTGCTGGCCTCCCGCGACGAGGTGCGCGAAGTGCTGCCGCTGCCGACGACGACCCGGGTGCCCGGCGCAATCTACTGGATCAGGGGCCTGGCAAACGTGCGCGGCCAGCTCCTGCCGTTAACCGACATGCGCGCTTTTCTCGATACCGAAACGACTCGCCCGACCCGGACGTCACGCGTGCTCGTGGTCAATCACCGGTTGATACCGGCCGGACTCATTGTCGATGAGGTGCTGGGCTTTCGCCGTTTTGTCGACGCGGAGCGAGCGCCGCTCAGTGAAGTTGGGGAATCTGAATTCAAGGCTTTCGTAACGGGTGCGTTCAGCCGCGACGGGCAGGTAAGCCCGGTGCTGGGTCTGACCGAGCTGGTCGAAAGCGAACGATTTTTGCAGGCCGCGGAATAGGGCGGTGCTGTGAGCATTTATGGAATGATGAGCTATGACAACTGAATCGACTGGTGGAAAACTGCTGCCGGCACTCGCCGTGTTGCTGCTGCTTTTACTGGCAGGTGCGGCAGCAAGCGTTTTCTTTTCGGCGCCGGGTGATGATGGCGACCAGGCGCTGAATGCCAGCCTGCTGCTGCGCGAATCGCTGGCGGCAACCGCGGCTCGCAAGGCGCAGAATGCTGTACGGGGCGAAACGGCTGTTGTTGCCGAACTGGAGGCGCTGAGCGGAGAAATCAAGCGCGCCAGCCTGCCGCCAAACCAGCAGAACACGGCACAGGTGGATCAGGCCTGGACCCGTCTGCAGGCGGACCTGGCGGCTCTGCTGGGCAACACGGAGCCCATTGGTGTCGTTCAGCGCGCGGCCGCTACAGTGGAAGCGAGGCTGCCGACAATTCTCACCGAGGTCGGCAACCTGGCGGCGTTGCCCGGTCAGTCGGGTCTCATCGACGACATCCAGCAGTTCGAGCTCGGTGCCCAGCGCTTGCGCCAGGCCATCGACGAGTTGGCCTCGGGCAGTGGCGACCCGGTCGAGAACGCTTCGCGACTGGCGGCGGCCGACGAATATCTCGGCCAGTTCATTCGTGCGCTGTCGGAGGGCGATCCCAGCATGGGTATTGCCGCGGTCCAGGGTGCGGATGCGCAGTCACAGGTGGCCGAGATCCGTTCGATCTACGAACAGATCAGCGCTGCGGCGCGTGACAGCGTCGTAGCCGCAGAAGGGTTCGCGCAGGCAGCCGGTGCGGCCGGCTCGCTGGCGCAAAACAGCGACGCGGTCGCGGCGGCCTCCGGCCGGATCCGCAATGCCCTGAGCGCCGGCAGAACCGGTTCGCCGGTGTCCTGGCTGCCGCTTTTGCTGATCGGCGCCGGTGCGCTCACTTTCCTGGCTATGGCCTTCATGTCGCGGAAAGCTGCAGGGGCGCAACGCGCGGCGCAGTTCGAGGCGGAGCAGAACACCCGCAACCAGGATGCCATCCTGCGTCTGCTCGACGAACTCGGCAGCCTTGCCGACGGCGACCTGACCGTGCAGGCAACCGTTTCCGAGGACATTACCGGCGCTATCGCCGACTCGATCAACTATGCGATCGAGGCGTTACGTGATCTCGTGACCACCATTGACGAGGCGGCCTCGCAGGTCGACGAGGCGGCCCGCCAGACCCAGGCCTCGGCCTCGCACCTGGCGCAGGCCAGTGAAAACCAGTCGCGCCAGGTCAAGGCCGCGACCCAGTCGATCGCCGACATGGCCGAATCGATCGAAGAGGTTTCGCACAACGCCGAGCGTTCATCCGAGGTGGCGCGTCACTCCGTCGAGATCGCCCACAAGGGCGGTGATGCCGTGCGCCGTACAATCGACGGCATGAATACGATCCGCGAGACGATCCAGGAGACCTCCAAGCGCATCAAGCGTCTTGGTGAGAGCTCGCAGGAGATCGGCAACATCGTCGAGCTGATCAACGACATTGCCGAGCAGACCAACATTCTCGCGCTCAACGCCTCGATCCAGGCCTCGATGGCCGGCGAAGCCGGGCGCGGCTTCGCGGTCGTGGCTGACGAAGTGCAGCGGCTGGCGGAACGGTCGGCCAATGCGACCAAGCAGATCGAGGTGCTGGTCAACACCATTCAGTCCGACACCAACGAGGCGGTCGTCTCGATGGAGCGCAGCACGACCGACGTCGTGAGCGGGGCCCTGCTGGCTGAAAATGCCGGCAGCGCGCTGGACGAAATCGAAAAAGTCTCCAACCAGATTGCCAGCCTGGTGCAGAACATCTCCGGATCGGCGCGCACGCAGGCCACCGCGGCCGCAGACATGACGCGCAACATGGGCGTGCTGCAGGAAATCAGCTCCCAGACGGCCGACGGCAGCAACGCCACGTCGACCGCTATTGGCAAGCTCGCCGAGATGGCAACGGACCTGCGCCGCTCAGTGGCTGGCTTTACTCTGCCGGACAAGGAGCCTGCTCCGTTGCCCGGAATGCCCGTCTCACCAGGGAAGGTCGAAGAATCCGCCAAAGCGACTGCTGAATCCTAAATGCCCGCAACGCTAAGCGACACTTCGGAAGGCCTGCAGTGGATCGGCACCGAGCTGACCACGTCGCTGCGTGACGCCCGCGCGGCGCTGGAGCGCTTTGTCGATTCGCCCGCCGACCGCCAGCCGCTGGCTGAGGTGGCGGCCGAGCTCCACAAGGTTCATGGCGCGCTTCGTGTCGTCGAGGTTCACGGTGCCGCGCAGCTGGCCGAAGAGATGGTGCATGTCGCCAGCGCCCTGTTCGAGGAAAGCATCAAGGACTCTCGTGAGGGTCTCGATGCACTGTCCCGGGCAATGGTGCAGATGCCGGCCTATCTCGAGCGGGTCCAGGCGGGTGGGCGCGACATCCCGCTGGTGCTGCTGCCGTTGCTGAACGACTTGCGCGCCGTTCGCGGCAGCCCGCTGCTGTCGGAAAACACCCTGTTCATCCTGAATCTCGATACGTCCGGCGGTAACGGCACCGCCGCAAATCCCAGCGGCGACGACATCGTCGCCGTGGCGAAGAAGCTCCGGCCGCGTTACCAGGCCGGCATGCTGGGCTGGCTGCGTGGCGAGAGCAGCGACAGCAACCTTGCAACGATGGGCGTGGTCGCCGAGAGCCTGCAGCAGGCGGCGGGCATCGACGCCGTGTACCGGCTGTTCTGGGTTGCCGCGGCCCTGACCGAGGCGTTGCGCGAAGACGGGCTCGACAGCAGCGTGTCGATCAAGCGGCTGCTCGGCCAGGTCGATCGTCAGATCAAGCAGCTGATCGATCACGGCGAGACCAGCTTTGCCGCTAATCCGCCGTCGCAGCTGATCAATAATCTTCTGTATTACGCTGCCCGCGCCAATTCAGCTGGCGAGCGAATCACTGCGGTCAAGCGTGCCTTCAGCCTGTCGGACGTGTTGCCCGGTGCTGACCAGCTCGAAGCCGCGCGGAGTGATCTCGCGGCGCCCAGCGCCAACCTGATGCAGACGGTGGGCGAGGCGATCAGGCAGGACCTCGGACACGTCAAGGACGTGCTGGATATTTACGTGCGCACGGGGCAGGACGAACTCGATGACCTCGCTGCCCAGGACGAAACCCTCAAGCGCATTGCCGATACGCTGGCCATGCTGGGCCTGGGTGAGCTGCGTGCCTCGGTGCTGGCCGAACGCGAGCGCTTCGGGAAGTGGGTCAACGGCGAAATAGCCATCAATGAAGACGAGATGATGGCGTCAGCCTCGGTATTGCTGGCTATCGAAGACAGCCTGGACCATGAGCTCATCGAGTTGATTCGTCCCGAGCCTGTATCGATTGACGACGATGCGACGGACGATTCTCAGTCGCTGCGGGAAAGTGATTTCCGGACGGTGGTGCGTGCGGTCGTTCGCGAATGCCTGGTCAATCTCTCCCGCGTGAAAGAGTCGATTTCGCAGTTCGCCGGTTCGCAGACCATGGCGCTGGACAACGTTCCGTCACTGTTACGCGCCATCAACGCGGGACTGCTGATGCTGGGCAAGTCGCGTGCGGTCAACGTCATCGACCGCATCGCGGACTACACCCGGGACACGCTGCGCGGTTCCGAGGCAGCCGATATCGACGCAGAACACCTCGATCGTTTTGCCGATGCGATGGTCAGCGTGGAGTACTACCTCGAGGCGTTGCACAAGGAGCGGCCGGATCCCTGGTACATGCTCGAAAACGCCGACGCCTGCATGGACCTGCTGCTGCCCGAAAAGGCAGAGCGCTCGTCCCGGGTCGTGCCGATGGCGCCGCCAGAAGCGGCGACGGCCGGGGAGCCGCCGGAGGAACCGGTGCTGACGAGCGTCGTCGAGCAGCAACCGGCACCGGACGTGGAACCGGCGCCCGGCTTCGTTACAACACCACCGGCCGCAGAAGAGACGCCGGCAGAAACCGGCCCGGTCGTTATCGATCCGAATCGGGTCGACCCGGAGCTGCTGGAAACGTTTATCGAAGAGGCGCGGGAGGAAATTGCCGCGATACGCCAGAACTGGCCGCGCTGGCGGGACGAGCAGACCGACGAACCGCTGGTGCTCTTGCGGCGGTCTTTTCACACCCTCAAGGGCAGCGGCAGGATGGTCGGTGCCGAGCTGATTGGCGAGTTTGCCTGGTCGCTGGAAAACCTCTGCAACAAGATGCTCAACGGCACCGTTGCCGCTGACACCGCGAGTCTCGGCGTGATGCAGGAGGCCGCTGACGCGTTGCCGTCACTGCTGGAGCAACTCGAGGTGGGTGACGAACCGGCAATGGATATCGCCGGCATCATGCAGCGTGCCCGTAGATTGACCGGTGACGAGTCCGTCGTGATCGACGAGCCGCCCGCGCCGGAGCAGCGGCAGCCTGAACCCGAAACCGCAGCGGCGCAGCCCGAGCCTGCCCATGCGCGCGAGATGGATCCGGTGCTGCACGAAATTTTCCGCAACGAAACGGATGTGCACCTGCAGGCCATCGACCGGTTCGTCGCCGCGGCGACGGGACCGGGCGGGACACCGTGCCCGGTCAGCGACGAACTGCAGCGTGCCTGGCACACGCTCAGCGGCAGCGCGAATATGGCCGGTGCCCGCCAGGTCGCCGAGATCGCCGATCCGATCAATCGCTATGTGCGCGGCCAGTTCGATGAGGGTGGAACGGTCGATGACGACGCGGTGAGCGTCCTGGCCGACGCTGCCGGTGCGATACGCGCCCTGGTCGCCTCGATCAACAGCGATCGGCCACGACCCGATGTGACCTCGCTCAACGAGCGCATCGCGAATCTCGAGACGGCTACTGGCGAGCCGCAGCCGGCCGGGGAGCCGGCCGTCGAGGCCGTACCGTCCACGGCGGAATCGCGGCCCGAGCGGGAACCGGAACCGGAACCGGACCACGACTCGCAGCAGCATGACGAGATTGCCGCAATCTTTGGCGACGAGGCCACCGAGTTGCTGGAATCGGCTGACCTGTCGCTGCAGGGGCTGGGTTCCGAGGCGACTCACCGGGTAGCGATGGCGGAACTGCAGCGCCAGCTGCATACGCTGAAAGGTGGCGCGAGAATGGCCGGCGTCAGCCCCATTGGCGACCTCAGTCATGAGCTGGAGTCACTGCTGATCTCGATCGATCGCAGTGGCCAGGGCACCGACGAACGGGTCATGGGTCTCGTTCAGGAGTGCCTGGATCGGATGCACACGATGGCCGAATCGCTGCGCGCCAACCGCAACCTGCGCGATGCCGATGACCTGGTTGAACGTATCCGTGCGCTGGCGGCACCGGCAGCGCCCGCGACACCCGAACCGGAATCGCCGCTTGCTCAGTTTCCGCCGGAACCGCTGCAGCCGCTGGTGGAACGCGAATCCGAACCGGAGCCTGAACCCGAGCCTGCCGGCGAAGAAGAAGCGGCGCTGCCGTCAGCGGCACGCGAGTTGTTCAGCGAGGAGGCCGGCGAGCGGCAGGAATTTGCCCGGGTCTCGGCCGACCTGCTGGACGATCTGCTCAACAACGTCGGCGAAGTCAGCATTTATCACTCGCGGCTGGAACAGCAGATCAGCACCATCGGCTTCAACACCGCCGAGCTGGCGCAGACGGTGGTTCGCCTGCGCGAACAGCTGCGCAAGCTGGAAATGGAGACCGAGGCACACATCCTGCATCGCCATCACGACGCGGGCACCGAGCGTCGTTCCGATTTCGATCCGCTGGAGATGGATCGCTACTCGCTGATCCAGCAGCTGTCGCGTGCGCTGGCCGAGTCGGTCAGCGACCTGTCCAGTATCCAGGGCCTGCTCGAGGAACTGACCCGCGATGCCGAAACGCTGCTGGTGCAGCAGTCGCGGGTAACGACCGAGCTGCAGGACGGTTTGATGCGCACGCGCATGATCCCGTTCCAGCGTCACGTGCCGCGTTTCAGCCGGCTGGTGCGGCAGGTGGCCGCCGAGCAGGGCAAGCGTGCGGAGCTGGTGGTCGAGGGCGGTGGCGAACTCGACCGGCAGGTGCTCGAAAGAATGCTGCCACCGTTCGAACACATGCTGCGTAACGCTGTCGTCCACGGCATCGAGAGCCCCGAAGAGCGCGAGCAGCTGGCCAAACCGACCGGCGGCACGATTCGTATCACCGTGGCGCGCGAGGGTTCGGAAATGGTCATCGTGATCAATGACGATGGCCGTGGCCTGGATCTCGAGGCGATTCGCGCCAAGGCCCGTGGTCGCGGCGTGATTTCCGGTGAGGCTGCGCTCAGCGACGCCGAGGTGCTGCAGCTCATCCTCGAGCCCGGTTTCAGCACCGCAACGGAAGTCACCCAGGCGGCAGGCCGGGGTGTCGGTATGGATGTGGTGGCCAATGTCGTCAAGCAGCTTGGCGGGTCGCTCGAGATCGATTCCACGCACGGCCGCGGCGCAACCTTCACGGTGCGGCTGCCGCTGACGCTGGCAATCAGCCAGGCGCTGCTGGTACGCACCGGCGAAGAGCAGTACGCGATCCCCGTGCCGACGCTGGCCGGGGTGGCCCGCATCCCGGTTGGAGAACTGGCGGAGTACCTGTCGGTGGAGAATCCGCAGTTCGATTACGGCGACCACGTGTACAAGTTTCAGCATCTCGGCCACCTGCTGGGCGGTCACGCGACCGATCTCGAGGCGGCGGGAAGCTCCGTGCCGCTGGTGCTCGTTCGGGCCGGTGAGCATTCGACCGCGCTGATCGCCGACGAGATCGTCGGCAGCCGCGAAGTCGTGGTGAAACCGGTTGGTCCGCAGATTGCCGCCGTGCGTGGCGTCGCCGGGGCAACCATACTCGGTGACGGCAGCATCGTCGTGATACTCGACGTTAACGCCCTGGTGCGCAGCGCGCGTCCGGCGCGGGTGCTGGCCGAATCCCGGCCACAGCAGCGTGACGAGCGTTCGACGGTACTGGTGGTCGATGATTCGATTACCGTGCGCCGGGTGACTCAGCGGCTGCTGGAACGCAACGATATGCGGGTCGTAACCGCCAAGGACGGGGTGGACGCGGTGTCGGCAATGCAGGAAGTTTTGCCCGACCTGATCCTGCTCGACATCGAGATGCCGCGCATGGACGGTTACGAAGTGGCCACCCACGTTCGCAACAGCCCGCGGCTGAAAGGCGTGCCGATCGTCATGATTACTTCACGGGTGGGCGACAAGCATCGCAATCGCGCAATCGAGCTCGGCGTGAACGAGTATCTCGGCAAACCCTACCAGGAAGCACAGCTGCTGGAGACGATCAGGCCCCTGCTGGCCCGGCGGCGTGCGGCGGTGTCGTCATGAGCGCAGCGATCGAGGAACTCTACAGCCTGCTGGTGCCTTTGTCCGAAGGACGCCTGGTGGTACCACGCGCCTGTATTGCCGAAGTCACCGGCTACAGCCAGCCGGAAACCGTCAGCGGCGCCCAGAGCTGGTTGCTCGGACGAATGGAGTGGAACGGCCGCAGCATTCCGCTGGTGTCTTTCGAAGGCGCCTGTGGCGAGGCGATGCCGCGTACCGGTCCGCGTTCCCGCGTCGTTGTTTTTCGTACACTCGGCGACGAACTGCGGGCCGGGTTTTTCGGCATCGTGACCCAGGGCTTCCCGCAGCTGGTGCGGGTCAATCCCGCGGTACTGGCGCCCGATACGGCCTCTGACTGGCCGGCCGACAGCCCCGTGCTGTGCCAGGTCCGGATGGTCAACCAGCGGCCGCTCATACCCGACCTCGAGCGGCTCGAAAGCATGATCGCTGCGGAACTCGATCGGGCTTCCTAGAGGTCTCCCACCCCCGACTGGAGTATTGCGAGTGCGGCAATTGCCGCGGTCTCGGTGCGCAGGATGCGCGGCCCCAGCGAAGCCGGCTCGAATCCGTTGTTTTTGGCCGTCTCGCGTTCGACCGGACTGAGCCCGCCCTCCGGTCCAATCAGGAGACAGACGGGCCGGCCCTCTTTGGCAACGCCGGCCAGTGTTTGTGCGGCGCCCGGCTCCAGCAGGATATTCGACGCGGACTCGTCGCGCTGTTCGATCCACGTGCCGAAATCCAGCGGCTCGGCGATATTCGGCAGCCGGTTGCGGCCGCACTGTTCACAGGCGCTGGCGATGACCCGGCGCCAGTGCTGATGGCGTTTTACGGCGCGGCCGGCATCGAGACGAACCACGGTGTGTTCGGTCAACAGCGGCACGATGCGGCTGACACCGAGCTCGGTGGCTTTCTGTAGCACCAGGTCCATGCGTTCGCCCCGGGCGATGCCCTGGCCCAGGGTCAGCGCCAGCGGCGATTCGCGGTCTTCGTCGCGATGTGTGCCGAGTTCCAGCGTGACGCCGTCACGTGTCGCCGCGGCGAGTGTCGCGTCGTACTCGCCACCGCAGCCGTCGAATACAACCAGCGGGTTGCCGACCCGCAGCCGCAGGACCCGCGTCAGGTAGTGTGCGACCGGGCCATCGGCCGAGACCTTTGCGGTGCCTGCCAACGGCTGATCGATGAAGACACGGTTGGTGCGCATCTCAGGCCCGGCAGTAACGATGAATGAGGTGGCTGAAAAGCTCGACCGCCGGCTGCAGCGAGGCCAGCGGCAGGTACTCGTCGGGCCGGTGGGCCTGGTCGATGTCGCCCGGACCGATCACCACGGTGTCGAGGCCGAGCCCGGCCAGGAAGGGCGCCTCGGTGGCAAAACCCACGATCGCAGGGTCGTTGCCGGTGTGTTCTACGCAGGCCGCGAGCAGGGCGGAATCTGCGCCGGTATCGAAACCGGCAACGCCTTCGAACAGGGCGTTGTGTTCCAGCGTCAGCCCGGTGCCGCCCACCGCGGCGGCGATTCGTTCGCGCAGCGTCTGGCGGGTCGTTTCGAGGTCCATGCCGGGCAGCAGCCGCAGGTCGTAGTGCAGCTCGCACGCGCCGCAGACGCGGTTGGCGTTGTCGCCGCCACGCACGTGGCCGAGATTGAGCGTGGGGTGTGCCACCTCGAACCGGTCATCGTGGTTTTTACGGGCGAGTTCCTCGCGCAGTTCCATCAGCGCGGCGATGACCCGGTGCATGCCGTCGATGGCGTTGTTGCCCAGGCCGGGATTGCTGGAGTGCGCGGCCTGGCCGGTCAGTTTCACGGCCTCCATCAGGATGCCCTTGTGGGCGCGCACGGGGCGCAGCCCGGTCGGTTCGCCGATGACCGCGCATTCCGCCGGCAGGCCCTCGCGGGCGGCCAGTGCGCGGGCGCCAGACATGGAGCTTTCCTCGTCGGCGGTGGCCAGGACTGTCAGCGGTCGCCGGGGGTCGCTGTCCAGGGTTTGGCGTATCGCCTCGATGGCGAGCGCGAAAAAGCTCTTCATGTCGGCGCTGCCGAGCCCGTAAATACGGCCGTCGCGTTCGTCGGCGCCGAAGGGGTCGTGCTGCCAGCGGCCCTCGTCGTAGGGCACGGTGTCGGTATGACCGGCGAGGATGAGACCACCCGGCCCATTTCCGCGGGTGGCGACCAGGTTGAACTTGTCGGGTGTGCCGGGAACGGCCTCGACGCTGACCAGGAAACCGAGGTCCTCCAGCCACGGCGCGAGCTTGTGGCAAACAGCGGCGTTGCTGCTGTCGAACGCCGGGTTGACGCTGCTGATGGACGGTGTCGCGATCAGCTCTTCAATCATGTTGCGCAGGTGTGGCGGCATCCCGTGATTCTTGCACACTCGGCTGGCGCGTAGGAGTGGCTTCCAGCCGCGATCGCTGTTGTCGCGAGATTGCGCGAGCGATCTGCCGGCACCTTCCTTTGTTGTCGAGGATCTGACGACATCAAAGAAAGGCACCGGGAGCTCTGTCGCTGAGGCCTTTGCGGCTATCACCGCTAGGGAGCAGCTTCCGGCCGCGATTCCTTTTAGCGAGATTGCGCGAGCGATCTGCCGGTACCTCTCTTTGGTGCCGAGGATCTGACGTCACCAAAGAAAGGCACCGACAGCTCTCTCGCTCAGGCTGCCGCGGTCACGACCGCGCGGGAGTGGCTTCCGGTCGCGATCCCTATTGTCGCGAGATTGTGTGAGCGATCTGCCGGCCCTTCCCCCGGGTTCCGGGAGCCTGGCGTCACCAAAGAAAGGCACCGGCGGCTCTGTCGCTCAGGCTGCCGCGGTCACGACCGCGCAGATGCGGCTTCCCGCCGCGATTGGCGCCGGTAACCGCGGCTGAAGCCGCTTCCACAGAGATCCGGGTCAGCACATGCGGCGGCTGGGGCGGGATTTGATTAGTATCGTGGGATGAGCCTGGAAATTGACGAACGAACGGGGCTGGTGCGGCAGGCGCGGCAGGTCGCGTCGACGAATTACGACGCGCGCCCGGCGAGCGCCACGCCAGAGCTGATCGTGGTGCACGCGATCAGTCTGCCGCCGGGTCAGTTTGGCGGGCCGTGGATCGACCGGTTTTTCACCAACTGCCTGGACCCGGAGGCGCATGATTACTTTAAAGAGATTGCATCTTTGCGGGTGTCGGCGCACCTGTTGATTCGCCGGAACGGTGAGCTGGTGCAGTATGTGCCGCTGGGCATGCGTGCCTGGCACGCGGGTGAGTCGTGTCACGAGGGGCGGGAAGCCTGTAACGATTATTCGATCGGTGTCGAGCTCGAGGGCGATGACGACACGCCATTTAACCCGGAACAATACGACCGGCTGGCCGAGCTGTGTGTCGCCTTGCGGCGTTGTTATCCGGCAATTCGGGAGAGCATTGTCGGGCATTGCGACATCGCGCCGGAACGTAAGACCGATCCCGGACCGCACTTCGACTGGCGGCGCCTCAAGGCTGCCGTGGCGGCTGCCGGCGGAGGCGAGGTGTTAGGATAACCGCATGCCAATGACGGCCGGCCTCTCATGAATCTCCTGGCGCTGCTGCTCGGCCTGTTCGTCGAGCGTTTCCTGACGCACCTGTTTCACCTGCGTGAGGCCCGCTGGCTGGACGGTTTCTTTGACCGAGGGCTGCGGATGCTCGGTGGCGGGTTGCTCAGTCACCTCGGTGCCATCCTGGTCGTGCTCGTCCCTGTCATTCCGGTAGCGGCCTTCGCCCTCGTATTTCGCGATACGCTGCTGGGTCTGCCCTACCTGGTCTTTGCGGTGCTGATGCTGCTGTTCTCGCTTGGTCCGCGCGATCTGGAGGACGAGGTCGACGACTACATCAGCGCGCTGCACTCGGGCGACAGTGAGAAGGCCGGGCGACTAGCCAAGGAGCTGCTGGAGACGGAAGCACCGAAGGACCGCGGCAAGCGCGCGCTGGCCATCGAGGAAGCAATCTTCGTGCAGTCGAACAACCGGTTGTTCGGCGTGGTGTTGTGGTTCATCGTGCTGGGTCCCGCCGGTGCCTGGTTGTTCCGGGTGAGCGACATGTTCCGCCGCAGGGCCATGTTCGAAGCTGGCCGGGCCGCGGAGGAGCAGGGCGAAACACCGGCCTACCTGCAGGTGACGCAGCGGGTGCACGGCATCGTTGCCTGGCTGCCGGCCCGCGTGCTGGCGCTGTCGTTTGCCCTGGCAGGCAGCTTCGAAAGCGCGGTCGCCGACTGGCGAGGCTACTACCAGGACTGCGCCGAAAACTTTTTCGAGATCAATGACGACGTGGTGGCCTGCGCGGGCATGGGTGCGCTTGGCCCACCGACAGCAGGGGCCGGCGATTCCGGCGGTATCGAGATTCGCGCGGCGCGTGGCGCGATGCAGCTGGTGTCTCGCACGCTGTGGGTGTGGCTGACCGCAATCGCGGTATTGACGATTTTCGGGTTCGCCGTTTGAAGTCTGTTTGGTTGCTGGCGCTGGTCGCGGCGGTGGCCGGCTGCGGCGAGCCGGCAACGCCTCCCCCCGACACCAGTAACGGGCAGCGCATCGTCACGCTGGCGCCGCACCTCACCGAACTCGTTTTCAGTGCCGGCGCGGGCGACCGGCTGGTGGGTGTCGTCGCTTACAGCGATTTTCCAGAGGCCGCTCAGGCCTTACCGGTGATCGGCGACGCATTCCGTATCGATCCCGAACAGCTTGCCGCAGTTGATCCGGACCTGGTGCTGGCGTGGGAGGGCGGTAACCCGGACGAAGCTCTCGATCAGCTCGAGACGCGTGGCTACCGGGTGATCCGGCTGGCCACCGAATCATTGTTCGACGTCGCCGACAACCTGGAAGCGATCGGCCGGCTGACCGGGACCGGGGATATGGCGCAACGCGCTGCCGGGGACTACCGCGCCGCGCTGGAGAAGCTGGCGGCGACGCACCGGGGGCGTGAACCGATCACTGTTTTTTACCAGGTGTCGCCGCAACCGCTTTACACGGTTGGCGGCCGGCATGCGATATCCGACATGATCCGCGTTTGTGGCGGCAGAAATGTCTTTGACGATCTGGGTCAGCTCGCACCCGTGGTCAGTCTCGAGGCAGTCATCGACCGCGACCCCGAAGTCATTATCGCCAGTAACTACGGCGATCCTCTGGAACGCTGGCGTGGCTGGCCGGACCTGTCGGCCGCGCGTAACGGCAACCTCTATACGGTCGATGCCGCGCTGGTGACTCGTCCCGGCCTGCGCATGCTCGAGGGAACGCGCGCGGTTTGCAGGCATCTCGACGAGGCCCGCCAGAATCGCGACTGAACAAGAGTGTCGTTAAACGCGCAGGAGCGGCTTGCAGCCGGGATCAGACGGCCCCTGGCGGCATTCAACGTGTTATCGCGGCCCGCTCCTGCCCGCCGGTGAGTTTGCGTCGCTCTTCATGGCTGCTTTCGTTGCCAGAGGACTTCCTGTCCATTCTCGTGACGCGCGAGGACGCGGGCGATGACGAACAGCAGGTCGGAAAGCCGGTTCAGGTACTTTAGCGTGGCGGGGTTTATCTCGCTGTCGGCCGAGGCAGTCCAGGCGCGCCGCTCCGCCCGCCGGCACACGGTGCGCGCCAGGTGGCAGGCAGCCGCCGCGGGGCCGCCACCGGGCAGGATGAATTCCTTCAGCGCCGGTAGCGGTTCGTTAAAAGCATCGAGGGTTTCCTCCAGCCGTGTGACGTAGGCCGCGTCGATAGCGACGTAGCCCGGCATGCACAACTCACCGCCGAGATCGAACAGGTCATGCTGAATCGTGGTGAGCGTTTCCTGCACGGCCGGTGGAATATCGCTGGCGAGGATCATGCCCACAATGCTGTTCAGCTCGTCGACGGTGCCATAGGCCTCGACCAGCGGGTGATCTTTCGGCACACGGTTGCCGTCGCCGAGCCCGGTCGTGCCCTCGTCACCGGTGCGGGTATAGATCTTGCTCAGCCGATGTCCCATAGTTCTAGTCTGCCACAGGCCTACTGGCGGCGGTAAACGGCCGACACATAGAGACCGCGTCCCGCTGAATTGAAGCCCGCCGCCGTCTGGTAATCGCGATCCAGCAGGTTTTCCAGCCGCGCCTGCAGCCGCCACGCCGGGGACGCCTGCCAGCCGGCATCCAGGTTGAGCAGGGCATAACCGGCATTCATCGTGTCGCTGAATGGCGAGTCTTTGCGCTTCGAGGTGGCCAGCAGGTTGAGGCCCAGCTTAAACGGCTCGAAGTCGCGCACGACGTTGACCGTGATACTGCGGCGCGCGCGGCGTGACAGCGGTTCGCCGTTTTGCCGGTCTTCCGGGTCCTGCAGCAATGCACCGACATCGAACTGCCAGGCGCCGGTCTGCCAGTCCCAGGCTGCATCGACGCCGGTGATGCGTGCCTCGGCGACGTTGAGATTGCTGCCCTCGAAGGTGACCGGGTCAAAAACGTACTCGATCAGGTTGTCGATATCGTTGCGAAACACGCTGATCCGCAGCCGCTGACCGTTGGCAAAGCGGCGGTCGACGGCCAGCTCCAGGTTTTGCGATTCTTCCGACGCCAGGCCCGGGTTGCCGCCAAAACCAAAGCGGTCGGTGGCATCCGGAGCCCGGAAGCCCGTGCCCGCCGCGGCGGACAGCCGCCAGCCGCTGGCGAGGCGGTGTGCGTACTCGGCATTCCAGGTGGTCTGATCGCCAAACGTGTCGTGATCGGTGTAGCGGGCCGCCAGCAGCAGCTGGCCCGATTCGAAGTCGAGGTAGTCTTCGAGATACAGCGCGTCGGCATCGGTGCGCTCGTCGAAGGCGGTGCCGAAACTCAGCGCCCGGGTTTTTTCCCGCGATACATACACGCCGGCCACCAGGCTGTGGTCGTCTCCGAGACTAAAGTCATTCTGCCAGTCAATGCTGAGCCGGTCGGTGTCGGCGAAGTCAGGGCTTTGCTGTTGCTGGATGTGGTCGGCAATCTCGCTGACTGTCAGCGCCGTCGTCCACGCGCTGGCCGGCTGCGCAGCCACGGCGACTGCGGTCGCGCGGTTGGTGTAATCCTGGTCGACCGGACTCAAAAAGAAATCGAGATACTCGGTGTTGCCCTCGCTCTGCCAGTGACGCAGGCTCAGCTCCGTCTTGATTAGCGTGGTCGCGGCGTTGAGACCGAGAGAGGTGTTGTCGAAACCACGATCCGGTGCGCTATCGGCGTCCCGGGTCGGGAAGCCGTCAGTCTCCAGCCGGCTGACGCTCGCCGACACGGTGCCGCGCTCGCCGACCAGTCCGGTGGACAGCGCCAGCTCGCGGCTGCCGTAACGCCCGGCGCCGGCACGCAACGACAGGCCGGTGTCCTGGCGGGTGATGATGTTGACCACGCCGCCGATCGCCTCGGAGCCGTACAGCGAGGAGCGCGGTCCTTTCACAACCTCGATGCGTTCGATCATCCGCGGCGAGATGTTTTGCAGCGCCGCGCCGCCGATGGTACCGGGGTTCAGCTCGACGCCGTCGATGAGCACCAGCGCGTGGTTGCTGTCGGTGCCGCGGATGAACAGGGAGGTGGCCTGACCCGGGCCGCCGTTGCGCCCCAGCTCGAGACCGGCGTGAAAACGCAGCAGCTCTGCAACGTCGGTGGCCAGGCTGCGCTCGATCTGCTCGCGATCGATCACGATTACCGGTGCTATTGACTCGTCGGCGGGGATCGGCAACCGGGTTGCCGTCACTACGACACGATCGAGGTCGCCGGCGGCATTCGCCGGCAGGCCAAGCAACAGGGACAAGAACAGAAATGGGTAATGCTTCACGCGCGCCCTCCCGCACACTGGTGGCTTGCGGTGGGGTCGATGCGTAGCACCACCGCCCGCCGCGGTTTGTGGTCAAAGATCACGTGGTCGGTCTCCGGGCTGACGAGCGGATTCACATCTGCCGGATCGCCTTCCCACGCCCCGTCAGGGCGCAGTGGCTGCGAGTCGTTCGCCGATCCGGGCACGGCCGCCTGTGGCGGCCCGCTCGAACACCGTTGCGGGGGCAGCGCCGGATTCCAACCGGCTTCCCGTTACCAGGTGAGGTCGCGATTCTGGTTGCTGCGGGATCGGGGTGTCAAGCCGGCCAGACCCATGCGTTACACTCAGGCCGTTCAACCACTTGGGATTCAATGCTGTGCAGGCCAAAACTCGACTGGAAGCCGCTCTCGAAGCTGCGACGGCTGCCGCAGAAATTCAGCGTCACTACTACCAGGCCAACGTTGACGTGACAATCAAGGAAGACCGGACGCCGGTTACCGTGGCCGACCTGGAAAGCGAGGCCGCCATCCGCAGCATCCTGTCCGGCGCGTTTCCGGATGACGGTTTTTTTGGCGAGGAGTCCGGCGCCAGCGATATGGATGCCGACCACGTCTGGCTGGTCGATCCGCTCGACGGCACGAAGAGTTTTGTCCGTGGCTACCCGTTTTTCTCGGTGCAGATTGCGCTCATGCATGCCGGTTGCATCGAGGTGGGGGTATCCAACGCACCGGTATTCGGCGAAGTGGCGCATGCGGTGCGCGGCGAGGGTGCGTTCATCGACGGCCAGCGCGTTCACGTCAGCGATATCGCAAGCCTCGAAGATGCCGCGCTCTCCACCGGCAACACCCACAGCATGGCTGGCACTGCGCAGTGGCGAATGCTGGGTAAGATCGTCGAACAGGTGGCACGCATACGCGGCTACGGCGATTTCTATCACTATCACCTGCTGGCGGCCGGACGCATCGATGCCGTTATCGAGTCTGACGTGAACATCCTCGATATCGCTGCCCTCAGCCTGATCGTCACCGAAGCTGGCGGAACCTTCACCGACCTCTCCGGTGCCCCGGTCGCCCTCGACACCAGCACTGTGCTGGCTGCCAATCCTGCCCTGCACGCGACTCTGCTCCCCCTCCTGGGCAATTAGGGGGGGCAATTAGGTCACTGTCCCCTAATTGCCGCTAGTAGTGGGGTGGCGGTTCGTGCCCGTCGGGTGACGCGGCGCCGGATTCATCGAGGCGGGTGAGCTTGTTTTCCAGCTGCTCGAGGCGGGAGCGGAGGCGGTCGATCTGGCGTTGCTGGTCCTGAATCAGCGCACTGTATTGCTCGATGACACGCTCGTGATCCATCACCAGCAGTTCGAGTTCCTCTTTGCGGTCGCTGTCGCTCATGGTCGTTCCGTCTGGCTGTCGTCGCCGGCGATGAAAAGCGGGCGGCCGGCATGCTCGATCCTTTCAATGCCAACATTGTACAGACGCGACAGGTTGGCGCCGGTCATGCAGGTCTGTGTGTCGCCGGTGAGCCATTCGCCGTTTGCGGCGGGGCCGTAGAGCAGCAGCACGCGATTGGCGAAACGGGCGACCAGGTTGAGGTCGTGCAGAATCGCCACGACCGCGGCCCCTTGTTCGGCAAGCTCGCTGAAAACCCGGAGCACGCCGAGCTGGTGATGCGGATCGAGGTTGTTCAGCGGCTCGTCCAGCAGGTACAGCCGCGCCCGTTGTGCCAGCGCGGCGGCGATGGCGACGCGCTGACGTTCGCCGCCCGACAGGGTGGCGATGTCGCGGTCGCTGAATGCCTCCAGCCCCAGCTGTGCCAGCGATTCGGTTGCGATGGCCTCGTCGGCCTGGCTCTCCCACTCGAAAAAACCGAGATGGGGATGACGGCCCAGCAGGACCGTCTCCCGCACGCTGCCGGGGAAGCTGTCCTCCCGCTGCTGGGTGAGCAGCGCGATCTCGCGGGCAATGTCGGTTCGCGCTTGCTGAGCCAGCGGGCTGCCGTTCAGTTCAATCGACGCCGCGTCGTCACGCAGTCCCGCCAGCGTGTGCATGAGCGTGGTCTTGCCGGCGCCGTTGCAACCAACGATTGCGACGAAATTTCCGGGCCGGATGTCGAGATCCAGCGCACTGACCAGCTGCAGTTCCCCGATCCGCACGTCCAGATTTTTGCAGCTCAGCCGCGGTGTGCTCATGGCGTCCAGCGTATCTCGGCGGCGGTCAGCGGGCCGACGATGACCTGGTCCAGGCTCGGCGGTGTTTCTGCTTCGGTGGCAGTTCTTGGAATCCGTCCGCCCATGATTTCCGCCTGCGCCTGAGGGTGCAGCGGGCGGCGCGCCGGTTCGGCGTAGCCTTCGGGGTGCAGCGGCAGCGCGGTGGCCGGGTCGTACTTGTCGGTGGCGCCCAGCGTGTGCAGCAGCTCGTGCACCAGCACCACCTTGTTGCTGCCGGACATGCGGCGGCTGGCAAAGGCATTGACCACGCCGATCAGACCTTTCTGCAGGCCCAGAGAGTGCGCCAGGGTCGGGTTGGTTTCCGGGTCGTGGTACACGAGATAAAGTCGCACGTCCGGGTCCGGTCCGGGTTGCCGGCCCTGCTGTCGCCAGGCCCAGTACCGCAGGTGCAGGCTCCACAGGATGACTTTTACGGCGTTGCGGTCGGCCGGTGGCCGTGGCGGATGTTCGTCAATCGGCTGGCCCAGTTCAACCACGACCGGATTGTTGATACCAATGCCGTAACGCGCGGCTTCCCGCACGATAAAGCGCTCAATATCGTCGAAATGCCGCTCCTCGAGCGCACCGATGTAGTTGGATGCCGCTACGCTCTCGTCGCCATTGATCGGGTAGACACCGACATAGAGCGTGTCGTCCCAGTCGGTACTGCGCGCGCGGCTGAGCCAGGCGCCCAGTGCGACGAACAGCAGCACGTAGAGCAGCAGCGAGATACGCAGGACCCGGAAGAAATTGCCTTTCGCCATGGATCAGGGCGTAGCGGCGTCGATCGTGCTTACCGCGCCGTGGCTGTCCAGCGCGAACTCGATCCGCATCGGGTTGCAGCAGACCGTGCAGTCCTCGATAAAGCTGCGTTCTTCCGCGGTCGTGTCTATGGTTACTTCATGCTGCTCCCAGCAGCTCGGGCAGGTGACGTTGTGCTGCGTGACCAGGTCCGGGATCATGGCTGCAGGCGGCTGACGTTCCACGCGTCGGGGTGAGCAACGCCGTCATCGTCGATGGCCACCGTGCGAATCCAGCGGCCACGGTCGTGCAGCCGGAATTCGCCCTCGGTCCACAGTTCCAGCGCGGTAATCCACAGCCGGTAGCCACCCCAGTGCGGTGGCCGGGGTACCTCGCCGGGAAAACGTTCTTCCACCGCGGCAAGCTGTGCAACCAGCGCCTCCCGGCTGGCGATGGGGTCGCTCTGCTCGCTGGCCCAGGCGGAAAGCTGCGAACCGCGCGGCCGTGATGCAAAGTACTTGTCGCTTTCTTCGGCTGGCGATCGCAGGACGATACCTTCGACCCGCGCCTGTCGACCCATCGCGTCCCAGTGAAACACCGCTGCGGCGTTGCGCTGTTGCTCCAGTTCGAGACCCTTGCGCGAGTGGTAATTGGTGTAGAACACCAGGTAGCCGTTCCCGCGGTCGTAGTGCTTGCACAGCACCACGCGCGAGGAGGGCAGGATCTCGCCCTTCTGCATCGAGACGGTGGTCAGCACCATCGAGTTGGCGTTGGGTACCACGCGTTGTTCCCAGGCTTCGTCCAGCCATTCGCCCAGTGCGGCGAGCGGGTCAGCGGGCAGCGATTCGTGCAAGGGTTTCATCAGCAGCCTCATAAAAACGGCTGTCGCCGTTGCCGGGTATCCAGAAGCGTTCGGGGTCGACATCCGCGTTCAGCAGCGCCTCACGCAGGTCGTCGACCGGTTCCTCCTGCCCGTCGTCACCGAGCTGGAAGGTACCGAAGTGTATCGCCATGCTCTCGGTTGCGCCCAGCAGGACGTGGGCGGAGACCGCCTCAGCCGGGTCGATGTGCTGCATTTTCATGAACCAGCGCGGACGATAGGCGCCGACCGGCAGCAGCGCCAGCCGTGGCGGTCCGAATACCGCGGCGATCTCCGTGAAATGCGGCCCCATGCCGGTGTCGCCGGCGAAATAGACCGGGCCGGCGTCGGCGGCGATGATAAAGCCCGCCCAAAGGGCGCGGTTCTCGTCAAACAGCCTGCGGCGCGACCAGTGTTGTGCCGGCACCGCGTGTATCCCCAGCCCGTCGATATCCGTGCCCTCCCACCAGTCCAGTTCGATCACCCGCGCCGCACCGGCATCTTCCAGGTAACGGGTGTTGCCCAGCGGAACGAAAAACACCGGGTCGTGGACGTCGACAAGCCGGCGGATGGAATGGACGTCGAGGTGATCGTAGTGGTTGTGGCTGATCAACACCGCGTCGATCGGCGGCAGGTTGTCGAAGCGGATGCCGGCGTCGCGATAGCGAACCGGGCCGGCCCAGCCGACCGGGCTGGTGCGTTCCGACCAGACCGGGTCGGTGAGAATGTTCTTGCCCGCGGTCTGGATCAGGACGGTGGCGTGGTTGACGAAGCTGGCGCGCAGGCCCTCGTCGACCCGGTCGGGCGGGGTGAAATAAACGATGTCGCGCTGGTGCGACCAGGGCTCGGGCTGACGGGTGAGCCGCCAGCGCATTAGTTCGAAGACCGACTTGTTGATGGTCGCCTCGGCGGGAATATTGAAGAAGCGCTTGCCGTCGAAATGATCGGACAGCGCACCGTCGTGCACGGGTTCGACCGCTGCCATAACGGCCAGCGCGATGACGGGAAGCACCAGGACGGTAGCGGCGACACCCAGCCTGCGCCAGCGTCGGCTCATCCATCCACCCGGGCGCCACCGGTGCGCCGGCTGTCGGAGGCCGCCAGCAGTGACCCGTCAGCGGCCTGAAGTGCGGCGCCGACCCCGCCGAAAAACATCGACAGCTCGTCGTAGCGGCGAACCGGCATGTCGCATTCGCCGCTGTCCAGTTCCGGTTCGATCGCAATCCGCGGTCCGTCTTCACGGAACTCGACATGCAGCCGGGGGCACTCGATTGCGTCTTCGAGCGGCATCTGCAGGCGCACGAAGTTGAGCATCGTCATCATGATGGCCGTTGTGATGCGGTCGGCGCCTGGTGAGCCGATGGCCAGCATCGCGCCGTCATCGCTACGCGCCACTGAGGGCGCCATATTCGACGGCAGCAGGGTGCCCGGCGGCCCCGGCACCAGCCCGCGGCGGTTCAATTCCAGTTCGCCAAGACCGTTGTTGAGCCAGATACCGGTTCCCGGCGGCATCACGCCGGCGCTATAGCCCGACGACAGGGTTGCCGAGCAGGCTAGCCCGTCTTCGTCGACCGCCGACACGTGGATGGTCGAGGGCGACAACAGGGCCTGGGGTTGTTGCGCGCACAAGGCCAGTAATGTTTCCGCGTCGGCCGCCACGTCATCGCTGAGGTCGAGGTGATCGCGGCGATAGCCGAACACCGCCCGCTGGGCGGCGGCGGCCCGCGCAACGTCACCCGCCGACCAGCCGTTGCGTGGCTGATCGCCCATCAGCATGAGCAGGGCACACAGCGCAGCCCCGCCGACTGCCGGCGGTGGATTGGTGGCGATGGTCCAGTTGCCGAGACGCCGGGTCAGCGGCTCCCGCAGCAGCGGTTCGTATTCCGCCAGGTCGGCGGCGGTCAGCAGACCGTCGTTTGCTTCCACGTCAGCGACGATGAGTCTGGCGATGTCGCCGGAATACATCGCGGCAGCGCCTTCGCCGGCGATGCAATCGAGCGTGTCGGCGAGATGCGGGACATGGATGGTTTCGCCGGCGGTGCGCAGACGCGCGCCGTCGAACAGGGCGCGGCGACTGTCTTCGTGCCATCCAAAAATACTGGTGCCGCTGTGAACCAGATAGTTGTACGAGGGCTGTGGGAGGGGAAAACCGTCGCGGGCGTGGCCGCAGGCTGGTTCGACCAGGTTTTTCCACGGCAGCCGGCCGTAGCTGCGCCAGCCCTGCTCGAGCATCGCCAATCCGCCTGGCACTGCCACTGAGCCATGACCGATAACGGTAGAGATGCCGCCGCCATACGACAGGTCCACCGGCCAGGCACCCTGACCAAATCGTTCTTCGTCGGCGCCCTTGCCTGGCATCTGCAGGGCGCCGTCGAGCACAACGGGTTTTTTATCGGCGGGCCATACCGTCATGAAACCACCGGCTGCCAGCGACACGACACCGGGCTCGGTAGTCATCGAGACCATGGCTGCGGCGATGGCTGCATCGACGGCATTGCCGCCCTGGCGGGCAATCTCGGCACCGGCCTCGGCGGCGATAGCGGAACTGGCGGCAACAGCGACACGACTCATGCGGCTACGATACCGGAGCAGCCGCGGCAGGTTAACCACCCGGCGGGGCGAGCGACTAGAGGGGTTTGCGGTCCGGTGGCAGGTAGCCGGCCCGTGCGGCGGGATCGCCCAGCCGGTCGGGGCTGTAGTGGGCCGCGATGAGCTCCCTGGCAGATTCAAACAGGGGCCTGACCCGGGCCCTGAACTCCTCCCAGGTCTCGTCCGGTGGCGTTTCGGCGACATGCTGCGCAATCAGCTTCATGAAGGCGACGGTCAGGGTGTCGTGGTACTTCTCGTGATCGCCGTGAAAGGCGGCAAAACGGCTGAGGGTCTCGCGGCACCGGTCCGTGGCGACGGCGACCGGGTGCTCCTGCAGGTAAATCCAGGCCAGCCGGATATGGTCTTTATGGCCAAAGCTGCCGGCCGGCCAGTCGCAGGCCTCGACGCCCTGTCGAAACGCTTTGTCGTTTTCGTCGATCACGTCGGGTGATTCCGGACACCGGGCTGGTGTACATTCAGGACGAATCGGAAAGGTTGCCAGTGCCCAAAGCGACAGTCAACGGAATAACGCTGCATTACGAGGACGAGGGTCGGGGCGATCCGGTGTTGCTCGTGCACGGTCTGGGGACCGGCAGCGCCGACTGGGCCTGCCAGGTGCCGGCGCTCGCCAGCCGGTACCGCGTCATCGCGCCCTGTCTTCGCGGATTCGGCCAATCCGAGCGCCCGGAGGGGCCTTATTCGATCGGCTTGTTTGCCGAAGACCTGGACGCGTTACTCGATCATCTCGGCATTGACCGGTGTCATGTCTGCGGTATCTCGATGGGTGGCGCAGTATCGCTGCAGTTTGCCGTGGACCGGCCCGAGCGTCTGCGCAGCCTCGTGTTGATTAACAGCCAGCCCAGTTTTGAAATCGATACGCTCAGGAAACGGATGCTGGTACTGAGCCGTACCGTGCTGACGCGAACGCTGGGTCTCAACCGCGAAGCCGCGATCCAGCTGCGGCGGAATTTTCCCGGCCGGGCAAACCGCGAGCTGCGGGAGAAACTCAGGGGCCGGTTTCGCAACGACATCGGGCCTTACATGCAGTCCCTGAAAGCTATCGCCGGGTGGACGGTGGCCGACCAGGTCGGTGGAATTGCCGTGCCGGTGCTCTTTATCGCCGCTGAGCTGGATTACACCCGTCCGGAAGAAAAGGCGGGGTACGCGGCGATGTTTCCCGATGCCCGGTTGGTCACTATCGCCGGTGCCCGTCACGCCGTGCACCTCGAGCGGCCCGGTGAAGTTAACGACCTGTTGCTGGAGTTCCTTGCATCGTAGGAGCGGCTGCAAGCGGCGACCCCGGGGACTTGTTCAAGGATTGCGCGAGACAGCTGCCGGCACTTCTTTTTGGTTCCGGGGGGAAGTTAGTCACCAGAAAGAAGCACCGACAGCTGTCTCTCGGAGGCCATCGCAGACGCGTTCGCAGGAACAGTCCGCGATTATCCAGTAACAATCCGTACGCGCTCGGGGTCGCGGCTAAAGCGATCCTGCGTGTCGCGTCAATCGTAGTGGGGTGTCAGGAGCGGTCGAAGACCAGGGTTTCGCCGTTGAGCCGGACGATGATGCGGTCGCGCTGCGCGGTGAGAATACGCGCTTCGTCGGAATAGCTGCCGGTCGTCTGCTCGATGTCGCCGTTGGCGTGCTGCTGCTTGAGTGCGTTAACCGTCAGCTGCAGCGCGCTGGTGCTGCCTTCCCACATACCGCACATATACAGCCGGGTGTTGTCGCTGGTCTGGTCGAAGACAAACGAGCCGTTGGCCTTGAGCTGCAACTCGGTGCGGCGTCCATCGTGCGACGTTGCGTGCCACACGCCAGGCAGCATCTCTGCCTTTAGCGGATTGGTGATGGCGCGGTTGTGCCGCGTTGCTGAAGCAGTGGTTGCCGTGCGATCGCTGAAGCTGCGAACACCGTCCGCCTGCCGGGCTTCGAACAAGTCCGCCTGCGCCGTGGAGGCGAGCGAAATCATTACAATCAACAGGCCGGCTTTCTTCATCTTCAGCGTTACTCGTAGGGTTTGACGGAACACGAGTAAACTTATCAGCACGAAACGCGGCTTGCTGTGACCAGCTTTGTGTTTTGCGCAACGCGTAATCGAACATAAGTTTTTGCTTCGTGAAGCGCATCACGTTGTGGCGCCGGATTCTCCACTTATGTCAAGGTGTGCCCGGTTGCTGCTGCAAATACAGGTGTTTCGGTTGATCACCAGATCAGGTGATCCGGCACGTCATCGCGAGCGCTGCAGTCGTCAGTTGTCACGACGGTTATCCATTTACCGAGCGACTGTATGCGTTGCGCCACGGCCAGCGGCACCAGGTGGTAGCGATCCAGGACGACAATAGCCAGCGTGCCGTCGGCCAGCGCCTGGCGTTGTTCCGCGGTTACGTAAATGGTCTTGATTCTGCCGTCGCAGACAAAGTGATGCGGAATGTTGCCCGCGGGATCGTTCAGCCGGGACAGCTCCAGCAGTTTTTTCAGCGCCTCGGGTCCGCCGCGCCTGAATGCGTTCATGGCGCCAGTATGGCCGCCCGCCCGGTTTGGCGATATCGCGGCAACTGGGCAACCTGCACAGAAAAGCGTCGCCCGGGCATGAGGTGCAGCGGTCGCCGCTTTGCGGTGCGCCGGGCTTACCGGATAATGAAGCCATGAGCGGCTACAAACGACCCGATTACCCGGTCCTGGCTGTCGCCGTGCTGGCGGGGCTGTTGCCGCTGGTCGGCGCGAACGTCGCCTATGTCCTGTCTGCCGGCGCCGGTCATGTGCCCCAGTGCTTTCCCTATCTCGACGGCTGCACATCGGTGAGCGCCACCGGCCGCAATCCGCCGGGCAGCTTTATCTATGAAGGAACGATGATCAGCGCAGCCGTGTTCATGGTCGTCTACTGGTACCTGGCGGCGCGCTGGCTGCAGGTTCATGGTGACAACTCCCGCCGTCGCAAGGCGCTGCCCTGGATGGGGCTGTTTGCCGCCGTCTTCCTGGTCTATTACACGACTGTAGTGGGTCACATCGGCGAGTGGTTCGCGATCCAGCGACGCATCGGCGTCGTCGGTTACCTGGCCGGGACCCTTTTTGGCCAGCTGCTGCTGGTCAGCCGGATCCAGGCGCTCAGCGACAGTGGCGCCTGGGCGTTGCCACGCTGGATCCTCGTCGCCAAGCTCGCGCTGTGTGCCGGCATGATGCTGCTGGGGTTATCGGTGATACCGGCGCCCTGGTTTACCGGGGACATGGTTACCTGGGAGCGAATCATCGAGTGGAATTTCTCGCTCCTGCTGGTGCTGTTTTTTCCGCTGACCGCCGTCGCCTGGGGGGCAACCGGGTTCCACTCGCGTTTCGGGGGCGGACGCGGTTAATAGGTGATGATGCCGCTCTCGTTGCCGAAGATAACGACCAGCAACACCACGATCGCAATAGCGATGCCCGCCAGCGCCAGCTTGATCTTGCTGTAGGGCCGCTCGCCCTGCACCTTGCCGGTGCGGCCGTTGACCACGAAGCGGTAGACCTTGCCCTTGAAACGAAACGCCGCTGACCAGACCGGCAGCAGCAGGTGCTTGAACGAGGTGTTGCTGTGGTCGGTCTGCAGCGAGGTGATGCGCTGGCGGTCGCCACCGATGTCGCGGGCGACGTCCTGGCGGATGATCCGTTCCATGATTCGGACGGCGGTCTTGAAGCCCTCGTCGAGCCCCACCTGGTAGGCCTCGCTGCGAAAACCGCTGAGATAGCGTTCGTCGTAGGGCACGAGGTTCTGCAGGTCCCACGGCGCAAGCCGGTCGGTGATTTTGCGCGGCAGCGAGCGGCTGGCGCCGACCAGCACGTCATCGAAGAAACGTGAAACCCGCCCGGCCACCGGCATCCAGCGGATCTTCTGCACCTGGCGGGTGCGGGTGACCTGGCGGCCGTTGACCACGGTCGTGTAGCGCTGCGGTACGTAATACACGGTGCCGCGCTGCCCGGTGTAGCGACTGTGAGTCTGGCTGTCGTAGGTCCAGTACGGCACGTAGACGCCGGTCAGGCGGGCATCGCCTTCGGCGTAGCGTTTCAGCGAGCCGGGAGCGAACCACAGCTTGCCCAGCCACTTCCTGAAGCTGGCAAAGGCCGTCTGCTCGTCAATCTCGAACGGCAGCAGCGATTCCGGCTTGATATGCCGCTCGGTCCCGGTGCCTTCGACCACCGGTGTGCCGCAAAACGGGCACTCGCCGGAATGGATGTGTGCGCCCAGGTCGAACTCCGCGGCACAGGACACGCACTGGGTGGTGCGCAGCTCCTCCGCTGGCGGGGCATGCGCCAGTTCCGACAGCGCTTCACGAAACGCGTATTCACGAATGATCTCGCCACCGGAATCGATCTCGGTGACGTGACCACAGTAGGGGCACTCGATCTGCTCCGTACCCGGCTGATAGGTCTGCAGCGCACCGCAGCGTTCGCAGGGAAACTGATCGGTGCCCGGCGCGCGTCGCTCGCGTGGCACGGGTTAGTTCGCCGTCCGGCTCAGCCCTTCGGCACCGGTGGCGGCATTTGCGCGAAGATTGCGGCCAGCTCGTCGACCTGTTCGGCGCGGGTCCATTCCTCCAGCCCCTGGCGCCACACCAGCGAGTCCCGGCCGACATCGCCGGTTTCCAGCTTGTGCCGCAGCTCGGCCTTGTTGAACGGGCCGGTCTGGTGTCCTTCGACGGCCACATACCACGGCGTCTCGGTCGGAACCGGCGGGGGCGTCGCGCCGCCACCGCTGCCGGCCATGCCGGTGCTGGCCGACATCGTGTCGACCATCTGCTTGGCCATGCCAAAACCCATGCCCATGCCCATACCGGCGGCGGCACCGCCACCGGCCGGGTTTTCCGCCGCGGCCTTCATGGCTTCGGCCGCCTGGAAGGTCGCGTAATCGCGCAGGTTGCCGATCATGCCCATGCTCGTACGCTTGTCGAGCGCCTGTTCGACTTCCGACGGCAGCGAGATGTTCTCCACCAGCAGCTTGCGCAGCTTCAGGCCGTAATTGGCGAACTCGGGTGCGATCCTGTTGGTGACAAAATCGCTGAGGTCGTCATAGTTGGCGGCGAGGTCCAGTATCGGGATGCCTGATTCGCCCAGCGACGAGGCGAACCACGACACGATGTGGTTACGCAGCTGGGCGGTGATCTCGTCGGTGGTGAAGCGGCCGTCGGTGCCGACGACTTCTTTCAGGAAAGTCACGGGATCGTCGATCGATACCACGTAGGTGCCAAAGGCGCGCAGACGCACCGGGCCAAACTCCTTGTCACGCATCATCACCGGGTTCTTGGTGCCCCACTTGAGGTCGGTGAACTGGCGCATGTTGAAGTAATAAACTTCGGCCTTGAACGGGCTGTTGAAGCCGTGCGGCCAGCTCTGCAGCGTTGTCAGGATCGGCAGGTTGTTGGTGTCGAGCTTGTACAGCCCGGGCTCGAACACGTCGGCGATCTGTCCTTCGTTGAGGAATACGGCGATCTGTGACTCACGCACCGTCAGCATCGCACCGTACTTGATCTCGTTGCCGTAGCGCTCGAAGCGATACACCATTGTATCGGTGGTCGAATCCGTCCACTCGATGACGTCGACGAATTCGCCGAGTAACTTGTCCCAGAATGCCATGATCAGCTCCCCGTCTTGCCGCTGGCGCGCGCAGAGGCCGCCGCCAGTGTTTCACGCAATTGCGTTTCCATCTCCTGCAGCTGGGTGACCGCCTCTGCGCGGGCACGCTTGCCTTCGTCGGCAATCTGCAGGCTCTCTTCGATCGTATCGATCAGGTTCTGGTTCGCTTTCTTGACCGACTCGACGTCGACGATACCGCGTTCCAGCTGCCTGCGAGTCTCCGCGTTGGCCGTCTTGAGCGACTCCGAGGTGGACTCGAGCAGTTCGTTGGTCAGATCGGTGGCGGCCTTGACGCTCTTGGCGGCCTGGCCGGACCGGTAAATCGTTACCGCGGTGGCCAGCTGCTGACGCCACAGCGGGATCGTGTTGGCCATCACCGAGTTGATCTTGGTCACCAGCCCCTTGTCGTTTTCCTGCACCAGGCGGATACCGGGCAGGCTTTGCATCGTGACCTGGCGGGTCAGCCGCAGGTCGTGGACGCGTCGCTCCAGGTCGTCACGGGCGCTGCGCAGATCGCGCAGCTCCTGGGCCTTGATGACTTCGTCGGAGCTGGCCGTTTCACGTTCCAGGGCCGGAATCTCTTCGGTGTCGAGACGTCGCAGCCGCTCCTCGCCGGCCGCGATGTACAGCTCCAGCGCGTGGAAGTACTCGAGATTAGCGTCGTAAAGACGGTCGAGCATGGTGATATCGGTCAGCAGCAGGGTCTTGTGACCGTCGAGATCGTTGCTGATCTTGTCGATCTGCCGGCGCACGGTCTCGTAGCGCTGCAGGAACTTGACCACTGGCTTGGCTTTACCGAAAAGGCGGGCAAAGAAACCCGGTTTTTCGAGCGGGTCGGTGTCGAAGCCGCGCAGGGTGGCAACCATGTCGCTTAGCGAATCACCGGCAGCGCCGACGTCCTTGTTCTTGACGCCCTCGAGCATCTTGTCGGATACCGTCGTGAGCTGTTCCTGTGCCTTGCTGCCAAAGAAGATGATCGAGTTGCTGTCGCGCAGGTCCAGCTCGGTGATCAGTTGCTCTATCTTTGCGCGGTCTTCGCCCTCCGATTCGGCATAAGCGACGATCTCGTTCTTGATTCCCGGCACGGTCAGCGAGGTGGTGCCGACAGTCGTGTCGGTCTGCACCGCGGTCTTGGTTTCAGTCTGGTCGGTCATAGCGAAGCTCCAGCGAGTGTGTTCAGATTACGCCTTCTTTTTTCAGCTGGGTCGACAGCACCTCGATCTGCACGTCGAGATCCAGCTTGTCGTGTTCCAGCAGCTTTTGATGCTGTTCCTCGAAGGTTCCTTCGATGGTGGTCAGCACGTTGCGAAAATTGTCTTCCAGGTCGTCGACCTCGCCACGCCGGTGCGCCTTGGCATAGCCTTCGGTGACGCGTCTCGCGCCGTCGAGATAGACGTTCAAAAACTTCCGGGCCCGCCGAATATCGGCCGGGTCCTCCTCCAGCGCGGAGAGGATCTTGCGTGCGCTGCGGGCAATACGCCGCAGCCGGCCCTTCAGCTCGAGATTCAGAATATCCCGCCGCGCCGACTCGATGCCGTGTATCTTTGTCTCGGCTTCCTTTAGCGTTGCGAGAATTTCCTCGGTCGTAAACCCGTGTCCGCCGAGTCCGGTTACTTTCGACACGGACGGATCGCGGCCGTAAAACATCATGCAGCCGACGAATGCCAGCACGCCGACCACCGCGGCAAAGGGTAACGCGTGACCCACGGCCAGCCAGCTGGTGACGAATGTGCCCACGCCGGTAAAAAAAGACCCCAGCGCCTTCAGGGGCGTGCGGGACCGCCTGGCGATCTTGCGTTTGGCAAGCTCTGCCTCGGCGACCAGGCCGCGGCGCATGTAGCGGGCACCGGCGACGAAGGCAGCAAAGGCGCCGCCATAGGTCAGCAGCTTTGCCAGGTCGCCCATAGCCAGCGCGATGAGCAGGGCCGGCACCATCGGCATGGCCAGCAGGTAGAGCAGGTA
Source organism: Gammaproteobacteria bacterium (assembly GCA_024638445.1). Classification (GTDB taxonomy): domain Bacteria; phylum Pseudomonadota; class Gammaproteobacteria; order Steroidobacterales; family JABDKV01; genus JABDJB01. The sequence continues at coordinate 31,973 of JAHEKH010000003.1, read as the reverse complement.
GGCCCGCCCCGGCCAGCGCACCTTGTGCTCGTCGTGTCGGTAGACTTCCGGCACGCGTTACAGCCCGGCCGCGGAGAGGAAGGGCAGGGCAACGGGCTCGGCCACGCCGAGCAGCGCCGAGCAGGAGGAGAAGCCCATGGTCGCGATCAACAGTACCGCGCCTATGAATCGTCGCCAGGTGTTGGACATGGGTGTCGTTCTTGAGTCTTTCAATGATCAGCCGGTCGGACCGCGCGGCAGCGGCGGTCCGCGGTGCACATTATAGAGTAAGGCGTGTCCGGACACTGTCAACGAATGGTGCGAGGGCGCCCGGCAGGGCCACACCGGCACCTTTTTGAGGGTAGAATCGGCGCTCCGCGGGGAATGTGGGGCAACTGCATGCGTTTGTATGGCGCAAGTCTGGCCATTGTGGCCATGATGACCGGTTTGTTGACAGGTGGGGTGAGCATGGCAGACGAGAACGCTTACGGGCTGGTGATACACGGCGGCGCGGGTACGCTGACCCGCGAAAACCTGCCGCCGGAGACCGAGGCCGCGATTCGCAAGGCGCTCGGCGATGCCCTGTATGCCGGTCACCGCATGCTGGCCGGTGGCGGCGACAGCATGGACGCGGCGATTGCCGCCGTGGTGATCCTCGAGGACTCGCCACTGTTCAACGCCGGACGTGGCTCCGTTTACACCTGGGAAGAGACCCACGAGCTGGATGCTTCGCTGATGGACGGTCGCGACCTGTCCGCCGGCGCGGTCGCGGCCGTGCGAAACGTCCGTAACCCGATCCTGCTGGCGCGCAAGGTGATGGAGGACTCGCCACACGTGATGCTGGCCGGCGAAGGTGCGGAGCTGTTCGCCCGTGAGGCCGGTGTGGAGCTGGTCGACAATTCCTGGTTCGATACCGATTTCCGTCTGGAGCAGCTGCACAAGGCCAAGAAGGAATCGGATCCCAGCGCGATGCTCAACCCACTGGCGCTGGACAACAAGTTCGGCACGGTCGGCGCGGTAGCGCTCGATCGTCATGGCAACCTGGCCGCTGCGACCTCGACCGGCGGCACTACGGGCAAGCGCTGGGGCCGGGTCGGCGACTCGCCGATCATTGGTGCCGGCACTTACGCCGATAACGCGAGCTGCGCGGTGTCGGCAACCGGTCACGGTGAGTATTTCATCCGCCACACGGTTGCCCACGACGTGTGTGCACGTATGGCCTATCGCGAGGAGCCGCTGAGCGTGGCGGCCGATTACGTCGTGATGGACAAGCTCGATCGCGCCGGTGGCGACGGTGGGGTCATCGCGATTGATGCCAGGGGCAATATCGCGATGCCGTTCAACACCGAGGGCATGTACCGCGGTTACCGGGTCGGCAGCGACGACCCGGTTGTGCTGATCTTTCGCGACCAGTGAGAACGCTGGCGATCCTGATCGTCGTGCTCGCGGCCGGTTGTGCGACCGCGCCGGGTGCGCCGGCCGACAATTCCGCCGCGCAGGCCTTCGAACATCTCGAGCAAAACCTGCTCGAAGCCGCAGTCCTGCGGGTCAACTACACCGTGCAGGCGCGTGGCGCGGTCGAAGCAGAGCTGTCGGGCGACCTGGTCATGCAGAAACCCGCGCTGGCCGCGCTGTCGGCCGAAGGCAGTTTCGCCGGCGGTCCCGTGGCGCCCGAGCTGGTGGTCGACGGCGCCAGAATGCGTGGCCGGGCGCGGCCACAGCAAGACGGATTCGAAGCCGCTCAGCCGGCTGATCTTCGCAACGGCATGCTGCTCGGTCTGATGCGGATGGGCATCCTGCATAACATCGCCATGCTGAGCGGCAACCTGCCGCCCGATGCGACCAGCGGCAACGTGCGTGACTGGGTCATCGCCAGCAACTTCGCCTGGCAGCCCGGCAACCGCACGATCGACGGTGTGCCCGTACGTGGCATTGGTTTCGATCTGACGGTCGGCGGCGTGGCGTCCGGTACGGTCGTGCTGTGGTACGACCCGGCAAGCGATCTGCCGGTTGCACGGGAGCAGCGCGTCGGTTTCGAAAAAGGCGAGATGAAGGTCATCGAGCGTTACGCGGTCGAAACCGGCGGCATCATCGGGCCCTGTCGTTTCGACCTGGATACGATTCCACCGCCCTAGACCATGGCGATTGTCCACTGTCCAGCCTGCGGCAAGCAATTTTCCAGCGTAAAGGGCGACTGCCCGCACTGCGGCGCCGACCCGGCGGACCGGCCGCGACGGCGCAAACCGGCCGGCGTCGGGCCGAATACCCACTATCTGCTGGGCATGATTGCCGCTATCGGCGGTGCGGGCTGGTACTACAGTGCCTGGTCGACCGGCCAGCCGGTCACTTACGCGAAGTGGATGATCGGCATTGGGCTTGCCTGGTATGCGGCGGCGCGCGTCTGGTCGTTTTTGCGGCGACGCTGACGATTATTCGATTGACATAATCCGCCCGGTTTCCGACCGGGGACCGCAAACCCTGTGAACTGGTTCAATGCGGCGTGGCCGCCTCGGGTGCTAATTTTTTCGCGCAGGTGAGACGGTTTTTTTCGAGGGCATCAGAGATGGATATCGTAGTTGCAAAACGCGCGCTGGTAGCAAAGTCGGCGGAAGGCGATACGCCGATCGAACTGTGTATCGGCCGTCCGTTCAAGGTCGCGGAGCAGACCTGGACCTGTCCACTGCAGCTCGAGGGTCTGGGTTCGGTCAGCGACGGACTGGGCACCGATTCGTGGAGCGCGTTGACTGTCGCGATTGGCGTGGCGCGCCAGCACCTGTCCGCCTGCGTGGAAAAAGGCGCGCGCCTGGTCTGTGGCGACGATGGCAGCGACATTGAACTGGACGACCTGTTCCCGCAATTCTAGGTCTTATGGCAAGCACCGCCTTGCCACACTTTGGCCGCTGGCCTAACCTATCCCGATAGTCACCCGCGCCTGCGGGCCATAAAAATCAGAGGGATACCCGATGCGTTTATCGTTGTGCCTGTCCGGCCTGCTGCTGGCCCTGTTGCCGTTTCTGTCGGCAGCGGCCGAGAAACCGGATTTCGACCACCCGGTCGTCGTCGTCAACGCCTTTTTTGACGATCCGGCGATGGTCGCGGCACTGGCCCAGGAGCGTCGCCCCTGGCAGGTGAACTATGACAAGAACTATCTCGTCATCGAGGCCAGCGAAGCCGACTACGACGTGCTGGTCAAATCCGGTTTCCGGGTGGAGATCGATGCCCGCCTGACCGAGATGCACAACCGCGTGTTCAGCCGCCTGCCCGGGCAGACCCGCGGCATCGACGGCTATCCCTGCTACCGGACCGTGACCGAAACCTACGCCACGGCCGCACAGCTCGCGCAGGACAACCCCGACATGGCAACCTGGCTGGATATCGGCGACTCCTGGGAGAAACAGCAGGACCCGGCCGAGGGCAATGACCTGCGCGTGCTGGTGCTGACCAACAGCGCCATCGCCGGGCCGAAACCGAAGCTGTTTGTCATGAGTGCGGTGCACGCGCGCGAATACACGACCGCCGAGACCAATACCCGTTTTGCCGAGTACCTGCTGGATAACTACGGCACCGATGCGGATGCCACCTGGCTGCTCGATTACCACGAGATTCACCTGTCGCTGCAGTCCAATCCCGACGGTCGCGAGAAAGCACAGACCGGGCTGAGCTGGCGCAAGAACACCAACGAGAATGTCTGTTCGGCCACATCGAATAACCGCGGTGTCGACCTGAACCGCAACTTCCCGTTTCTCTGGGGCTGCTGCGGCGGATCCAGCGGTAACCAGTGTTCGTCCACCTATCGGGGCACCACGCCGGCCTCGGAACCCGAGACCCAGGCGATTCGCGATTACGTCCGGGCGATTTTTCCGGACCAGCGCGAGGACGACCTCGCCGCTGCGGCACCGGCCGATGCGACCGGCGTATTTCTCGACGTGCACAGCTTCAGCGAGCTGATTCTCTGGCCCTGGGGCTGGGGCTCGACGCTGGCACCCAACGCTACCGGGCTGCAGACGCTGGGACGCAAGCTGGCATGGTTTAACGACTACTACCCGGAGCAGGCCATCGGGCTGTACCCGACTGACGGCACCACCGACGACTTCGCCTACGGCGAGCTCGGACTGGCCGCTTACACCTACGAACTGGGCACCTCGTTTTTCCAGGATTGCGGCAGCTTCGAGAGCACGATCTTTCCCGACAACCTCGATTCTCTGCTGTATGCCGCCAAGGTGGCACGCACGCCCTACCTGACGCCGGCCGGACCCGACTCGCTGGTCATCAACCTGTCGGTCGGTGTGGTTGGTCCGGGCACGCCGGTCACGGTGACGGCGGTCGCCGACGACAGCCGCTTCAACAACGCTAACGGCAGCGAACCGGTACAGACCATCGCGGCCGCCGAGTATTACGTCGACACGCCGCCGTGGCTGGCCGCCGAAATGACGCCGCAGCCGATGACCGCCAGCGACGGCGCCTTGGATTCCAGCTCCGAGTCGGTCACCGCGACGATCGACACCAGCGCACTGGCCGAAGGTAAGCACACCATCTACATCCGCTCGCAGGACAGCGCGGGCAGTTGGGGTGCGGTCAGCGCGGCTTTTCTTTACATCGTCGATCCGGCTACCGCTCCGGTTGTTACCGGCACGGTGACCGCGGCCGACACCGGCCAACCGCTGCAGGCGACCGTCAGTGCCGGTACGCCGTTCGAAACCGGGACGGCCGGTGACGGCAGCTATTCGCTCTTACTGGTCAGCGGTACCTACGATGTTACCGCGACGCCGGATTCACCTGACTATGCGCCGGCCAGCGCCACGGGTCTGACGGCGTCGGCGCAGGATGTGCTGACCCAGGACTTCACGCTGTACCCATACTGCGAGGTCTTCAGTGACGACGTCGAGGACGGTAACGCCGGCTGGACCGCACAACCGGCCTGGTCGATCACCACCGAGACGGCAAATTCGCCGAGCCGCTCATGGACCGATACGCCGGGCGGCCCCTATAACAATAACGTGAGCACCTCGTTGACCTCACCGCAGCTGGCTATTGCCGGCTTCAGCGGGCTGCAGCTGGAGTTCGCGAGCCAGTGCGATACCGAATCCGGTTACGACTATTGCATCGTCGAGGTCAGCGACAACGGCGGCGCCAGCTGGAACGAGGTGGCGCGTTACGATGGTTCGTCGTCGTCGTTCGAAAACATTTCCATCGACCTGTCACAGCTCGAGGGCCAGTCATCGATGCGCTTCCGTTTCCGTCTGCAGAGCGATGTCACGATCACCCGTGACGGCTGGCACGTCGACGATGTGCGGGTGCGCGGGGCCGGTCCGATGTGCCTGACCGGCGACGCCGATCTCGATGGCGTTACCGACGGCGTCGATAACTGCACGCTGCTGGCCAACCCGGACCAGCGCGACACCAACGGCGACGGCATTGGCAACCGCTGCGATCCGGACCTGAACGATGACGGCACGGTCAATTTTGCCGACCTGTCGATTTTCTCGGACAGCTTCTTCCTGTCCGGCGACCTCGACACCGATTTCGATGGCGACGGGCAGACAAACTTTATCGACCTGTCGATCATGGAGGAGTTTTTCTTCCTCGCGCCGGGACCGGCGGCACAGTAAACATTGCGCGTGCCGCCCACCGGGGCGGCGCGCAATCGCTTCAGTCGTCGAGCCGGCGGCTGAAGACCAGGCGGCGGCCGCTGCGGTCGATGTGGATATCGAAGTGCCGCAGGAAAGACTGACCGAGCAGTCCGTCGACCCCCCGCATGGACTCCAGTATGACCGCTTCGACGTTGTCGACCCGGGCCCCGCTGATGTCGATGGACTGCAGCTGGGCCGTCGTCGTGTAGACACGGCCGTTGGCAGTCTCGAGTTCGACGACCGGCGCGCCGAAAAAGATATTGTTGATACCCAGCCGCAGCGCAGTCTCGGCGGTAATCGCGGTATAGCTGGCCCCGGTATCGAACAGGAAGCGAAACTGCTCGTTCGAGCCATTGATCCGCGCGTTGACGAACAACACGCCGCGGGTCCGGTAAATCGGAACCTCCGTAACGGCCGGAGTATTCCGTCGCGACTGCAGCTGCGCCATCAGCGACTGCAGCTCGGGTTCCATCGACGGGTCCAGCGCCACGGCGCGTTCCAGCGCATCTATCGCGGCGTTCATCTGGCCTTTGCGCGCCAGCACCTGGCCCCGCAGGCGGTGGTATGGCGCGTAGTCGGGGTCGGCCTGCAGCGCGCGGTCGACCAGTTCGAGGGTGGCCTGGCCATCGGCTTCGCCGGTAGCCAGCGCGTTTTCCAGCACCAGCGAGCGAATACGCTGGGCGTTGTTGTCCGGCAAAGCGAGCAGGTCGTCCAGCGCCAGCGCCAGCTCGCCGACCGCCTCGTTGGCCTGTGCCCGCATCTTGAGCAGCTCCGGGTTCAGCGGCCAGCGGGCATCGGCTTCGTCGATGATTTCCAGCGCCCGGCCCCAGCGGCCGGTCTCGATGGCGTTACGTGCCACACCGGCGTAAGCATCGAGCAGTAACGACAAGCCCTGGCGCTGGCTGAAATCATCCAGGTCGATGATGGCTTTGCCCCACTCGGTCGCGCGGTCGAACTGCTCGGTGGCGACCAGCTGTTCGAGCAGGGCGAGCCGGCCGCGCGTGGTGTCATTGAAATAATGCGTGGCAAATTCCGCCAGCGAGCGCGGCGGCACGACACCGATCGAGTCGAGCAGCCGGTGAACTGGTTCGGCATCGAAGGCCGGCATCGAGCGGTATCCCTCCCAGGCCGCGACCAGGCCCAGCAGCTGCCGGGTGTCGGGTTTGACGATGGCGAATCCCGGGCCGTCGCCGCGGCCGGTCAGCCGCAGTGAATACCGATAGGCGCCCAACCCGTCGCGCACGCCCGCGGAATCCACCGTCGCCCGGTAGGGCTCACCCGGCGTCAGTAACGCCACCCCGCGGCCCAGGTAAAGCCCCCCGGCACCGGACTCCGGCTGCAGGGCCTCGGCATAAAGCAGCCGCTCTGTGCCCAGCGCCGCGAGACCGTACTCGTCGTTGCTGGCAAGCACCGAGTCGACCAGCACCCGCTCGCCGCGACTGGTTTCGACCACGATGCGGTTTGCCCCGGCGAAATCGGCCACGCGTGCCACGACGATACCTGGCTCACTGACGACGACCGCCATAGTCTCGCGGCTGAGATTGCGCTCGTCGTAGGCATGCAGTCGCACGACCGGCGAGGCCATCGGTTCGGCAGGCCCCGGTTCGGGAACCGGGAGTGTTTCGGCCGTTGGCGGTAGCGCCTTGCGCGGCAGGTATTCGGCCAGCAGCAGCCCGGCTACTACGCCGGCCGTCAGCAATACCAGGGCCGCTAACAGTCTCATGCTCTATCCGAGTCGGCCCGCCACGAAAGATTCCGTGCGTCAGGCGTCGGTGATGGCGATATACCCGGGCCGGTCGGCCACGCGGAACATCCAGGCCCCGATCGCCGGGTATCG
>JAHEKH010000003.1:0-24517 GCA_024638445.1 Gammaproteobacteria bacterium | reverse complement strand
AAACCACCCTGCTCGGCAACGTGGGTGTAGGCGTACAGCGCGATGTCAGCAATGCTCAGGTCGTCACCGACAAAATAGTCCCGCCCTGACAAATGCCGTTCCATTACATCGAGAGCGGCATATCCGCCGGCCATCTTCTGCTCCAGTTCGGCGCGCCGGGGGCTGTCGTCGGCGGTGTGCATGAGGATAAACCGGGCCACCGCTATGAATGGTTCGTGGCTGTACTGTTCAAAAAACATCCACTGCATGACCTTTGCCGCCGGCAGGGGATCGCGCGGCATGAAGGGCGTGCCATGCCGCGCCAGGAAATACAGGATAGCGTTTGACTCCCACAGCACCGTGCCGTCGTCGAGCTCCAGTGCCGGTATCCGGCCGTTGGGGTTTTTTGCCAGGAACTCCTCGGTGCGGGTTTCGCCCTTGATGATGTCCTTGTCGATGCGTTCATACTCGAGCCCGAGCAGCGACAGCAGCAGGCGGACCTTGTAGCTGTTTCCCGACGGGAGGTAGTCATAGAGCTTTAGCATGCTGATTCCTTAGCCAGTAGACGCGCGGCGAAAGCTGCGCACCAGGATGTCGTCGGCCCAGCTGGGACCCGTCGCGTTATAAAGATACCCACAGTGACCCCCGAGATCCGTCGCCAGTATCGACAGGCTGGCCGGGCGAGCCAGCTGCTCGAGGTGATCAGGCGGAATGATCGGGTCGTCGCGGGCCGCTACCAGCAGCGTCGGTGCATTGATCGGTGCCAGTACGTCGCCGATGATCGAGTAGCCGTTGAGGTAGGTCATCAGGTCGGGAAAATCGCTGTACTCGGTGACCAGGTAGGCGGTCAGGTCGCGCATGCTGCGATGTTCGAGGATTCGCTCGAGGTCGTACAGCGCCGGCCAGTGGCGGTACTTGAGACGCAACGAGCGGCGCCACTTGCGCATGAAGTAGTAGTTGTAGCTACGCGGACCGTTCTCCAGGGCATCGAGGGTGGCCGGGGGGTGCAGCACCGGGCAGATCGCCGTCACCTGGGCCAATGCGAAACCGGCCGCGGACGCGCGGGCGGCGACGCGCAGCGAAAAGTTGCCGCCCAGCGAAAAACCACCGAGACAGACCGGCCGGTCGCCAACCTGGCTGGCGATCGCGGCAACGGCGCCGACGACTTCGTCCAGCCGGCAGCTGTGGAACAGGCCTTCGTTGAGGTTGTGGGTGTCGCCGTGATCGCGCAGCTGCAGCCGCCAGACCTCGAAGCCGGCGTCATACAGCTGCGTGCTGGCGGAGAGCATGTACAGCGACTTCGCGCTGCCCTCCCAGCCGTGGATCAGGATCGCCACGGGTGCAGCCGTGTCCGGTTGCGTCGCCCGCAGTGCTTTCAGCCGGACCCCGTCGCCACAGTCCAGGATTTCGACGCGCGATGCCTCGGCGATAACGCGGGTCCGGCGCTCGACGAAGGGCCGGCGCAGCGGGATGCTGCCGACGATAGATTGCACGTCGGGGTTGCGCCACAAGCCCTGTGGCGCAAAGTCGGGGTACTCAGCTTCCATGCGCGAACTATATCCGATCCGCGCCGCCGGCCGAAAAAGCCATCAGGGTTGTTGTTGCGACAGGCGGGATCTTCGCGAGTCCCGGTCGTGGACCAGCGACCAGTGGATGACCGAGGTCAGCGTACCCGCCGCTATGCCATAGACGGTCCATTCGAGCCCCTCGTGCCAGTATCGGCCCACCGATTCGAACAGCCGCCCCCAGTCGAAAGGCGCGGACGGCGAATAGCTCTCGAAGACCAGTCCGTAGGCGAAATAGAAGAGGAACGGTAACGCGCCCACGATGGCCCCGGCTACAGCGTGATTTCCCAGGCTTTCGCGACCGGTCCGACGCATGATTACCAGGGCGATAGCGCCAAGAGTGATCATGACCGCGTAGGCGACGAAAGTCGCAGCGACACCAATAAACAGAGCAAACGGGAGAATCTCGTCTGCCGTCGCTCCGGCAGCCAGTTCACTCAGACCCGCCAGGTAAAGCAGCACCACGGCAACCGGCACCGCGATCAGCGTGCCCAGCGGTGCAAACAGCAGCGCCAGCAGCCACCGCATCAGTTCTTGCCGGAAGTCAGTTTGCGGATCTTGTTGCCCATCTTCAGCACTTTTTTCTGTGCCGGCAGCGGCAGGGTCGAAACCTGGTCGAACAGGCGGGCCATGGACTGCAGCAGGTCCTGGAGCTCCTTCATGCGCGACAGCGTGTAGTTGTCGGTGCTGGCGGTTTCGGCATCGGTTATACATTCGCTGAGCATGTCGATGGTCGGGTCGACCTCGCGCCGCTTGCGATGCTCGATAATTGCGCGAACCATCGCCCACACGTCTTTTTCCGATTCGAAATAGTCGCGCCGGTCGCCGATGCGGTGCACGACGCGAACGATGCCGTAGGCCTGCAGTTCGCGCATGCTGGTGCTGACGTTGGAGCGCGCCAGGCCCAGCTCGTCGCTGATCTGCTCGGCGTTGAGTGGCTCGGACGACAGGAACAACAGGGCGTGAATCTGCGCGACGCTGCGGTTGATGCCCCAGCGGCTGCTCATTTCGCCCCAGTGCAGGATAAAGCGGGTGCTGATTTCCGACATGATCGATACTCCCGTGTTAGCCGCGTTCAGTCCTGAGGGCCGCGCGACGTGCTGATTCCGTTTCCTTGAGCTCGGTCTCTCTGACCGCGTGCTGGCGCCAGCGGCTGAAGACAAACATGTTGCCCAGGTGCATGGCGCCCAGCACCAGCAGCACCCAGCCGATCCGGTTCGCCAGGATTTCCACCGCCTGGGTGAGATTCACCGGGTAACCGCCGCGCTGCAGGGTCAGCAGCACATATCCGAGGTTGAGCAGGTAAAAACCGACCACGAGCAGGTGATTGACCGACCGCGCCATTTCCTCGTTGCCGGCGAAACTGTCTCGCAGAAAAGCCAGGCCGTTGCTGCTGAGCGTGTGGGCGACCCAGATGGTCAGGGCGATGCTGATGGCCAGGTAGGCCAGGTGCGTGGTCAGCGGAAGCATTTCGTGCACTCCTTACCGTTATTTCTGACAGAACAGAAATTACAGAAATCCACGATCGTTGTCAAGGCGATGGGTTGCCGGACGCATGTTCTGACCGCGACCGGAACTCCAGCTAGAATCACGGCCGTGGATCGTCCCGTTTATAACGCCGAGCTACCCGAGCGGCTGGCCAGCCGAATCGGGCGGGTGCACCTGCGTCAGCGGCTCGGCATCGAGGAAGTCTATGAGGCCAAGGTATTCGGCCAGGGTCGAAACCTGTTGCACCTGGAAAACCTCGAATCGCTCGATGTCGTCCTGCGCGGGCTGCTGAAGCTCACGTTCCTGTTCCGTCGCGGGCAGGCCAACGCGCGAGAGATCAGGGTGCGCGAAAACACCTTCGCCCTGCCGAACCTGCCGCGCCAGTTCGACGGCATGCGCCTGCTGCATATCACCGACCTGCACCTGGACATGGCCGACGATATTCCCGAGACGCTGATCGCCGCCGTCACGGGCCTGGCCTTCGATGCCTGCGTGTTGACCGGCGATTACCGGGCAGCGACTTTCGGCGATCATGAGGCCTGCCTGGCGGCGCTGGCCCGGGTGCGGCCGCATCTCGGTGAACGCGTCTACGGGGTCCTGGGCAATCACGACAGCATTCGCATGGTGCCCGGCATCGAGGAACTGGACATCAGCCTGCTGATGAACGAGTTCGCGCTGGTTGAACGCGACGGCGAGGCAATCTACATTGCCGGCGTGGACGACGCGCATTACTTCCGGGCGGATAACCTGGAGAAGGCGGCCGACGCTATCCCCGAAGAAGCTGTTTCGATCCTGCTGTCGCACACACCCGAGATCTACAAAAACGCCCTGCATGCCTCGTTCGACGTCATGCTGTGCGGTCACACGCATGGCGGACAGATCTGCCTGCCTGGCGGCATACCGCTGACGGTCAATGCCAACTGCCGCCGCCGGGTCTGCCGGGGCGCGTGGAACTACCATGGGCTGCAGGGTTATACCTCGGCCGGCTCCGGGGCCTGCATCGTCGACGTGCGGTTTAACTGCCCGCCTGAAGTCGTCGTTCACACGCTGGTTCGCGCCTGATGCCGGCCGCGGCACTGAAGGGCGCGTCCTACGCGCTGGCCGGCCTGCGCCGGCTGGGCGACCGCCGCCTGCGGGCCTACGTGATCGGGCCGCTGCTGCTTAATCTCGGCGTTTTCACCCTGGCTATCTGGTGGGCCGGCAACGCCTTCGAGGGCTGGATGGACTGGCTGGTCGAGCGGCTGCCCGGCTGGCTCGACTGGCTGGAGTGGCTGCTCTGGCCGGTGTTTGCGCTCGCCGTCATCATCCTGGTGTTTTATACCTTTACGATGATCGCCAACATCATCGGTGCGCCGTTCAACGGGCTGCTCGCGGAAAAAGTGGAACGGCTCGAGCGGCCGGGTGCCGAGCTGCCGGAGGGGCGGCCGCTGTGGCGCGAAATACCGTACGCAATCGCGCATGAAGCCTGGAAGTGGGGCTATATCCTGCCGCGCGCGTTGCCGTTGTTGCTGCTGTTCCTGCTGCCCGGGCTCAACGCGCTGGCGCCGGTACTGTGGTTCGGTTTCGGCGCCTGGATGATCGCCATGGAATACGCCGACTACCCGATGGGCAATCACGGGCTGGCGTTTCGCGACCAGCGCCGCCTGCTGGGTGAACGGCGTGCGATGGTGCTGGGTTTTGGCGCCGCGGTAACCGTGATGACCCTGGTGCCGGTGCTGAACTTCCTGTCGATGCCGAGCGCCGTCATCGGTGCAACGCTGATGTGGTCCAACGAATTCAGTGACAGCCCGGAGTATCAATGAGCGCACCCCGGTATGTGTCGCACCTGCGCGGACTCGGCTCCGGCGTGAGTTACCCGGCCGACAGGCCGATGAACCTGGATCCGGCAGACGGCCGGCCGGTCGAAATCGTGATCGACCTGGAGCGGCTGCAGCACGACAAGCCGGGGCTCGCCTGGTACGACCCGCGACGCCAGGGCATGTGGCGTTTCGGCGCGCTGATGGGTCTGGACCCGGATGATCCTGCCGAGGGTCGTTTTATCGCCAGCGGCGGCGAAGGCGCGACGCCGCTGTTGGAAGTCGGGGGCGATCCGCTGGCAGAAAAACTCGGCTTCCGGCTGCAGCTGAAAGAAGAGGGCAGGGCGCTGTCGGGCTACGGCGCCAACCCGACGCAGAGCTTCAAGGACCGCGGCATGGCGATGGTGGCCTCGATGGCGCGACTGCACGGCCTGCACAAGCTGGCGGTGCCGACCCAGGGCAATGCCGGCGACTCGCTGGCCGATTACGCCCTGCGGGCGGGTCTCGAGGCCGCCGTGGTCATGCCGGACGATACGCCGATGCCCGTGCTCGGGCGCGTGGCCGCAATGGCCAGGATGCACACCACGATCCACCTCGACCTGGTGGAGGGGACGATTCGCGAGGCGGGTGCGCTAATGAAGGAAAAGTACCTGCCCCGGGGTTTTTTCAACGTGGCGACTTTCCAGGAGCCCGGCTGGCGCATCGAGGGAAAGAAATCACTGGGACTGGAGCTGGCGGAACCCGCGCCGGGTGGCAGCGGTTGGTCCTTGCCCGATGTCATCGTGTATCCGACCGGCGGTGGCACCGGGCTGCTGGGTATGTGGAAAGCATTCGCCGAGCTGGAGGCGCTGGGACTCATCGGCAGCCAGCGTCCGAAGATGATCGCGGTGCAGAGTGCAGTGACGGCGCCTGTCGTGGTGGCGATGGATAACGGTGCATCAGACACGACGCCCGCCGATCCGGGACATACCATTGCTACCGGCCTCAACGTGCCGGGTGGTGTCGGTCATTTCCGGGTGCTGGAGATCCTGCGGGAAAGCGACGGACAGGCGCTGGCTGTTTCTGAAAACGAAATCGCTGCGGCACTGAGCCGGACCTGGCGGGAGCGGCACTGGTGGATTTCGCCCGAGGGTGCCGCGACGCTGGCGGCATTGCCACGTCTGGCTGACGCAGGCGCGCTGCGTAAAGGGCAGCGCGTCGTTTGCGTCAACACCGCATCGCTGGAGAAATACCTGCCCGACGTACGGCACCTGCTGTAAACCGGCAGGAGCGGCTTACGGCCGTGATCCCTTCGTTTCCCGGCCGTGTCAGGTGACCTCGATTTCCTCGATCTGCTGCATGCCGATTCCGCTGGTGGTTTGCATGCCGCCTTCGATCACGGCCCCCTCGGCCACCGCGATGTTCGCCCCGGCCAGGCTGCCCTTGACCAATGCGCTGCGTGACACCTCGATGCGTCCTTCCGCGAGCACGTCGCCGTTTAGATTCCCGGCAATCATGACGTCGGTGGCACGGATGGTCCCTTTGCAGCGGCCGGTGTCCGTCAGGGTGACCGAGCCGTTGATTTCGCAGTCGCTATCCAGCTCTCCGCTAATAATGACGTTTCCGGTTCCTTTGAGACGCCCGGTTACGCGCATGCCTTCGGCGATGACCGTGGTTTGCTGCGAAGGCGTTTCCTTTTCACTGAAACGACGCTGTCTTTTCTGAGCCATGTTGGCGCTAACCTCGTAAAACCTGTCTGCTAGTTTACACCCACAGCCTGCCGCCGTGCGTGCAGGGCCGCCGGCCCGATACCCATTTCCCGCAACAGCCGGTGGGCGCCGTCCACGGTCTCCATAATCCACAACACATAACGAATATCGACGCAAATACTGCGCGAAATGGCCTCATCCAGGTACCAGTCCGCGTTGATTGCCTCGTAGTTGCCGTCAAACAGAAGCCCCACCAGCTCGCCGTGCGCGTCGAGCACCGCGGAACCCGAATTACCGCCCGTGGAGTCGAGGGTGGCAAGGAAATTGACCGGCACACTGTCGAGGCTGGGGTCGGCATAGGCACCGAACTGCCCCTGGTCAATCGCCGCCAGCAGTTCGGGCGGTGTGTTGAAGGGTTTCTTGCCCGTATGTTTTTCGACAACGCCAGCTACCGTGGTAAATGGCTCGTAACGAACCGCATCACGCGGCTCGTAGCCGGTGACCTGGCCGAAGGTCACGCGCAGCGTGCCGTTGGCATCGGCATACAGCGGATCGCCGCGGTCTTTCATCCAGGTCGACAAGGCGTTCATGTACCGTGAACGGGCGAGCTGGAAACGGCCCTGGTATCGCTTGGTCTCGAGCTCGCGTTCGATGTCGTTCTCGTAAAGCGCAACGGCAAGCAGGATGAAAGGATCGTCGCTGGATTCGAAGTCCGCCGGGCTGGCTTCGAGTAGCTGCATGCGGATGTCGGCGTCGTCCAGCGTCGTATCCCGGTACATGGCGTCAAGCTTGCGCTCGACCCTGGAATCGAGCCCCTTGCCGCCGAGTTCAAACCAGCGGTCGAAGGCGGCTACACGCTGCTCGTCGGGCAGTTCGTCGTAAAGCGCTAGGTGGTGTTTCAGCAGCGCGCGGTCGACCTGCTCATCGAAATTGTTGTCCAGCCGTGCCATCGATTCACGAATGCGGCGGAAATCACGTTCCTGGAAACCCGGCTCGCGCTCGGCATCGGGCTTTTGTTTCTCACGGCTCAGGCGGTACAGCTTTGCCGCCGCAGACAACAGCTGGGCGCGTGACCGCAGGAAGTCGCGGTAGACCATGCGTTGCTCGCGCCCGGCGCGATACTCTTCGATCAACTCATTGAGACTGGTGAGGCTGTCTACGGCCAGTTCATCCCCGGCATTGTTATCGAGCCAGTCCTGCAGGGCCTTCTCGCCGGCGGCTTTACGATCGACGAGTCCACTGCGGGCAAAGCCCTCGATCATGCCACCATAGTTCTTGATGACGTTGTTCAGGCCTTGCTTCAGCGACGAATACTTTATCGCCGCGGCTTCCCGTTCGGCGGTTTCCCGCTCGATAATCGCGAGCATGTTTTCAAAGAGCGCCTTGCGGGTCGGGTAGTACCAGCTGCCGATCTCGCCGGCCTCGGAGGCCAGGCGGTGGCGATAGGTGCTGCCGGGGTAGCCGACCGCCATCGTGAAGTCGCCTGCCTGCAGGCCACGGGTTGACACGGTGAGGTAGTGCTCCGGCTGGTACGGCACGTTGTCTTCGGAGTAATCGGCAGGGCTGCCGTCGGGTGCAACGTAGCCGCGAATGAAGGAATAGTCGCCGGTGTGACGCGGCCACATCCAGTTGTCGATATCGCCGCCGTATTCACCGATGCCTCGTGGCGGCGAATAGACCAGCCGCACGTCGCGAATTTCGAGCTGGCGGATGAGAAAAAACTGTTGCCCCTCGTAAAACGAATGGACGCCGCAGCGATAGCCGTCCTCGCTCTCGCAGGACGCAACCAGCGCCTTTTCGCGTTTCTCCAGCTCACGCTGACGTGCGAGTCCGTCCCAGCTGTCGAATATGCCGTCGAGCATGTTTGTGGTTATGTCGGTGACTTCGACCGTCACGTAAATCCGGCTGCCAGGATTGCCGGGTAATTCGTCGTCGATCCGGTCGGCGAGATAGCCGTCCTCGATGAGGTTCTGTTCCGGCGTCGAGTTGTGCTGCAGGATGCGCTGCACGCAGTGATGGTTGGTGACCACGAGGCCCTCGGGGGAGACGAAAGACGCCGAACAGAACCCGAGACCGACGATAGCGTTCATCGGGTGATCCGTCAGGTCGTTGAGTTTTTCGGGATCGACTTCGAGCCCGAGTGCCTTCATCTGCGGCGCAAGTTCGGGCAGCTGGTGTGGCTGCCACATCCCCTCGTCGGCATGGACAGGGGCAACGAAGATGAGCAAGGAAAAAATTCTCAGAAATTGATACATCGGCGGGTAAGACTCGCGGAACCGGGCAAAAGTGCCGTTAGCAGGCGCGTCAGTTTAGCCCATCTGCCCGATTCTCACGCAGGAGCGCCTTCCGGGAACGATGGCCGGGGCGTGGTGACTACCAGGGCCCTGGCAGTCGGGTCGCGGCTGGGTGCCGATCCTGCGGTGGGGATTCGTGGGGTTTTCAGTCCTGGCCGAGGGAAGCCTTCCAGCGGCCGAGCCAGTGCGGGACGTCGCCGCCACGCATGGGCCGGGCGATGAAGTAGCCCTGGCCCTCATCGCAGCCCAGTTCTGTGATCAGGTCCCAGTCTTCCTGTTTTTCCACGCCTTCGGCAACCAGGTGCAGACCCAGCCGTTGCCCCAGCGCGATACTCGACTCGACGATGTAGCGTGCCTCCGCGTCGCTCGCGGCATCGCGAATGAAAGACTGGTCGAGCTTCAGCTCGCTGAAAGGAATGGTCTTGAGCTTGAGCATTGTCGAGTAGCCGGTGCCGAAGTCGTCGATCGACAGCGAGAACCCTTTCATACGCAGCCGGGTGAGGATTTCCAGCATGGCCATCGGGTCTTTGCCCAGCCAGCTTTCCGTGATTTCGATGACGACCTGGTGCGGCAGGATGCCGGCCTGACGGGTCTGCTCCTCGAACCATTCCGGCAGGTCATAGTCGCCCAGTGAACGCGTCGAAACGTTAACCGCCACCTTCAGCCGCAGACCGGCATCGAGCCATTCAGCGCACTGGTGAAAAGCCTTCGCGATGATGGCCGAGGTCATCGGCGCGATCAGGCCGTTCTGCTCGGCCGAAGAAATAAAATGAGCCGGCGACAGCAGGCCGCGTTCCGGGTGTGCCCAGCGTGCCAGGGCTTCCACCGCTACAAACTCGAGGTTCTTGACCGAGATCTTGGGCTGGAAGTGGACGATGAACTCGTCATTATCCAGCGCACGTCTGAGCTCGGCGGGGCTGGTCGGTTCGATCTGGGGCCTGGAAGGTTTTTTCGCCGGCAACGGCGGCGGCTCGGAGGTTATGACATCGAGCAGCTCGCTGACCTCGAAGGGCTTGCGCAGGCTGCCGAGCAGCCGCAGCCGGTGCCCGCTGGCCAGGCGTTCCGCTGCTGCGAGGATGCGCACATCGACATTGCTGATGAGTACGATGGACGCTTCACACTGTTGCTCGCCGAGTTCGCGCAGAACCTGGATGCCGTCAACGCCGGGCATCATCAGGTCGATGATGATAATGCCGTGCTGCCGGCCAAGCTGGCTGAAAAAGACTTCCGAGTTCGGCGCAACCGTTGGCGCAAAACCGGCGCGACGCAGGGCAGCCGCAATGACGGCGGCAATTTCCGGGTCATCATCCAGCACGATGATGCCCGGGCGGGTGTCTGCGGCGGTCGCGGTGACCATCGATACTCCTTCAGTTTCGGCCTCGCCAGTTTGACCAGAGCGGCCGGATCGCTGAAGGACGTGGTTCGCGGTTTCAGGTCAAAAACCCGCTCTGACACCGCAATGCAGCATAGTGGTATCCTAGGGTACCGCCACGACCGGGAAATACGATGGTCACCAACCCGCTGCACGCGGCCCAGGGTTTCGCAGAAAGCCCGCTCGATTCCGCTTTCCAGCTTCAAAAACAAGCGTTTGCGGCTGAACCCAACCGCCCCCTGAAGGCCCGCCGGGCCGATATCGATCGGCTGGTCGAGGTGCTGATCAGGGAGCGGGAATCGATTGCCGAGGCGGTCTCCGCCGATTTCGGCCACCGGGCCACCGCCGAGACGCTGTCGGCCGAGATCATGACCAGTATCGAGGGGCTGCGTTACGCCCGGCGCCGCCTGAAACGCTGGATGCGGCCCGAACGGGTCAGGGTCGGCAAGATGATGTTGTCGACCCGCGCCCGCACTGAGTATCAGCCCAAAGGCGTCGTCGGGATCATCGCACCGTGGAATTACCCTGTGCTCATGGTGATCAGTCCGCTGACCTATGCACTGGCTGCCGGCAACCGGGTGATGCTCAAACCATCCGAATTTACGCCGAGGACGAGCGCAAAGCTGCAGGAAATCATGGCCGAGGTATTCGAGGCCGATCACGTGACCGTCGTGACCGGCGAGGCGGATGTCGGCATCGCATTTTCACGGCTGCCCTTCGATCACCTGCTGTTTACCGGTTCGACCGGCGTCGGCCGTCACATCATGCGCGCGGCGGCGGAGAACCTGACCCCGGTGACCCTGGAGCTCGGTGGCAAGTCGCCGACAGTCATTGCCCGCGATGTCGACCTGGCCATGGCGGCCGAGCGGATCTGTTTTGGCAAAATGCTCAACGCCGGCCAGACCTGCACCGCGCCCGACTACGTGCTGGTCCCACACGATATGCAGGAGGCGTTTGTCAGCCAGCTGAGCGAAACTTTTGCGTCGATGTACCCGGATATCGCGGGTAACGATGACTACACTTCGATTGCCAGCGACCGGCAGTACGAGCGTCTGCAGGACCTGCTGCACGATGCAAAGACCAAGGAAGCGCGCATTGTCGAAATCAATCCGGCCGGCGAAACGCTCGATCACGCCTCCCGCAAGATGCCGCTTTATGTGTTGCTCGATGTGCACGACGACATGCGGGTCATGAATGAGGAAATCTTCGGTCCGTTGTTGCCCGTCGTGCCCTACGACAGCATCGATGACGCGATCGAGTACATCAACGCGCGGCCGCGCCCGCTGGCGCTGAACTGCTTCGATAATGACAAGCGCCGCATCCGCCGTTTAATCGACCACACCCACTCGGGTGGTGTGTGCGTCAACGATGCGGTGATGCACGTGGCGGTCGACGACCTGCCGTTTGGCGGTACCGGCGATTCGGGTATCGGCCGTTATCACGGCTACGAGGGTTTCAAGACGTTCTCCAACATTCGCGCGGTATTCCGCCGCCCGGCCTGGCTGAACACGGCGCAAACCCTGTACCCGCCGTACGGCGGTCGCCTGCAGCGGGCCCTGCACCGGTTCGTGTTCCGCGACTGATGCACTGCAGCATATTCAGGCTGGATTCAGCCAGCCGCGCTAGGATTGGCGGTATGAAGACGTTATTCCTGACACTTGCAGCGGCCGGCCTGTTGGTCCTGGCCGCGCCGGCGACCCATGCCGGTGAGACCAGGTTCGGCGGGGTGGCCCCGGCCGAGCACGGGCGGCACCACCCGGGCCAGTATCGCCACGACCGGCGCTATGGCTATGACCGCAACAACCGTCACTATCGAACCAGCCGTCACACCTCCCGCTACCGTTACCGCCCCAATGCCGACTACGTGTACCGCCCGTTTCCGGTGCGTCACCAATACCGGTATGGCTATGACCGGACGTATCGACACCATTACCGTTACCGGGACCGCTACCGTTATCGCAATCACTATCGCCACCGCGGCAACGGTCTCTACATCGGGCCGGACGGTGTCACGATTTTTCTCGGGTTCGACGACTAGCCTGGCCGCACCGGTTCGCCGGCTGAGCCCGCGACCATTCGAAGCGAGAGAGCGCGAGGCGCTCTCTCGCTTTTTCGTCGCAGCACAAGGCATTTATGCCGGTTTCGCTATATTGCATCGCGGCAGGGCAATGAATTTTCAGCTACCATCCGGGCAAGCTTTGCGCGGTCAAAGGCATGACGGCAACCGATAAGGAAAACGAAGAGTTACGCCGGCGGCTGGCAAAACAGGCGGCCGAAGTTGCGGCCAATGAACTCATTCTCAAGCGGGCCCAGAAGCGGGAAATGCGGCTGCTGGAGGCCGATTCGCTCGCAGCGTTATTCGACTACCTGACCCGTGGCCTCTGCGATTCCTTCGGGATTCCCGAAAGCACTGTTTTGTTGTGCGATCCCGAGCACGAGGTGCGCCACCTTCTGACTTCCCTGCACAGCCTGCATGCTGTGCCCGGGGTCCTGCTGGTCGATCGTCTGTCAGCTTTTCCGGAAGTTTTGCGCCAGCTGTCCCACGCCTGGCTGGGTCCTTTTGACAATGACCGGCATCGCGGGCTGTTTCCATCGGACAGCGGTCTCGCCAGCGTCGCGATCCTGCCGCTGATGCGCGAACGCAAGCTGATGGGCAGTCTCAATCTCGGCAGTGGCGACCCACAACGATTTACCGATCAACATGCGACCGACATCCTCGAGCATCTCGGTGTCATTGCCTCGTTCGCTCTCGAAAACTCCGTCAACCGGGCCCGTCTGCGGCTGAGTGGTCTGACCGATGCCCTGACCGACTGGCACAACCGCCGCTATCTCGAAGTGCGCCTGACCGAGGAGGTCGCGCGGGCGCAACGCAGCGGCCAGTGGCTGAGTTGCCTGATGATCGATATTGATCACTTCAAGCAGGTCAACGACACCCATGGCCACCTGGCCGGCGACGAGATCCTGCGCGAAGTCGCGCGGCGTATTGCGTCACAGGTGCGCGGCAGCGACGTGGCGGCCCGTTTCGGTGGCGAGGAATTTGTCGTGCTGCTGCCGGATACCGAGGAACGCCTGGCACGCAACCTGGCGGAGCGGGTCCGGCGGGTCGTCCGGGCCACGCCGATCCGGGCGGATGAAGAAACCGCCCTGACCGTGACGGTTTCACTGGGAGTGGCCGCCATCCGGCCGAAGCGGCTCAGTGAACCGGCAGACCAGGGCCGGGCGTTGATCGAGGCGGCCGATGCCGCCATGTACCGGGCGAAGAAAACCGGCCGGGACCGTGTTCTTGCGGCCGAGACGGTTCCCATCCTAAATGAGATTGATTAGCATTTAGGATCTGCTCCTAATTACAAGGACCTGACATGTTTCGACGGTTACTGCTGACGCTGCTCGCGCCGGCCCTGTTGTCGGCCTGCGCGCCGGACGCTCGCGAAGTGGTGGTCTACTCGGCGCGTGGTGAGCAGCTTATCCAGCCCATCCTCGAACGGTACGCCGCGCAGACCGGCGTCGACGTCCGCTGGATCAACGACAAGGAAGGCCCGTTGATGCAGAGGCTGTTGTCCGAAGACGAACAGACACCGGCTGACCTGTTTCTCACGGTCGATGCCGGCAACCTGTGGCTGGCTGCTGAGAACGGGCTGCTGCAGCCTGCGCGATCGCAGCAACTTAACAGCAATATCCCGGCACACCTGCGGGACGAATCAGATCGCTGGTTTGGCCTGTCGGTGCGTGCCCGCACGATTGCCTACAGCACAGAGCGCGTTGATCCCGAAATGCTGGGGAGCTACGCCGACCTGTCAGACCCGAAGTGGCGCGGGCGCCTGTGCTTGCGCACCTCGAAAAAGGTCTACAACCAGTCACTCGTCGCGATGATGATTGCCGGTCACGGTGAGGAAAAGACCGAGGAGATCGTGCGCGGCTGGGTGGAGAACCTGGCGGCACCGGTATTCTCCAGCGATACCCGGCTGCTGGAAGCGATCCAGGCCGGTCAGTGCGATGCCGGAATCGTCAACACCTATTATTTTGGGCGACTGCAGAAAAAAGACCCGTCGATACCGATCGCCCTGCACTGGCCACCCGAGGGCGTCCACGTCAACGTGTCGGGGGCGGGGATCGTTCGTCATACCGATAACCGGGACGGTGCGCTTGCGCTGCTGGAGTGGCTGTCGTCGGCCGAGGCGCAGCAGGAATTCGCAGCAGTCAATCTCGAGTACCCGGCCAACCCTGCCATTGCCGTCGACCCGCTGGTCGCGGCGTGGGGCGAGTTCGAGCCGGACCTGATCAACGTCAGCCGTGCCGGCGAACTCCAGGCCGAAGCGGTACGCCTGATGGACCGGGCCGGCTATCGATAGCCGGTGAATGCCGCCATCGAAACCGCCGGGCCGGCTGCGCGCATGCGGGCGTCTTCTTACTGGACCGCGGTTGCCTGGCTGATTGCCCTGCCAACGCTGGCGGCATTGACCGCCATCGTGCTGTCGTTGCTGCAGCCCGATGCGGAAACGCTGCATCACCTGCGCCGGTTCGTACTGCCGCGGGTAACCTTCAACACGATAACCCTGGCGCTCGGTGTGGCGGTGCTGGCGGGAACGCTCGGTGTCAGCCTCGCGTGGCTTACCGCCATGCACCGGTTTCCCGGCCAGCGTTTCTTCGCCTGGGCACTGGTGCTCCCCATGGCGATGCCCGGCTACGTCATGGCGTTCGTTGCGATCGGCCTGCTCGAATATTCCGGGCCGGTGCAGACCCTGATGCGCGCGCTGTTCGGCGACGCGGCCGGGCTGCCACCGGTGCGTTCGCGCGCCGGGGTGATCGTGGTGATGTCGCTGGCGCTGTATCCCTACGTGTACCTGCTTGCACGGAATGCTTTCCTCACCCTCGGGGCGCAGGCCCTCGAGGTTGGGCAATCGCTGGGCTACAGCCGCCGCCAGGGGTTTTTCCGGATAGCTCTGCCAATGGCGCGCCCGTGGATAGCCGGCGGACTGATGCTGGTGGTGATGGAAACCCTGGCGGACTTTGGCACCGTATCCGTATTCAATTACGACACATTTACCACCGCGATCTACTCGTCCTGGTTTGCACTTTTTTCGCTGTCATCGGCGCTGCAGCTGGCCTTCGTGCTGCTGCTGCTCGTGCTGGTGGTCGCCGTCGCCGAACGGCGGCTGCGCGGACGCGCGGCCTACACCGCCAACGCCGCACGCCGCTCTGTCCCGGTCAGGCTGGCGGGCTACGCCGGCTGGCTCGCCACGGCATTCGCGTTGCTGGTGTTTCTGCTGGGGTTCGGTTTGCCGGTTGTTCAGCTGCTCGCCTGGAGCCTCGAAGCCGGACAGCCGGACCCGCGCTACCTCGGTACCGCGTTGCGCACCCTCCTGCTGGCCGCCGGGTCGGCCTGCCTGGTGGCCGCGGTCGCCCTGGCGCTGGTTTACGCCCTGCGCAATGCCGGACGGATGGCCCGCCTGGCAGCGCGGATTGCCACGCTCGGTTATGCGCTGCCGGGAACGGTGCTGGCCGTTGCCATTTATTCGAAGCTGACCGCGGTGAACAACCTGCTCGATTCGGCAATCGGGGCGCTCACCGGCAACGCACCGGGCCTGTTTCTCCAGGGCACCCTGCTGGCCATGTTGCTGGCCTATACGATTCGCTTCCTCGCTGTCGCCTACCAGCCGCTGGATGCCGCCATGCAACGGCTGACGCGGAGCTATGACGAGAGCGCCCGCAGCCTCGGTGTCGGTGGCTGGCGGCTGCTGCGAAAGGTGCATTTGCCGCTGTTGCGCGGTGGCCTGCTGACCGCGATGTTGCTGGTGTTCGTCGACGTCATGAAGGAAATGCCCATTACGCTCATGACGAGGCCTTTTGGCTGGGATACGTTCGCCGTGCGAGTCTACGAGCTGACGGCCGAAGGCCAGTGGGAGCAGGCGGCATTGCCGGCCCTGTTCATTGTTGCCGCCGGCCTGCTGCCGGTAATCCTGCTCACGGGAGCCATGCGTCATGCAGTTGCAGCTCGATAACCTCTACCAGGATTATGGCGATCAGCCGGTGCTGCGCGGCCTCAGCCTGGTGTTGGAATCGGGCGAAATCGGCTGCCTGCTCGGACCCAGCGGCTGTGGCAAGACCACCGCATTGCGTTGCATTGCGGGCTTCGAGGACCTCGATCAGGGCGAAGTCAGGGTCGGCGGCATGACGCTGAGCCGGGCGGGCTACACCGAGCCACCGGAGAAACGCCAGGTGGGGATGGTGTTCCAGGAGGCAGCTTTGCTGCCGCACCTGCCCGCGGTGGAGAATGTCGCGTTCGGTTTGCACCAGCTGCCGGCCTCGGAAGCACGCGTTCGCGCCGAGGAGTACCTGGCACTGGTCGGGCTGGCCGGTTCACTGCGACGGTATCCACACGAACTGTCGGGCGGGCAACAGCAGCGGGTCGCCCTCGCGCGTGCGCTGGCGCCGGAGCCACGCCTGCTGCTGCTCGACGAGCCGTTTGCCAACCTCGACGTCTCGTTGCGCGAAAGGCTGGGACGCGATGTTCGCGACATACTCATCAAAACCGGTGTGACCGCGCTGCTGGTTACTCACGATCAGCTGGAAGCCTTCATGCTCGCCGACCGGATTGGTGTGATGCGTAACGGTGTCATCGCCCAGTGGGGCACACCGCACGAGATTTATCATCAACCGGTAGACCGCGACGTCGCCGCTTTCGTCGGCGGCGGTGTTTTTGTCGAGGGCGTCGTTCAGTCCACCCGTTCAATTGCGGTTTGTGGTGTAGAACTCAACGGTGCGGTGCCGCCGCGGTTTCCGCCTGGCGACACGGTCGACGTGCTGTTGCGTCCCGACGACGTGCATGCCGATCCGGCCGGCATGCCGGCGATCGTCCGCAGCAAGGTCTTTCGCGGGCCCACGCTTCAGTGCACGCTGCAGATAGAAACGGGTGAGGCCGTGCTGGCCTCGATGCCGGCAGACGCGGAACTGGTCGAGGGCCAGAGCGTCAATATTCGGATCGAACCGGCGCACCTCGTCCTGTTCCCCCGCACACGATGAAACGACTCCTGCTAATCCTGTTGTTGCTGGCACCCATCGCGGGGGCGGACGATTTGACCGAGGCCGACATCACTGCGGCGTATTACGCGGCCGACCGGGCGGCACTCGAGGACTACTCGGGCCGGGTGAGCGGGGACTACCTGGCGGCCTACACGGCCTGGCGAATTGGCACGCTGCTGTTAGATGCCGGAGAGTCCGACGCTGCCGATGCAGTCCTGCTGTCGGCCCAGCAGCAACTCGAAAACCTGACCGGCAGCTTTCCGCGTAATGCCGAAGCCTGGGCCTTGCTGGCGACCGTCATCGGTATGCGGATTGGTGTGAGCCCCGGCAAGCGGGGCATGCGCTTCGGTCCACAGTCCGACCGCGCCGGGAAGACTGCTCTCGAGCTGGAGCCGGACAACCCGCGGGCGCTCCTGCTGGTTGGCATCAATAAATACAACACGCCCCGACTCTTCGGTGGTGGCCGGAAAAAAGCCCTGCGTTTTCTCGATCGCGCCGCCGCTGCATGGAATGAGCAGGGTGCAGGTGCCTACGGCTGGGGCGAACCCGAAATACACGTATGGCGTGGCCGGGTTTACCTGCGAAGTGGCAAAACCGAGCGGGCCTGTGCTGAATTCGACCGGGCGATCGACCTTGCTCCGGACTACGCCTGGGTCCGTTCCCTGCGAGCGTCGATCGATCCGGCAGATTGCACTCCGCGCTAGCCCGGCGCGCGGCGGCTCATCAGGTAAAGGAACAGGGGCACACCCAACAATGCCGTGATGGCACCGACCGGCAGCAGGCGCGGTGCGGCGACGGTGCGCGCAGCAATATCGGCGGCAACCAGCAGGCTGCCACCGAGCAGGGCGCTGGCCGGCAGGACGATCCGGTGATCCGAACCGGCTGCCATCCGGACGAGGTGAGGTACCAGCAGGCCCACGAAACCGATCGTTCCGGCAGTTGTTACAGCCACTGCCGTCAGCAGTGCCGACAACAGGTAAATAATGACACGCAGCCGTTTTACGTCGACACCGAGACTCATGGCCTGGACGTCGCCGCGAGCCAGAACGTTGAGCGGTCGCGCCAACAGCAGCGTGAATGCGAGCGCGAGCAACAGCACCAGCCATTCGTCCAGCGGCTGGTCGGCAAACGAAAAATCGCCCAGCAGCCAGAAGATCATGCTGCGCAGCCCTGAATCCGTGCCCAGCGACAACAGCACGCTGATTGCGGCGCCGAAGCCTGCAGCCATGACGACACCCGTCAGCAACAGCCGGTTGCCGCTCCAGCCGGCGCCTCGACGGGCGACCGCATAGACCAGCCAGGTGGCAAACAGGGCGCCGCCAAACGCGCCGGCATCGATCCAGATCCCGGACAGGCCGAGCATGATGGCGCCGAGCGCGACAACCGCAGCGCCACCGGAAACACCGAGAATATAAGGGTCAGCCAGCGGATTTCGCAGCAGCACCTGCATCAGTGCCCCGGCGAGCGACAACAGGCCGCCCGTCGCAAACGCGGCCAGCGCCCGGGGCAGCCGCAGCTCCAGCACCAGCATCTGCGCCCGCTGGCTGCCTCCGCTGCCGGTCAACACGGCGAGAACTTCCATTGGCCCGATCCGGACGCTGCCGATCGCGACTGCCGCCAGCAGCGCAACGAGCGACAGCAGCAGCAGCGGTAGCAGAATTTTCGCCAGCTTGTTGCCCATAACTATAAACAAGTGTGTCAACGTGACCGTGCGGTGCGCGGCAGTATGGCAGGGTCACCGGGCCTGTGGAAGAATGCCAGCGATGCGACAAGGTACCGCCGATGGCTGATTTGATCGATTCCGACGGGTACCGCGCCAATGTCGCAATTGTGTTGTGCAACGATCAGCACCAGGTCTTCTGGGCAGGCCGAGCCGGCCGGCGGGGCTGGCAGTTTCCCCAGGGCGGCATCCACGACAATGAAACTCCGGAGCAGGCCATGTTCCGTGAACTCGGGGAGGAAATCGGGCTCCGCGAGCAGGACGTCGAGGTCATCGGGAAAACCAGTGACTGGCTGCGCTATAACTTACCCAGGCGTTATCAACGATCTCACTCGCAGCCGCGTTGCATTGGGCAGAAGCAGCTGTGGTACCTGCTGCGGCTGAAAGGCGATACTTCGTCGATCTGTTTCGACAACGGCGAAACGCCGGAATTCGATCGCTGGTGCTGGGTCGACTTCTGGTACCCGCTGCGGAAGGTCATCTTCTTCAAGCGTGCTGTCTACAAGAAAGCGCTTAAGGAACTCGCCGATCAGCTCTTTGACGGCGATCCGCCGTCGCGCCGAAGTTCGCGCAGGCGCTCGCCGGTGCACAAGATAGCGCCCTAGAAGGGTTTGACGATTGCGAGTAGAACTATCGCGATTAACAACAGCGTCGGAACCTCGTTAAACCAGCGGTACCAGTTCTCGCTGTAGCGGTTTTCGCCGCGTTTGAAAACAGCCACGAGCTGGCCGCACCAGGCATGATAGCCGGCAAGGAGCACGACGAGCAGCAGCTTGGCCTGCAGCCAGCCTGCGGCCAGCAGACCGGGTCGCAGCCACAGCAGCCAGGCGCCGAAAAACGCCGTCAGCACGGCGCCGATGGTCATGATCGCCAGCAGGCGTTTCTCCATGACGCAGAAGCGCTCGTGGGCGGCAGCATCGTCAACGGTCGCGTGATACACGAACAGCCGCGGCAGGTAGAACAAGCCGGCGAACCAGGTGACCATGAAGACGATGTGAAAGGCCTTGACCCAGAGCATTTTTTCGCTTGATTCAGGGGCTTCGGCCCGGCAGCGGGAAATGTGACGCGGCGCTATTGCTTTCGGGCCTTGCCGCGCTACCATTGCCCGGCATTCCTGTCCTGCGTCTGAAAGCCACGATGCATAAGAGCAAACTTGTTGTCAAACCGCACCGGCCGCGCCGGGCCCGGGTGATGTGGGCGGTATTGGCGGTGGCGGGGGCTGTCGTCGGCTACCTGTTGTTCGAGTACGGCCAGTACCGGGGTGGCTTCAACCAGGAACAGGCGACCCGGGAAGCCCAGGAACTCAACTCGCAGATCATGGCGTTGCAGGGCGAGAACGACCGATTGCGGGAACGCATCGCGGTGCTCGAGACCTCACTGCAGGTCGATCACGAGGCCTATAACCAGGTGGAGGAGACGCTGGCATCGCTGCAGGCGGAGATCCAGGAACAGCGGGAGGAGCTGGCTTTCTACCGCGGCATCGTCAGTCCGCCGGACGGCAAGACCGGCCTTCATATCCAGGAGCTGGCCCTGCGCCCCGGCGCCCAGGACAGCTTTTACCGGCTGCGGCTGGTTCTGGTCCAGGCCAGCAAGCATGATCGGCGTATCTCGGGTGTAGTAAGCTTGACCGTAGACGGGGCAAGAAACGGGCTCCCTGTGTCCTATGGCCTGGCGGAGCTGGCGCCGGCACAGGGTGACGAATCGCTGGATTTCTCTTTCAGATATTTCCAGGACATTGAGCGCGACCTGGTCCTGCCGGCCGACTTTATTCCTGACCGGATAAACGTCGAAGTCAGTCCGCGTGGCCGGGGCGCAAAAATTATTCGGCAGTCCTACGATTGGGCTGTGAAGCAAAGTTAGGAGATCGATATGTTAGGCCGAAAGAGTAACAGCAGCAGTGGCAACAAGCCCAAGAGCACTAACATCGATACGCTGGTCGGCAGCAAGACCCGGGTCTCCGGCGATGTCGAGTTCAGCGGCGGCTTTCATGTCGATGGCTACATCAAGGGCAATATCAATGCCGATCCGGAATCTGATTCGGTGCTTAGCATCAGCGAGCACGGCACCGTGGAGGGTTCGGTCAGCGTCCCGCACGTGATTCTCAACGGCACCGTCAAAGGCGACGTATCCGCCAAGGAGCGGGTCGAACTCGGTGCGACCGCGAGGGTCATAGGTAACGTGTTCTACAACTTGATCGAGATGGCGATCGGCGCAGAGATCAACGGCAAGCTGATCCACCAGCCAAAGGGGCAGCCCACGCTGGTGGATATGTCTTCGGACGAATCGCTGGTCCAGGTTGGCGGTCGCAAGTAACTCATGCAGACAGATTTCGTAACGAACCCGCTGGTTTTCACCGATGCGGCGGCCAGTAAAGTCGGGCAACTGATCAACGAAGAAGGCAACGCAGCGCTCAAGCTGCGCGTGTTTATTTCGGGAGGCGGTTGCTCTGGCTTTCAGTACGGCTTCACCTTTGACGAAAACGTCGAAGAGGGCGATACGCTGGTCGAGAAAGCCGGCGTGACCTTGCTGGTGGACCCGATGAGCATCCAGTATCTCGAAGGCGCCGAGATCGACTACAAGGAAGATCTCGAAGGCGCCCAGTTCGTCATCAGGAACCCCAATGCATCCACGACCTGTGGTTGCGGCTCATCGTTCTCGGTATGACCCAGGCCGGGCCACGGCCTGAGCAGTCGCCGCAGGAAAGGCAGGAAAGGCAGCAGATACTCGCGGCCGTCGACCTCGGTTCCAACAGCTTCCACATGATCGTTGCCCGTCACCAGCATGGTGAGGTGCGGGTTATCGACCGGCTTCGGGAAATGGTGCGGCTCGCTGCCGGTCTCGAAGACCGGGGTCGAATATCGCGGAGCTCGAGAAGAAGGGCAATCTCCTGCCTGGGCCGTTTCGGTCAGCGTCTGCGCGACGTGCACGCTGCAAATGTGCGTGCGGTCGGGACCAACACCCTGCGTAAGGCCAAAAACGCCGACGAATTCCTGGAAGACGCCGAAGCCGCACTCGGGCACCCGATCGAAGTGGTCTCCGGCCGGGAGGAGGCGCGGCTGGTTTACCTGGGAGCCGCCCACACGTTGCCGGAATCGGAGGGCCGCCGGCTCGTCGTCGACATCGGCGGCGGCAGCACCGAGCTCATTGTCGGCGAGGGCTTCGAAACCCGGGAGCTGTTCAGTCTTTACATGGGCTGTGTCTCTCTGACCGAGCGATTCTTTCCGGGCGGCAAGCTTTCGGCCAAGCGCTGGCAGCGTGCCCGGCTGGCCGCCGCGGTGGAACTGGAGCCGGTCAAGGCGTTGCTGCGTTCGGTCGGCTGGGTCGATGCTATCGGGACATCGGGCACCATACGCACCGCACGGGCAGTGGCTCGTGCGGCGGGCTGGTCCGATGGCGAAATCAATGTCGACGTACTGGAGAAGCTGGCGCAGCGACTCGTCGAAAGCACTCATGTCGAACGGCTGTCGCTGGAAGGCCTGTCCGCGGAGCGGGCACCGGTGTTCCCGGGTGGCATCGTGATCCTGCAGTCGGTAATGGCGGAGCTGGGTATCGAACGGTTGCGGGTAGCGGGTGGTGCGCTGCGCGAGGGGCTGGTGTACGACATGCTCGGCCGGCTCAGCGATGAAGATGTGCGCGATCGCAGCGTGCGCGCTCTGCAGCAGCGCTACCACGTCGATACGGCGCAGGCCGGGCGGGTCGAACGAACGGCGCTGCAGCTCTTCTCGCAGGTGCGCGATGACTGGCGCCTGCAGGATCCGCTGGCGGAAAAGCTGCTGTCATGGGCGGCCAGGCTGCATGAGATGGGATTGGCGATCGCCCACTCCCGGTATCATCGCCACGGCGCCTACCTGCTCGAGCATTCCGACGTGCCCGGATTTTCGAACCGGGAGAAGGCGCTGCTCGCGCGACTGGTTCTTACCCACCGGCGCAAGATACGCCCGGATCATTTTGCCGACCGGCCAAAGCCCTGGCATCGGCGCCTGCTCAAGCTGGCCGTGTTGCTGCGACTGTCGGTGCTGCTGCATCGCGGCCGCGGGCCGGAGCCGTTGCCCGAGGTCGCCATCAGTGTTTCCAAAAAGACGGTAAATATTCGCCTGCCGGCCGCTTTCCTCGAACTCCACCCGCTGACGCGCGCCGATCTTGAATCCGAGCGGCGCTGCCTTGCCGTGGTGGATTTACGCCTGGAGCTGGAAGAGACCTAGGCGCCCGAATAGACCGCGCCGAGGACGGTTGCTGCAGCGGCACCCGTTACGGCCGGCAGATTGCCGCTACCGCCATCGAGCGTCTGCCGGGCGAGCCAGGCAAACGCAGCAGCTTCCACCCACTGCGGAGCAATCCCGTGCTGGTCGGTCGATTCGACGACGCAGTCGTCGAGCGCGGCTGCCAGCAGTTCCATCAGGAACGTGTTGTGAGCACCGCCGCCACAGACCAGGCAGCGGGTTGCTCGTGGCGCATAGCGTTGGATGGACTCGGCGATGCTGCGCACGGTGAGCGCCGCCAGCGTGGCCTGCACATTCTCCGGCTGTGGCGCTTCGTCCATGGCCAGCAGCTGGCCGGTAAGCCAGGGCAGGTTGAAGGTCTCGCGTCCCGTGCTCTTCGGCGGAGGCCGGCTGAAAAACTCTTCCGACATCAGACCGTCGAGTAATTTGGTGTCGACCTCACCGGTGCGGGCCCAACGGCCTTCGGCGTCAAAGGGCTCACCGTGATGCTGATGACACCAGGCGTCCATCAGCACGTTGCCCGGGCCGGTGTCATGACCGGAAACGTCGGTCGTGCCGTGCAGCACCGTGATGTTGCTCATCCCGCCAATGTTCATCACGACCCGTTCTTCGGCCGGATGGGCAAATGCGGCGCGATGAAAAGCCGGAGCCAGTGGCGCACCCTGGCCGCCCAGCGCCACGTCACGACGCCGGAAATCGGCAACGGTCGTGATCCCTGTCCGGGCGGCTATGACGTTCGGGTCGCCGATCTGCAGCGTGAATGGATGGCTGCCCAGCGGGTCGTGCCTGACGGTCTGTCCGTGACTGCCGATGGCCTCGATCTCCGGTGCGTCGAGGCCGGTGTTATCGAGCAAGGCAGCGACCGCGTCAGCGAAACATTCGCCGATCCAGGAATCGAGTGCCCCCAGTTCATCGAGCGATACGCGGTGGGGGCTGTCCACCAGGTGCAGCAGGCGCCGGTAAAGGTCAGACGGATATGGCCGGGTAATGCCCTGCCGGAGCCGAAACCCGCCGTTTATTGTCAGGAGTCCGGCATCGACGCCATCCATGCTGGTGCCGGACATCAGGCCAACGAAGTGGCGCCGCGAATCCGCCACTCAGAGGGTGGTCTCGCGACTGGCGAGCCGCAGGCTCCGCTCGACGACTTCGAGCTGTCGCAGCAGCGGGGCCGAGGCGACGGCAAACTGCTCCTTGTACTGGTCGGCAATCGGCCGGGCTTTAGGCAGCGGCACCGTGCGCGGATTACGGTGGACACCACTCACCCGGTATTCGTAGTGCAGGTGAGCGGCCGTCACCGTGCCGGTGGCGCCGCTGTAGCCGATGACCTGTCCCTGCTTAACCCGGCTGCCGTTGCGAGAGCGGCTGTGAAACCTGG
>JAHEKH010000145.1 GCA_024638445.1 Gammaproteobacteria bacterium | reverse complement strand
TCGAAGCCGCCCGGGTCGGCCAGATCGCGCGACGCGCCGTCGGACTCGCCGCCGGCGGCGCTCAGGTTCGTGGCGGCGGTGCGTCGTCGATGCCGAAGGCGGCGAGAACCTCGTCGTCGAGACCTTCTTGATGATAGGCCAGCGGCACGTTGTAGATCGAGGCGACATCGAGCGCCTGTACCACCGCACTCGGCCTGACGTTGCAGAACAGCGCGATCTTGCGGCGCTCGTTTTCCGGAATCTCGCGGTCGGCGCGACACAACAGAATATCGGGCTGGATGCCGATCGAGCGCAGTTCCTTGACCGAATGCTGCGTCGGCTTGGTCTTGAGCTCACCGGCGCTGGGAATGAACGGCAGGAGCGTGAGATGCAGATAGACGCAGGAGCCGCGCGGCAGGTCGTTGCCGAGCTGGCGGATCGCCTCCAAGAACGGCAGCCCCTCGATGTCGCCGACGGTACCACCGATTTCGCACAGCACGAAGTCGTAGCCGTCGTTGCCGTCGAGCACGAACTCCTTGATGGCGTCGGTGACGTGCGGAATGACCTGGACCGTAGCACCGAGATAGTCGCCGCGGCGCTCCTTGGCGATGATATCCTGGTAGAGCCGACCGGTGGTGATGTTGTCCTGCTGGTTGGCGGCGCGTCCGGTGAAGCGTTCATAATGGCCGAGATCGAGGTCGGTCTCGGCACCGTCGTCGGTGACGTAGACCTCGCCGTGCTGGTACGGGCTCATGGTTCCCGGGTCGACATTGAGATAGGGATCGAGCTTGCGCAGGCGAACCGAATAGCCACGCGCCTGCAGCAGGGCACCGAGTGCCGCCGAAGCCAATCCCTTACCGAGTGAGGAAACCACGCCGCCAGTGATAAAGATATAACGCGCCATGGGATTTTGCGTATAGCGGGAGTCGAGCCCGCTGCAAAGCGTTAGTTGCCGCGAGCCGGTGATTTCTGTGCAAATTGGCTATTTTCCATCGCCACAGTCGCGATTTTCGACCACCAGCGGCCGGGCGCGCAGCAGCGGAACCATGAAGACGAAGCAGGCAAGCAGGAACAGAGCGCTGCCGGCGATGCTCAACAGATCGCCGGACCTGATGGTGGCGATGAGGAAAAAACAGGCCGAGGCCACGAAGATGACCCAGCCGGCCAGCTCGAACCTGCGATTGGTGTGGGAGGTCACGCTGCGCCCTCCCCGCGTCATTCGGGTTCGGCGCCGAGGGCGTTGGCGACGAGGCTCTGGAAGTGATGCACGGCGTGCTCGGACAGCTCCGAGTGTTCCTTGTCGACGACGAAGCGGCCCTGGTTGTAGCCGCGCGACTTGAGGCCGCGCTGGACGCTCTCGCACAGGGAAATGTCCTCCGGCTGCAGGACGTCCTTCTGGTAGGCCATGGCCTCGGCAACCTGCTTGCTCGGGGTCGGGCCCGGCAGGAACCAGTCCTGGTACTCAATCGTACCGTCCGGGCCGTCCGGTATCATCTGCAACACCGAGGTGTTGGGCTCGCCGGGATAGACCCAGATCGTCAGGTTGGGCCACAGGTACCAGCCGGCATAACCAAAATCGACCTTGCCCTTCTCGAATGCGTAGGCCGAACTTTCGGTGCTACGCACGGCATCGGACAGATGGCTCGAATAGATCCCCTTGACCTGCGAACGGTAGGTGTCCATGTCGACCAGGTCGACGAAATCCCGGTGCGCGGTATGGCAGTGATAGCATTCCAGGAAATTGTCGATCATGACCTTCCAGTTGGACTTGACCGCATAGGTGTCGCGCTGGGCAAAGACGACGTCATCGACATCGGGCGCGTAGTGGCGGATCTCGTCTTCCAGCCCCCTGGCCTGTACTCGCAATGATACAGCATCGGCGTCGAGATTGACGAATACAAGACCGCACATCTCCTCGACCCGCACCGGTTTCAGGGCGAATTCGCACTTGTCGAAACCGGACATGTTCTCGCTGTTGCGCGCCGCTCTGAGGTTGCCGTCGAAATCGTAGGCCCAGGCATGATACGGGCACACGATGACGTTGGTGCGTCCGGCACCGGTGAGCAGTTCGTGGCCGCGGTGCTGGCAAACGTTGTAGAATGCCTTGAGCTCGCCACTCTCGCTGCGGCCGATGAAGACGCTCTGGTCGTGGATCTGGGCCGTGATGTAACTGCCCGGCTCGGCGAGCTGGCTCTTGTGGCCCGCGTACCACCAGTTGCGCGCGAAAATGGCATCCTTCTCGAGCTCATAGATCTCGCGATCGGTGTAGAACCGCGCCGGCAGGGTGTAGGAACGGGCTGCGTCCTTGCGGAACGGCGCGTCTTCGGGATGCGGTTTCAAGATGGGAATGTTCATCGGGTGGCCCTACGTCTGCTTGTATCAATCCATAAGAGCAGATAATTATAATCCGGCGCAAACGATGGTTTTTGGGGCAATTGAATAAGCATTGCTAATGTAAATGTTGAAATCACGCCTACCTCCTCTCGACAATCTCGTCGCTTTCGAAGCCGCGGCGCGGCGGTTGAGTTTCACCCGCGCGGCCGACGAACTGAATATCACGCAGGCCGCCGTCAGCCAGCAGATCCGCAATCTGGAAACCCGTCTAGGTGTCAAGCTGTTCGATCGCGCCCACCGGGCGGTCTCACTGACGGCGGCGGGACGGGAGTACCAGCACACAGTGTCGGCCGCCCTGCGCCACCTGGCGAGCGCAACCGGCGACATCAGACTGTCCGAGACCAGTCCGCGTCTGACGATCGCCTGCGACCAGTCGATTGCCGCGCTGTGCCTCGTACCGCAGCTCACGGCGTTTCGCGCCCGTCATCCCGATATCGCCTTGCGGCTGATCGCCTCGGACACAATGGCCGATTGCCTGGTCGACGAGGTACAGGTGGCCGTCCTGCACGGCACCGGCGACTGGCCGGGATATTCCAGCGAACTGCTGTTCCGCGAGGAGGTTTTTCCGGTGTGCAGCGCCGAGTATCTGCGAGGTACGGGCGGGATCGCCGACCTGGCGGCGCTGGCGCGCTGCGATCTCATCAACCTCGACGACGAACAGTGGGACTGGATGAACTGGCGCGTCTGGTTCACCAGCATGGGAATCGACTTGCCGTTCGAGCAGCGCAACCTGCAGATCAACAACTATCCGTTGCTGATCGAGGCGGCAAAGAAGGGACACGGCGTGGCGCTCGGCTGGCGCTGGCTGGTCGACGCCGCGCTGGCAAACGGTACACTCGTCAAGCCGCTCGATGACACCGTGGTTAGCGACTTCGCATATTACCTGGTGTGGCCGGAGCGGTCGGCACCGGGCAAAGAGGCGCTGGCGTTTTGCCACTGGATGCGGGCGATGCTCGGCACTTCAAACAATCTTCACGGTTGACCGGCTATGGATAGACGCCAGCTATTTCAGGTAAAGAGCGACCAAGACGGGCCGCAATGAGCATTTCAGCTTCAGCCGAACCCTTGCATGATGACCGGGTCTTCCGATTTCACGTGACGTCCCTTGTTTTCGCCATCACGTTCACCGGTCTGCTGATCGTCACCAATTATTCGTTGCTGCAGGGCGGCGACACCTACTGGCATCTCGCAACCGGTCGATGGATCGCGGAGAACCTGGCCGTCCCGCACCGCGATGTGTTCTCGCATACGGTTCCGGGCGACGTCTGGCTGGCCAAGGAATGGCTGTCGCAGCTGGTACTCTACAGAGCGTACCGGATTGGCGGCTGGTGGACGCTCAATGCATTTGCGATGCTCCTGGTCGCGACTACGGTGTCGTTGCTGGCCCACGTGTGTCTGCGTCATTTTCGTTTCTCGGTTGCCGTCGGCATCACAGTCATCGTTATGGTATTCGCCTCGCCGCACTACCTGGCCCGACCGCACCTGCTGGCCTATCCGATCATGATGGTCTGGGTGATGGGTGTCGTGTTCGCCGCCGATCGACAGCGCGTGCCGTCGTTCTGGCTGCTGCCGGTGATGACGCTGTGGGCCAACATGCACGGCGGGTTCACGCTTGGCCTGGCGATCGCCGGCCTGATGAGTATCGAAACGCTGATGGGAGTTCCGCGTGACGAGCTGAAACCCCGCCTCGTGCGGCACGGCATCTTTCTGGCGCTGGCCGCCGGTGCCAGCCTCATCACACCGTTCGGCATCCAGAGCCTCCTGATCACGCCGAAGATCTTCGGCCTGGGCGAGGTGCTCGACCGGGTCGACGAGTGGCAGTCGCCCGATTTCCACATCTACGCGTTTCACCTCTTCGTGTTGCTGGGACTGCTCGGCGCGGCGCTCATTGGCGGATTGAAGCTGAAGCCGATGCGGATCGTAACGGTCCTGCTGCTCACCTATTTGATGCTCATGCACGTGCGCGCCCTGGCCGTCTTTGCACTGCTGATGCCCATCGTGCTGGCGCGACCGGTTCCCGAACAGTTCAAAGTGCTCGGCCGCGCGGCACAATTGACGTCGGCGGTCCCGGATCCGGTGCTGGCGTTTGTCGTTCGGCAATCACGCTGGTTGCCGGTGGCGGCGATGGCGCTGTTCAGCATCGGTCTCGTCCTGGCTGCGTCGAACCGGTCGCAAGACGGCGGATACAGCAAGACCAAACCCATCGACGCGGTCGCATTTGCCCAGGCGAACGGGCTCAACGGACCGGTCTTCAACGACTATGGCTTCGGCGGCTATCTGATCTTCAATCGCATTGCGACCTTCATCGACGGGCGCGCCGAGCTATATGGCCGCGATTTCTTCAACGCCCATCATGCGGCCGTGTGGCAGCTGCCGGGGCAAAACTTGTTCCAGCTGCTCGACGACTACAAAGTCACGTGGACACTTCTGCTGCCGCGTTCAGGCGCAGCGGTCGCGCTGACAAGGTCGCCACACTGGCGCTGCGTTTATGCCGATGAATACGCCGCGATACACGTGCGGACCGCCGCCGAAGGCAGCGCGAAAGCCATTGCCGCAGCCGGCGATGAGGCGTGCAAGTAGTCCGCTCTATTCGCTGACCGGTGCCGAGGGTTCGGTGCTGCCCGGCAGATTGGGCAAGACGCTACCGCCAGTCGAGCCGCCCGACTGACCGTCGGACTGCTGGGTCTGAACGTCGTCGAAAACCGAGGTCGGCTGCGAGGTGCCGCGCGCCAGGATCGTCAGCGTCATCGAGGTGACGAAGAAGGCCATCGCCAGCCCGGCCGTCAGGCGGGTCAGCAGATTGGCCGCGCCGCGGCTCGAGAACATGGAATCGCCACCGCC
>JAHEKH010000144.1 GCA_024638445.1 Gammaproteobacteria bacterium | reverse complement strand
GGCGATTTCATCCGCCAGATTGGCCAGCTGTGCCTCGAGGCCGGGCTGGCTGCGTTCCAGGAATCTCTGCCCCAGCGCGCCAAGCTCGCGGGCATTGTTGACCGAGCAGTGCTTGAGAATACCCTCGCGGGTTTCGAAGCAGAGGTTCAGGCCTGGGAACTCTGCGTACTTTTCTTCCAGCTCGTCGACTACCCGCAGCGACTGCAGGTTGTGCTCGAAGCCGCCATAGTCGCGCATGCAGCGGTTGAGCGCGTCCTGTCCGGCATGACCGAAGGGCGTATGACCGAGGTCATGGGCGAGGCAAATGGCTTCTGCCAGGATTTCGTTGAGCCCGAGGGTGCGCGCCACGGTGCGCGCGATCTGGGCGACTTCCAGCGAATGGGTCAGTCGGGAGCGGTACAGGTCTCCCTCATGGTTAACGAACACCTGGGTCTTGTAGACCAGGCGACGAAAGGCGCTGCAGTGAATGATCCGGTCGCGATCGCGCTGAAACTCTCCCCGATAGGGGTGGCGTGGCTCCTCGTAGTGGCGCCCGCGAGATTCGTCATCATGCGCGGCATACGGTGCCAGTGAATGATTCTGCTCCGGCTGGTTCATAGCCTGCTCATCCCCGAAAGTAATCGTCGAGGAGCTGGTCCAGCAGC
The DNA here is from genome assembly GCA_024638445.1 of Gammaproteobacteria bacterium. Classification (GTDB taxonomy): domain Bacteria; phylum Pseudomonadota; class Gammaproteobacteria; order Steroidobacterales; family JABDKV01; genus JABDJB01. The sequence continues at coordinate 4,588 of JAHEKH010000144.1, read as the reverse complement.
GCCTCGGGCACATCGTCGTTGATTGCAGCCCTGCCGGGTTGTTCGAGCAACACAAACCGCTGGCGGCCGCGCATGACTTTTTTGTCACCCTGCATGATGGCGCCTACCTGCTCCGGGTCGAGGGGAGGGGGCCGTACCGGCAGCCCGAGCGCCTCCAGCAACGCGATCAAGCGCGCAGTGAATGCGTCGTCCAGCAGGCCGAGACGGGACGAAAGATCGCTGGCCATGACCATGCCCGCGGCCACCGCCTCGCCGTGCAGCCAACCACCGTAACCCACGGCATTCTCGATTGCGTGCCCGAAAGTATGGCCGAAATTCAGAATGGCCCGCACGCCCTGTTCGTGCTCATCTGCCGCGACAATCTCCGCCTTGATCTCGCAGCAGCGCCGAACCATGTAAATCAGCCGGTGATGGGTGCGCGCGTCGATGTCTTCGGTGTGTTCCTCGAGCCAGCCGAAAAAGCCCATGTCCCGGATCGCCGCATGCTTGACCACCTCGGCGAGTCCGGCGCGATATTCGCGTTGGTTTAGCGAGTTGAGGGTTTCGATGTCAATCAGGACGCAGCGCGGCTGGTGAAAAGCGCCAATCAGGTTTTTGCCACCGACATGATTAACGCCGGTCTTGCCGCCCACCGAGGCATCCACCTGGGCCAGCAGCGTGGTGGGCACCTGGATGAAATCGATGCCCCGTTGAAAACACGCCGCGGCAAACCCGGTTATGTCGCCGACCACGCCGCCGCCCAATGCTATCAGGCAGGCGTCCCGCCCGTAGCGCTGCTCGACCAGCGCGTCCAAAACCATGGTGGCGGTGGCGAGTGTCTTGTGTGCTTCGCCGTCGGGTAACAGCAGGTGGCCGCAGCGCGCGCTCGAGGGGATGCTCTGGACGAGGCTATCCAGGTATAACGGGGCTACGGTTTCATTGCTGACCACCAGCACCGCGCTGCCTTGCAGATGATTCGCGAGCAGGCCGGTGGCCAGCAGCTGCTCGCCGATATAGATCGGGTAACTGCGGTCGCCCAGGTTAACGTTAAGAGTTTCCAACGCGCATCCTTTTGCCGGAGTTCGGATTATAAGGGCGGACTTAGTCGAGCAGCCGCTGAATTTCGTTGACTACCGAGGGCACCCTGCGCCCGTTGGTCTGAATCACGTGATCGGCGAGTTCTTCGTATAGCGGATTGCGCGTTTCCGCCAGCTCCGTCAGGCGTGCTTCGGGATTCTCGGTTTGCAACAGCGGTCGATGGCGGCTGCGGCGTGTGCGCTGCAGCTGCTGGGCAACGCTCGCCGCAAGGTAAATCACGGTGCCACGACTGGCGAGGTGACTGCGATTGTCAGGGTCCAGCACCGCACCTCCGCCGGTGGCCAGAACGATATTGCTCAACTGGCTGAGCGTGTCGATGGCGTCCCGCTCGCGGCGTCGAAATCCGGCCTCGCCTTCCTTATCGAAAATAAAATCGATGTCGACACCCGTGCGCCGTTCGACTTCGAGGTCGCTGTCATGAAAGTCGCGTTGTAGCGCCCGGGCCAGGCGCCGCCCGACGGCGGTCTTGCCGGCGCCCATGGGGCCGATCAGGAATATATTGGGCTCAGACTTCACGCCTGCTAGCGTACCAGAGCCCGTAAAAGAATCGACCCGGCGGTTGCCGGGTCGATGGTTTTAAAGCGTGTTGGCGCAGGTGTTGTTGCCGAGCGCCGGGTCGCCCCTGCCATAGGGGCTGGGATTGCCGGGCGGCGTCGTTTCCCGCTCGACGTCGCTGGCCGCGATCGGCAGGACAAACTGGGACGCGGTGGCGAACTCGGTGCCTTGCACCGAAGTGCGGGCCTCCAGGTTAACGCGTACCCAGCGGGCAAATTCCTGCGGGTAGAACACATCGATCAGGGCAAAGCCGCTGGCGTCGGTGGTTGCTGTGCCGGGCACCACGGTGGCTACGTTGCCGGCCTCGATCTGACCGCTGGAATTGAAGTCCTCGCCCGGATCCAGGATGCCGTTGCGATTGACGTCCTCGTCGCCGCAGGTGACCTCAATGTTTTGGGCCCAGGGGCCGGTCAGCGGCAGCACCCAGTTGCCCTTGGAGTATTCGAGCGACAGCAGCGACATCACCACGGTGACCCCGGCAACGCCGTTACCCTGGCTGTCCGTAACCTGCACCACAAACTGGATCTTGTATTGGGCCTGGTTTGGCTCTTCGATCTCGTTGCCGGTACCGAGTGTGATAAACACTTCGCGGCCGGCGACGGTCAGCGCCACAGAATCGGAGATTGCAGTGCCTGAGACGGTCGCCGTAATCACCACGCCGTCCTTGTCACTGATCGTGTCGCTGGCAGTATAAGTGGTCTGCGCGCGACCCTGACTGTCGGTGATCGCCGAGCCTACCGACAGCGTGCCGCCGGTGGTGTCTTGCAGCGAGAAATTCACCGTCTGGTTTTTCACCAGGTTGTTACTGGCGTCACGCACCACGGCCGTGATCGCGCTGCTGTCGTTAGGCGAGATCGTAAATGGGTTGGCTTGCACTTCGATATTGGCGGGGGTGGTGGCCACAAACTCGATTGCCAGCGAAGTGGGCACGCCGGAAGCATTGGTCGCTGTAACGGTGGCCGCGCCGGCGTTGGTCGAACTGATATTGACGGTCGCTTCACCGGCCGCATTGGTCACGGCGGAAGCTGCAGTCAGGGTGCCGCGCGTGGCCGAGAAGTTTATGGTCTCGCCGCTGACCGGGGTGCCGCTAGAGAGCAACCGTACGGTCAGAGCCTGCGAGGCGCCGAGATTGACCTCGGTGCCGGCGGTCGGCGAGACGAAGCTGAAGCTTTCACCTGCGCCCGAGGCGACGGTGATACTTTGGGTAGTGGTCAGGCCCAGCGCCGATACCGTCAGCGTGTCCGTGGTGCTGACCGTCGCGTCGAATTGCACCTGGCCAGTGCCGTCGGTGGTGTAGGGTGCCGCCGGGGTCAGCGTGCTGCCTGCGGCCGAGCTGATCGTGACGTCGCGACCGCTAATTCCATTGCCGCCCGCGTCGCGCAACAGCACCGTGTAGGTGCCCGTGTCACCCGCGCCCAGCGTGCCGGGGCCGGTAATAGTCAAAGTTGTGCCCGTGACGTTGACCTGCACTGTGGAAGTAACGGTGCCGGCTGTGCCGGTTACCGTGATCGTGCGCGGCGTCGGATCGCCTGCCACGCTAAGCGTTGCCGTGGCGGCACCGCTGGTGTCCGTGGTGCCCTGGGTGACGATCAGACCACCGGAGTCGGCCGAAAACGTAACCGCCACGCCTTCGATGAAGTTGTTGTTCGAATCCTGTGCCAATGCGGTGATAGTGACCGGCGCGGATCCATCCGACGGTGTTTGAGGATTGCTGGTAAGCATCTGCAGGGAAGCGGCGGTCGGGGTACCCGGGTCAACCGGGCCCGGGCCGCCCGTGCCCGGCTGTTCGACAAAAGTATTCTTGTCGCCGCAACCGGCAAGTATCCCGGCCATGAGAAGCAGCAGAGTCAGTAGTGGCTTGCGCATCGATTAATTCCTCAAATACTCATTCAATTCCGGTTGCTTCGGAGCCTCAATCACTTAATGCTCGTGCCTTCCTTGAGAATCTTGGGCGTCACGAATACCAGCAATTCAGATTTCTGCGAACTGTTGATAGTTGACTTGAACAGCCGCCCGACAAATGGCAAGTCACCGAGATACGGGACCTTGTTGGTCGTGTTGCGGCGGTCGGTGATGTAGATACCGCCGAGCACGACAGTCTCGCCGTTCTTGACCAGCACCTGGGTGTTGACCTCGTTGGTGTCGATACTGGGAACGAAGCCGCCGGTGGCACTTGGCACCTGTTCGCCCACGCTGTCGTTGCTGACCAGCAGGTCCATGATGATGCGGTCATCCGGGGTGATCTGCGGAGTCACTTCGAGGCGTAGAACCGCCTTCTTGAACTGGGTAGCGGTAGCGCCGCTCGACGCCGCTTCCTGGTAAGGAATTTCGACACCCTGTTCGATGCTTGCACGCTTCTGGTTGGCAGTCACAACCCGCGGCGTGGAGATTACCTCACCACGTCCTTCGGACTGCAGCGCCGCCAGCTCGAGGTCAACCAGGTAGTCGGAATCCAGGATTGCCAGCGCGACCCGGCCGGCCGGGTTGGCGACCGGCAGATTGACGTTGAAGCGATCAGCCTGCGAGGGCAGCGTGACCGGGAAAGGATTACCGGTGTCGGCCAGGTTGTCCACGCCGGACTGCACCATCGCGTCGGTGCCGGTGCTGCTGCCGCTTACGGCAATCAGGCCGTCCGAGCTGTTATCAGTCACCGCAGTAGCGCCGACCCGGACACCGAGTTCGCGGCTGAAGTCATCGTTAGCAATCACGATGCGGGACTCGATCAGCACCTGGCGGATCGGGATGTCGAGCTGCCGCACCAGGCGGCGCACTTCGGCCAGCTTCTCGGCGGTGTCCTGAACCAGCAGGGTGTTGGTGCGTTCGTCGATCGCCACATTGCCGCGTTCCGACAGCAGGGAGTTGCCGCCGCCGATCAGCGCGGCCAGCTCGCCGGCCTTGGCATAGTTGACCTGGATAAACTCAGACCGCAGCGGTACCAGTTCTTCAATCTGCTTGC
>JAHEKH010000143.1 GCA_024638445.1 Gammaproteobacteria bacterium | reverse complement strand
GTCGTAAACGTACTGACCACGCTTGTTCCAGTCTTCGATGGCATAGGCACCGCTGAGATCAGCGCGTTCGTTCAGCAGGATCCAGCCAGTGGCCTCGTTCTTGCTTTCCAGTTGCTCGAGTAGCCTGGCTTCGATTTCGGCGGCGGCGTGCGCGACGGACCCCGATACCAGCCAGACCAGGCATGCTGCGGCCGCCGCAAGTGCGCGTGCACCCGAACCGCTCGCCGGTCGTCGTCCCGGCGGGGCATTCCCGTTGGTTGTTTTATTAATTGTTGAAACTCTTGCGTACATCTTTGTTCCCCCTGTAGATGAAAGCAGCAGCATTACAGCCTGATTTATCGGGCTTATCTGTCCCGGTGAATTGCAATGTCTCGCCTCTCCGCCACGTAGTTTGCGCCGTCAGGCGCCCGAGTGAAAGCGTCAAGGCGTTGCATCAGAATGATTTTTCCGAGTTTTGCGATTTAGACCAGCACTAAAATCCGACCGAAAGCGTGGCCATTCCTGCATCACAATGTCGCGACATCGCGCTAAACTCGACGCCATGGTCTGGTTACTGACAGCAATGCTTTTATCGGTCTGGGCGTGCTGGGCAATTGCCAGATTGCGCGGCGCGAACGTCGTGTTCTGGGTGGTGCTGGCGATCCTGATCGGGCCGCTGGCGGTGCCTTTTGCGTTTTTCGCGCAGCCCGACAAAGCCCCGCAGGAACGATAGTCGCCCGCGACGCGAAACTCACCAGATTGCCTTGTAATTCGTCTTTCCCCGTCAGCTTCAGTCGCAGATATCGCTGAGCCCGCTCGGACCGGGCGGTTGTCCGCGAAGCTGCCATGCCAGCACAAAATCGAAGTAGTTCACGATGCCGTCGCCGCTAAGGTCGGTATCGAGATCACCCGTCTGGAACAGGTCCGCAATCAGCGTCATGAGATCCGGCCCTGTAACAATACAATCGTTGTCAAAATCCGGGTCGCAGAAATTGCCGATACCATCGCCGTCGGTGTCGCGCTGGCCCGGGTTGGGCCGCCGGGTGCAGTTGTCGATATCGTCGCCGATACCGTCGTTGTCCGTATCCGGCGTGCCGCAGCTGCCACCGGCGCCGCGCAGACGCACATCGTCCACGTGCCAGCCGTCATCTACGACGAATGCATCGGAAGTGAACCGGAAGCGGAAACGGGCATCCGGCTGGCCATTGAGCTGCGGCAGCGCCAGCTCGATGTCTTCCCACTGCGACGAGCTGCCGTCGTATCGGACTACTTCCTGCCAGCTTCCGCCGCCGGCGGAGACCTCGACGATGCAATAGTCGTAACCGGCTTCCGTATCGCAGATCTGGGCAAATTCCAGCCGGACATCGCCGAATGTACTCAGGTCGAACGAGGGGGATGTCAGCGACACGTCGCGATTGTTGCCGTAGTTGCCGCCGGGACTCTCGGTCCACGAACGGGTCGGGCTGTTGGACAGCTCGGTCGTTATCGCCCACGGCGCCTGGGCCGACCAGCCGGCATTACCGGCCTCGACGTTGTCGACAAAGATGTCGCAAACCGGCTGCAGCGCGAAATCCTGCACGACAGTCTGCGAATCCTGCGCCACGATGCCGGTCACGGTGCTGTCGCCATAGCCTGGCGTCGTAGCACTGGCGGTAACGTCGTAAGTGCCGCTGACGACCAGCAGCTCGTAGCTGCCGTCAGCCGGATCGGTCGCCGTCGAGAACTGGTTGCCTGCGGACACCGTCGCCGCGAGCGGCTGACCGCTGTCGGCGGCGGTCACGGTCCCGCTGATGCGTGGCGCGGTGGCAGGGTCGACAACGTAGAGAAAGGCGGCGCCAACGGCACCCCAGTTGCCGGCCGCATCACGGCCGCGCACATAAACGGTATGCCGTCCGTTCGCCAGTGCGGTGGTATCGATGGTAGCAGCGACACCTTCGACACTCGCGTTAAAGCTGCCGTCTGCGGCACTCATTGCCAATGCCGATGGGCTGTCGCCCCAGGGCGGCACGTCGATGTAGTACTCCGCCGCAGCAACATTCTGCGTGGGCTCGGTGCCGAGTGAGTTATTGAACCGCGTGTCGTCAATGGTCGCACTCAGCGACACTGCGGTCCCGGGTTCAACCGCACCGGGGGCCACTGCGACCGTCAGCGCGTCGGGGCCTGCCGGCGTGATATACGGCGTGCGTGAAACCCGGGCCGCATACATCAGCGAGTCGAGATTATCCGGCAGGATAGTGTTCTCGAACGTACCGCAGCTCTGGAAGAAACTGGTACCGAGCTCGAAGGCATATGACGCAACACCGAGTTCGCCATAGCTGTAGTCGTCCGAGGTACCGTCAGTCGGGTAGAGGCCGATCGCCTGCTCCGGCGTGTAACCGTTGAAGTACGCCAGCTTGCGGCCGAGCGTCTGTAATGCGATGCCGTTGGGCGCCACCGCCGAGGTGAAACCCCACGGCCACAGGACCAGCTCACTAAAGCTGTGCACGTCGATGAAGATACCCGGTGTGTCCGCCGGCGCCGGGTCGGTCAGCGCCGGGCCACGTGCATCCGGAAAGATCGAGGCTGTGTAGGTGCGAATGGCCAGGATCTCTGGTTCGGATTCGGGCGCCGCGCCACGGTAGGTCAGCGAACATTGGCTGCCGCTCGAGCCCCCACAACAGCCCCAGCCATATGGCCAGTTACGGTTGAGGTCGGCGCCGCGACTGTTGGAAGTGGGGCTGCAGTAGTTCTGGTTGGTGTTCTTGCGCCAGCTGATACCGGTTTCAGCCTTGATGCGCCCATCCGGATTGGACTGCAGCACGAGATGAATCTCGTGGTCGTCAACCAGCCAGGTGACGTCGGGATCGATCCCGTACTCCTCAATCAGCATCTCGCCGAAACGCGTGACGGTTTCAGCGGTGGTGTACTCGCGTGCGTGCACCGCAGCCATCACCATCAGCCTGGGCTTTGTTCCTGTGACGGCTGAGTTGGTGATTTTCAGGACGTTCAGGTCGAAACCACCCAGCCCGTTATTTTTTTCCCAGGAATCGCCGATGTCGATCCAGCTGGCCAGCTGCGGGTTGGCGTCAGCCAGGGCCTCGGCGCTGGCGTAAGTTTCCGGAACGGTCCGGTAACACGGGAATCCGGGGATGCCGCCGCCCCGCGCCGGCTGCCGCATTGCCGCCAGCGCATCGTTCATGCGCTTGGTGTGCGCCTCGTCAATCTCGACCCGGAAGCCGCGTTCGAGCAGATCATCGTACTCGTTCTGGGAGACGTCGAGCACGATATATTTCTTTTCGCGGTTGACGTCCCAGGGCTCACGTTCGGCCGCCAGTTCGACAACCAGCCCGGGATCGTCAAAATAGGCCCTGACCACCACTTTCTCGTAGTCCAGCTCGGGGTGATCCGTTTCCGCGCCAGTGGCACCGCCGGCGATCAGCAGCATCGCGCTGACCAGAATGACCTTCCATCGGTTCATGAGCAGCCCTTCCCCCCGAGGCTGGGCCGACCGCGATTCGCCGCCGGCGGTTGCGACAATTTGTCGTTATTCGTTCTTCGAGCCAAATTGTAGCAGACGATGGAGGCCGCACCGGCCTTTGTTACAAGTCTATTCGCCGCACCGGAGGTCCAGCCTGCGCAGTTGTCGCAACATCGCCTCGGGACCTTCAGCGACCCCGTGCCCTGCCCAGCTGATAATTGTCCCTGCCGCATCGGCAACCGGCACCCGCGAATGGCGTTGGTCACTCAGCCAGTGGATCAGTTTCATCGTGCGAAACCCGTCGAACCAGCGCTCCAGCTGCGCCTCCAGGGACGCGGCGCTGGCGACATTCGCACGGGTCTTTTCCAGCCAGCGTTCAAAGGCCGTTGCCTCGAGAAACGGCTGGAAGTCCGTCGGCATCGGTCGACCGGCGCAGGCCAGTTCGCTGAGTGAGTCGCGAAACTTGCGGATGACCTGGTAGACGACTGGCGCATAGGTGGTGACCGATGATTCCTGAGCCCTGCCCTGCGCCGCCCCGGTGCCAAATGGGACCCGGTCGGAGATCCGTGCCGACGGGATCACGGTGGTGTTGTTGATCTCGCCGACGTAACCCCGCTTCAGCAGCTTATTGATGAAATAAAAATCCTCCCCGGCGGCTCGCCGGTTCATTCCCCCTTCCTGCGCATAGATCTCGGACCGCACCGCCATTGCCGAGCCTACCGTGTAGCTGGCGTAGGGCGAGCCGGCCAGCAGCAGGCCGCGCCGGTAACATCGCAGGTGCAACTCGTAGTCAATGATCGAACTGCGCAGCCCGGGTGGCGTCTCGTCCAGCGGGTGTTCGAAGTGTATTGTCGCGCCGATTGCATCGTGATTCGCCCGAAAAAAATCGGCTATTGCCTCCAGGTAACTCGCCGCGACACGACAGTCGGCATCCAGCGACACGATGATTCCGCGCCCTTTCCCTGACGCTGCCAGCCGTGCCAGCGCCGCATCCATGCCGATTTTTCGCGCAAGACCAACGCCGGACTGGGCCGCCGGCAGGTCACGGCAGTCGAGTACATGGACCACCTGGCCAGTTTGCCGGCCCGCCCATTCGCCGGCGTCCCGCAAGGTCTGCTCATTTGCCAGGCGGACCGGCCCGCTGGCGTCCTCGCCCGCATTGACGACCAGGAGGATCTCGACGTCACAGTCCGGGCGCCTCGCTGCCGCCACCGACGTCAGCGTAGCAACTGCGTCCGGTTCGGCCAGAGCCGGTATGACGACCACCAGGCCCAGACCGGCAGCCGGTTTTGGCAGCCAGGGAAAACTCAGGAACCCGTGCCGATCCAGGTAAGCTGCGGCTTCGCGCGCGTAGCGTTGTGAGAAAATGGCGTGGCTCGCCGCATATTGTGAGGATGTGTATGACACGCAAATCCCTGGACCTGCTGATCGCGACCGATCCTGCATGGGTCGAAGCGCCGCTCGGAGACTTCGATCAATTCATGATGGACCACGCCAACTGCGAGCGCAAAGCATCGGCGCTGGCGATGAGCCTGGTCGTCAAGTACTCCGATCGCCTGTCGATCATACCCGGACTCATCGACCTGGCGCTCGAGGAGCTCGAGCATTTTCGCCAGGTTTATGGCCTCATGCAGCGACGCGGGCTCGAGCTCGCCAACGACGTGCCCGACCCCTATGTGAAACAGCTGATGAGCCTGATGCGCCATACGCGGGACGAGCGTTTCATCGACCGAATGCTCGTGGCTTCTATCGTGGAATGCCGCGGTGCCGAGCGCTTCGGGTTGATCGCCGATGCGCTGAGCG
>JAHEKH010000048.1:17189-21332 GCA_024638445.1 Gammaproteobacteria bacterium | reverse complement strand
CGGCTGCGCTACAACGGCGAAGGCGGCTGGGTCGGCGTCGCCTGGCAGCACCCGGCCAATAACTGGGGCGACCAGGACGGCGGCTTCGACCTGACCGGGGCCCGCTACCTCGAGCTTTGGGCACGCGGCGCCTTTGGCGGTGAACGCATCGCCATCGGGGTCGGGATTATCGGAGGCGACAAGCCCTTTCCCGACTCGGCGATCAGTAAAACCGAAAACCTGAAGCTGACGAAAAGCTGGCGGCGCTACCGCATACCCCTGGACCGGCTCGATCTGTCCAGCCTGAAGACCGGTTTTGTCATCACCACGACCGGCGGCCAGGGCTCGTCGGTTAACGTCTACCTCGACTCCATCAGGTTTGTTCGATGAAAGAACTTTTCCTCGTCCTTGCCCGGTCGGCGATCCTGTATTTGGGCATAATGGCGGCCGTAATGAGTAACCCGCTGCAATCAGATCCGTCATCCGTTCAACAGCGCGTCGACGCGTTGCTGGCCAGGATGACGCTGGCCGAAAAAATCGGCCAGATGAACCAGCAGCATTCCGACGCTGCAACCGCGGTATCCAGTCTCGGCGACGCAATTCGCCGGGGCGAGGTCGGCTCGGTGCTCAACGTGGTCGATGTCGACACGATCAACGAGCTGCAGCGTATCGCCACCGAGGAAAGCCGGCTCGGCATCCCGCTGCTCGTTGCGCGTGACGTCATTCACGGTTTCAAGACGATCATGCCCATTCCACTAGGCCAGGCGGCAACCTGGAATCCCGGGCTGGTGCAGGAGGCGGCCCGGATGGCCGCGCGTGAAGCGGCAGCCTCGGGGCTCAACTGGACTTTCGCGCCGATGATCGATATCACGCGCGACCCCCGCTGGGGCCGCATTGCGGAAAGCCCGGGTGAAGACCCCTACCTCGCCGAGACCATGGCGGCCGCCATGGTGCTGGGCTTCCAGGGCGAGGAGCTGTCTGCACCCGGCAGAATAGCCGCCTGCGCCAAGCACTTTGCCGGCTACGGCGCCGCCGAGAGCGGTCGCGACTACGCGACTACCAACCTTTCCGAGTACGAGCTGCGCAACTACTATCTGCGTCCGTTCAAGGCTGCAATCGATGCCGGAGCCAGCACCATCATGGCCTCGTTCAGCGACCTCAACGGTGTACCGGCGACCGCCAACGAATTTCTGATGCGCCAGGTGCTGCGCGAAGAATGGCGATTCGAGGGCTTCGTCGTCAGCGACTGGGCATCGATCCGCCAGCTGTCGATCCACGGGCTGACCGAGAACGACCGGGAATCGGGCAAAGCGGCGGTCAGCGCCGGCATCGACATGGATATGATGAGCCACATCTTTTCCAGGTATCTTGCCGGGCTGATTGAAGACGGCGAGATCGATCCCGCGCTGATCGACGCTGCCGCGGCAAAGATCCTGGCGCTGAAGTTCCGCCTCGGCCTGTTCGACAACGCCCAGACCGATCCCTCGGCGTATCCGGGTTTCGCGGCACCCGACGCGCTGGCGGTCGCCCGCGAGGCGGCGCTGCAAAGCGCGGTGCTGTTGAAAAACGACGATCGCGCCCTGCCGCTGGATGCCGGAAAACTTGACAGGCTTGCGGTGATCGGTCCCCTGGCCGATGCGCCCTACGAACAGCTCGGCACGTGGATTTTCGACGGCGATCCCCGGCTCAGCGTCACGCCCCTCGCAGCGCTGCGGGCCCGTCTCGGCGACACGGTCGACATTCGCTACGTGCGGGCGATGAAAACGTCGCGCAGCCGGGTCAGCCCGGCCTTCGATGACGCGGTGGAGGCCGCGAAAGAATCCGATGTCGCGTTGCTGTTCCTCGGCGAGGAATCGATCCTGTCGGGCGAGGCGCACTCGCGGGCCAACATCGACCTGCCGGGCGACCAGGCCGAACTGGTGCGGCGAATCCGGGCTACCGGCAAGCCCGTCATCGCGGTCATCCTCGCCGGACGGCCGCTGACGCTGTCCAACGTCGTCGACGAGGTCGACGCAATCCTTTTCGCGTGGCACCCGGGCACGATGGGTGGTGAAGCAATCACCGACCTGCTGCTCGGGGTGGCGTCCCCGTCCGGTCGGCTGCCGGCCACCTTTCCGAGAATGGTCGGACAGGTGCCGATCTACTACAACCAGAAAAATACCGGCAAACCGCCGTCGGACGACAAGATCGTGAGCATTGACGAAATCGATACCCACGCACCCCAGACGTCGTTCGGCATGACCGCCTTTCACCTCGACACCCACTACACGCCGCTCTTTCCTTTCGGTCACGGCCTGTCGTACACCACGTTCGAGTACCACGACATCGTCACAGACCGCGACGAGATTCGCCTCGGCGATACGCTGAAAGTTCGCGCGACGCTGGTCAACACCGGCGACACGCCGGCCGATGAGGTAGCGCAGCTGTATGTTCGCGACCTCGCCGGCAGCCTCACCCGGCCGGTACGGGAGCTCAAGCGCTACCGGCGGTTCCGTCTCGAGCCGGGCGAGGAGACCGTGGTGGAGTTCGAACTGCACACCGATGACCTGGCATTTTTTGGCCGCGACATGCAGGCGGTCACCGAACCGGGCGGCTTTCACGCCTGGATCGGCGGCAGCTCGGATACGACGCTGCGAACCGGGTTTCGCATCGTCGAGTAACCGTCCACGCCGGCCACTCCCACGACCCGGTCGCGTCGTGGTCTAATAGCCCGGCACCAAAGCGCCAGGGGGACACATGCAGGTACTCACCAGCCTCGACTGGGCGGTCGTCGCGATCTACTTTCTCGTGATTTTTGGCGTTGCCTTCGCCAGCACCTACCGCAAGCGCCCCGGCGACACACCGGAAAACTTTTTCCTCGCGGGCAAGAACGTCGGCTGGTTCGTCATCGGCGCCTCGCTGTTTGCCTCGAACATCGGCTCCGAGCACCTGGTCGGCCTGGCCGGCTCCGGCGCCGCCGGTGGCGTGGCCGTCGCCCAGTTCGAGGTGCTGGCCGGCTTCATGCTGCTGCTGCTGGGCTGGGTCTTCGTGCCGTTTTATCTCAAGAGCGGCGTCTTCACGATGCCGGAGTTTATCGAACGCCGCTATTCCTCCGGTCCGCGGCTCTACCTGGCCATCATTTCAATCGTCGGCTACGTACTGACCAAGATCTCCGTCACGATTGCCGCCGGCGGTATCGTCTTCCAGACGCTGATGGGTATCGATTTCTGGACCGGCGCACTGATCGTCGTTGTCGCAACCGGGATCTATACCGTCTGGGGCGGCTTACGCGCGGTGCTGTACACCGACCTGGTACAGATGTTTGTCCTGTTGGGCGGCGCAATTGCGGTCACCTTCATCGGTCTGAACGAAATCGGTGGCTGGGGCGCGCTCAGGGAAGCCGCGGGACCGGAGTACTTCGATCTCTGGAAACCGATGAGCCACCCGGATTTCCCGTGGACCGGTATCCTCTTTGGCGCGCCGATCCTGGGGGTGTGGTACTGGTGTACCGACCAGTTCATCGTCCAGCGCGTGCTGTCGGCCCGCAACCAGGGCGAGGCCCGGCGTGGCACCATTTTTGCCGCCCTGCTCAAGCAGCTGCCGCTGTTCATTTTCGTGGTGCCCGGCATCATCGCCTTCGTGCTGGCGCAGTCCGGTGCGCTGACGCTGGACAAGCCGGACCAGGCGCTGCCGGCGCTGGTTGGAACGCTGCTGCCGGCCGGTCTGCGTGGCCTGGTCGCCGCCGGCCTGCTGGCCGCGCTGATGAGTTCGCTGTCGTCGGTGTTCAACTCCTGCTCGACCCTGTTCACGATCGATATCTACAAGAAGTATCACCGCGAAGCCTCGGAACGGACACTGGTCGTCGTCGGACGCATCGCCACGCTGGTGCTGGTCGGTTTCGGGCTGCTGTGGATTCCCTTCATGGACCTGATCTCCGGCCAGCTGTTCACCTACCTGCAAAGCGTGCAGGCCTACATTTCGCCGCCGATTGCCGCGGTTTTCCTGATTGGCGTGTTCTGGTCGCGGGCCAACGCCCGCGGGGCCATCGCCGCACTGAGCGTCGGTTTCGTTCTCGGGATCGGCCGGCTCGTGCTCGAGATGTTCAAGAGCAGCCTGGATGGAGTGCTCTACACCATCGCCGATATCAACTTCCTGCACTATGCGATCTTCCTGTTCGTGGTGTCC
>JAHEKH010000048.1:0-17179 GCA_024638445.1 Gammaproteobacteria bacterium | reverse complement strand
CTTCTCGGTCGTGCTGGTGGGAATGCTGACCCGCCGTGTGCCGCCTCTCGCCGCGAAGGTCGCGCTGCTGACCGGCTTCGTGATCATCGCCTGCGGTTACTTCGTGCCCGCGCTGGCACGCATCGTCAAATCGATGCACGAATTTCACTTCCTGGGGCTCGTTTTCGCTTACCTGGTCGTGCTGATGCTGGTCATCGGCGAACTGCGCCCCCTCGACGAGGAGTGGCGCCAGAAAGATGTAGGAGCTGTGGATATGACACCCTGGCCTCATGCTCGCAAGGCGGGCCTGGTATTGCTGGCCCTGGTGATGGCAATTTACATCGTCTTCGCGGACACGTCGGTGCTGTAGGCGGGGTTGCCGGGCGTGGCCCGGCATGGCGTCCGGCATGGGGCCACAATTCCAGACAGCGAACGGATTGCCAATCTCAGCTATGACACGCTGGATGGGCCTGCCCATGACGGCGATCCGGCCTGGCGCCGCCGTGACGCCACATTCAGCGTTATCGTGCTGCTGGTAATCGCCGCCGTTTGGCTGTATTTTCGCGGTTGAGACGGCTTTTTTCGTCTCCCGGGCCCCCGGCTGCGGCGTTATGTCAATAAACGGTTGACAGCGTTGTCACCGGACCGTATAAAGGCTCCGCATAATATAAAATTACTATCTCTTTTAGGGGGTTAACATAATGATTAGTCAAATTCGCACAGCCACTGCGGCTGTTGCTGTATCGCTCATGCTGGCCCCTGCCAGCTGGGCGGGTTCCACCACCACGGTCACGATCGACCCATCCACGCTGAACCTTGGGTTCATGAATGTCTTTAACATCAACCCGGACGGCACCGCTGGCGACTTCCAGTTCGGTTCTGGCTGGGGTTTTGCCGACCTGACCGCGAGCTTCGCGGGTGACGTCCTGACCGTCGGTCCGAACACCGTCGGCGATCCCGACCCGTACTGGTACGTGGGCGGCGGCGGACCCGGTGCGCCCGGCAACAAGTACATGGAAGCCAACGCCTACGCCGAAGTGGCCGATGGCTCGCTCGCTGGCGTGACGCTGACCTTCGAAGGCACGGTCCTGTCGAACAGCTTCACCGATGCGCACAGCGCTTCGCTGTTCATCCGTGACTTCGCCAGCGACTTCTCGTCGAGCGTCGACACCATCATTCCGCTGCCGCTGGTTGGCGACTTCAGCTTCTCGCAGACGCTGATCAACGACCCGACCCGCGTGGTCCAGTATGGTGTTCGTGTGGAAGGCGTTAACGTCTGGGTAACCGACGTCGATCCGTTCGGTTTCGCCGAGATCGCACCGCGCGTTATCCCGGTACCGGCCGCCGTCTGGCTGTTCGCCAGTGGCCTGCTGGGCCTGATGGGCCTGCGCCGCCGCGGCTAACGCAAGAAGAAAACCCAGGTTTTCGAAAGGCCGGGCTCTGCCCGGCCTTTTTTTTCGCCCGTCTTACGGTATCTTCCCAGCATGCCCCCGGATCGAAAGACGCACTGGGAACGGGTCTACCGTGACAAGCCGGTTACCGCGGTGTCCTGGTTCGAAGCCGAACCCCGTCAGTCCCTCGACCTGGTCGCACGCACGGGCATCGAAACCACACAACCGGTCATCGATGTCGGTGGTGGCGCATCCCGGCTGGTCGACCGGATGCTGGGCAGAGGATTTCGAGACATCACCGTCCTGGATATTTCCGCCGGTGCCCTGGAACACGCCCGCAGACGCCTCGGGCCCGATGGCACACGGGTCAACTGGATCGTGAGCGATGTGCTCGAATTTCGACCCGAACGGCGCTATTCGTTGTGGCACGATCGTGCGGCGCTGCACTTCCTCACCGACGCAGCTGACAGGCAGCGCTACACCACCACGCTGCGCGAGGGACTGGCGCCGGGCGGCTGGGTCATCCTGTCGGCATTCGGTCCCGAGGGGCCTGAGCGCTGCAGCGGCCTGGAGATTGTGCGTTATGACGCCTTCGGGCTGGGTCGGTTGCTGGGCAGCAGTTTCACGCTGCACCACGAAGCGATCGGCATGCATGCAACGCCAATGCGGACGCAGCAGCAGTTTATTCACACGCTCTGGCAACGCGAGGCATAAAAAAACCGGCGCCTCCCGGCGCCGGTTTTTCATCGTCAGTCAGTCTGCAGGCTGGTTCAGAACTGCGGCAGCAACACGCTGTCGATCAGCCAGACAACGCCGTTGGTGGTACGCACGGCGGTGCAATCAGCAGTCGACTGGTTAATCTGCGGTCCACCCGCGGAGTAATTGAAGAACACCGACTGGCCCTGCAGGGTATTCCGCTCGCGCGCACGGAAAGACGCCCGACGCGGATCCATGCGCCGGCCCGCGCCATCGATCACGTGATACGTCAACACCGCCGTCAGCAGATCGACGTCAGCGATGATGGCGTTGAGAATTTCGTCAGGAATGGCTGCGAAGGCATCGTCTGTTGGCGCGAAGACCGTCAGCGGACCCTCGCCGTTCAGCGCATCGACCAGGCCGGCGGCCTGCACGGCAAATACCAGGGTGCTCAGCTCGGGTGTGGCCAGCGCAGCATCGACGATCGTGCCGTCGAAATGGACGGGCTGAGTACGCAGGCACTGGGCAAACGCATTGCCGTTGCCGTCATCGTCGCCGTCATCATCATCGTCGGCAATGGCCACCCCGCTGAAACCAACGGCGAGCGCGGTAACCAGGAAGAATTTTCTGAGAAACATGGGCTATCTCCTCTTTTATGTTTGTCGAAAAAGACCGTGGGAGGAGTGTCGCAGGCGGCCGGCCCGTATTGGTCTCAACACGGTTTCGTACTGTAACGGGATGTAACGGCCAGCAGAGTGCCCCGCCCCGGTGCGGCCTGGATCGTTAGCCCGCGCCAAACGGACTTATTTTATTGTGGAAAGGGCTACTGCGATGGCCGGCCAGGCGTTGTCCAGCAGGCGGGGTTGGGCCGCGGCATTGGGGTGGATGCCGTCAGGCAGCATGAGTCCGGGGTCCAGGGCCACCCCGTCGAGGAAGAACTCGACGAACGGCAGCTCATGCCGCCTCGCAAGGCTCTGATAGATCGAGTGAAACTGCTCCGCATAGCGGGGGCCATAGTTGGTTGGAATACGCATGCCCAGCAGAACAACCCTGGCGCCCTGTGCCTGGCTGATCCGGATCATCTCGTCGAGATTGCGCTCCACGACCTGCAGCGGTATTCCCCGCAGCCCGTCATTGGCGCCCAGTTCGATGACGACCAACGCCGGTTCATGCTTTGGCAAGGCGGCCTGCAGGCGGCTGAGCCCGCCCGACGTCGTATCGCCGGAGATACTGGCATTGATCACGCGGTAACCGGCCCCCTCGGCCGTGAGCCGGCGCTGCAGTAACGCAACCCAGCCCTGTTCCATCCCGATGCCGTAGGCGGCGCTGAGACTGTCGCCGACAACGAGAATGACCGGCATTTCGCCGCTGTCCGGCGCCGCCGGCACCGCGGCTGCGACGGGCGGATCGGCGGTGCATGCGGTTATAGTGAGCAGCGTCGCGAGCAACAGGCAACGGAGAATGAACGAACGATCGAGCATTGCTTTACGCACCGATAAGCTGAGCAAAGAGGTTAGCAGCCCGGCGGGGCCGCTGACCATTCTCGATGCCGTCAGCCTGGAAATTCACGGCGGATGCTCCGTCGCCATCGTCGGTCCATCCGGTGCAGGCAAGTCCACCTTGCTGGCGCTGCTTGCCGGTCTGGACACCGCGAGCAGCGGCGGCGTGTGGCTGGACGGCACCGACCTGGGCATGCTCGACGAAGACGGGCGAGCGGCGCTGCGGGCCCGCCGGGTCGGTTTCGTCTTCCAGTCATTCCACCTGGTCCCGTCGCTGACCGCCCTGGAAAACGTGATGCTGCCGCTCGAGCTGGACAGTGCGGCGAATCCCCGCCAGCGGGCGAAGGACACGCTAACCGCCGTTGGGCTGGGCGAACGCCTGGCCCATTATCCCAACCAGCTCTCGGGCGGAGAGAAACAACGTGTCGCCATCGCCCGCGCCTTTGCCGGTCAGCCGTCGGTGCTGTTTGCGGATGAGCCAACCGGCAATCTCGACAAGACGACCGGCGCGATAATCGCCGACCTGCTGTTCGAGCTGAACCGTGAGCACCGCGCGACACTGGTCCTCGTAACGCACGACGAAAAGCTCGCTGCCCGCTGCGACCGGCGGCTGCGTCTCGATGGCGGCCGGCTGGTGGAGGACTCGTGAAAGCGATTCGCTTCGCACTGCGCGCCCTGGTGCGGGACGCACGCGCAGGAGAACTCGCGGTGCTGGCAACCGCGCTCGTCATTGCCGTCGGCTCGGTCACCGCGATCGGCTTTCTGACCGACCGGATCAGCCAGGCGGTGGCGCTGCAGGCAGCGGAAGTGCTCGCCGCTGACCTGCGGCTAAGTTCGCCGCAGGCGCTCGATGCGCAGCGACTCGACGCCGCTGAAGAGCGCGGTCTTGCTACAGCGTCGGCGCTGTCGTTTCCGAGCGTCGTGTTCGCCGGCGGTAACGACGTGCTCGCGGCCATCAAGGCAGTCAGTACCGGATACCCGCTGCGCGGCGAGTTACGCACCGCCGAACGCCTGCTCGGGACGCCGCGGCGCGCCAGCGGCGGGCCGGCGCGCGGCGAGGCCTGGCTCGACACGGCCTTGATGGCACGACTCGATATCGACACCGGTACGACGATAGAGCTGGGGCGATCGTCCCTCCGGGTAACGCGGGTGCTGGTCTTTCGCCCCGACCAGACACCCGGTTTTGCCGGCCTGGCCCCGACGCTGCTGATGAACATCGACGATATCCCGGCAACGGGACTGCTGGGACCCGGCTCGCGGGTCACGCATTCCCAGCTGTTCGCGGGGACGCGGGACGCCGTCGTGGCTTTTGCCAGGGAACTGGAATCACAGCTGCCGCCGGGTGCGGCACTCGCCGACCGTGGCGATACCGGGCGCGAACTCAATAACGCAATCGCCCGCGCCGGCCGCTTCCTCGCGCTGGCATCGCTGGTCAGCCTGCTGCTGGCCGCCGTCGCCATCGCCATGTCGGCGCGGCGCTATGCCGAGCGCCGGCTCGACACGGCCGCCCTCATGAAGAGCCTCGGCGCAACACAGCGATTCATCGTCACCACCGGCTTCGTGCAGGTGCTGGTGATCGGGCTATTGGCCAGCCTTGCGGGAGCGCTGCTCGGTTTTGCCGCTGAAAGAGGGCTGGCGCTCGCCTTGTCGGGCCTTTTGAGTGGCGAACTGCCCGATCCGTCGCTGCGTCCCGTCGCGCTCGGGCTGGGTACCGCGCTGATACTGCTGGCGGGTTTCGCCCTGCCCTCTTTACTGCGCCTGTCGACTACGCCACCGCTGCGAGTGCTGCGCCGTGAACTGGCGCCACCGCCACCCGGCGCGCTGGTCACCTATGGCGGCGCCATACTGGCACTGGGTCTTCTGGTTTACTGGTCGGTGCGCGATGCACGACTGCTGTTCGTGATCGCCGGCGGGACACTGGCGAGCGGTGTCGTCCTGTATGGCGTGGGCCGCCTGCTGGTCGGCCTGGTGGCACGCGGACGCAGCCGCGTCGGGGTTGCCTGGCGCTATGGCCTGGCCAACATTTCCCGGCGTGGCAGCGAGAGCGCGATCCAGGTGGTCGCGTTCGGTCTCGGCCTGATGGTGCTGCTGGTGCTGACGCTGGTGCGCAATGACCTGCTGCAGGGTTGGCGGGCCAGCCTGGACGAGGAAGCGCCCAATCACTTTTTAATCAATATCCAGCCGGAAGAACGGCAGGGCGTCGGCGCGGTCCTGACCGATGCGGGGCTGACGCAGCCGGAATTCGTGCCGCTGGTTCGTGCCCGGATGACACGAATTGGCGAGACACCGGTCGCCGAGCGACGCTACCGCAGCGACCGGGGCCGGCGGCTGGCCGAACGAGGCGCCAACCTTACCTATCGGACGACCTTGTCGCCGACGAATGCGCTGGCGGCGGGAGAATGGTGGCCCAGCGACTATCAGGGCCCGCCGCTGGTGTCCGTCGAGGTCGATGCAGCCCGCGAGATGGGTGTGGCGCCCGGCGACCTGCTGGTCTTCGACGTCGCCGGCGCAGAGCTGTCGGCGACGATCAGCTCGCTGCGCGAGGTCAGGTGGGACTCGTTTCAGCCGAATTTTTTCATGGTGTTCAACCCTGCCGCACTGGAAGACTACCCAAAGACCTTTATCGCCAGTCTCAAGGTGCCGCCATCCCGGCGTGATGCCCTGCTCAAGCTGGTCCGCCAGTACCCGAGCGTGTCGGTTATCGATATCGAGGCGGTACTCGACCAGGTACGCAGGGTGATCGACAAAGCCGTCCTCGCCGTACAGTCGGTATTCCTGTTCACGCTGGCCGCCGGACTGGTCGTCCTGGTCGCCGCAGTTCAGTCGACCCTGGACGAACGCCGCTACGAAAGCGCGCTGTTGCGGACGTTCGGTGCCCGCAGGCGTACGGTCTTCGCGGGCCTGGCCGCCGAGTTCATGGCGCTCGGGCTGGCCGCCGGGCTGTTTGCCGCTCTGGGGGCCAGCCTGGTCGGCGGGCTTGCCGCGCGCCAGCTGTTCGACCTCGACTACCGCCTGGATCCCGGGCTCTGGCTGATCGGAAGCGTCACGGGCATCGTCGTGGTAGGGGCAAGTGGTGTGCTGGCTGCGCGTGGCGCGGTTGCGACACCGCCGGTGAGAACGCTGCGCCAGGGCTGAGCCGGGTCACTGAGAGGAAAAGGGGGCCAGCGTCCCTGCTGAGCCAAAGATCCTTCTTACCCGTGCTGGAATCTGGGGCCAGCATCCGTGCTGGACTAAAAATCCATCTTCCCCGGTCTTAAGTGGGGCCAGCATCCTTGCCGGAACCCGGAGGTTAAAGATTCCATCTTTCCCGGCTACTATTAAAGCAACTCTCACCGGTGAACATAATTCGTTTAGATGCCTAGGTAACTCTGCCTATACCGGCGCTACATCAAACACATTTGGATTAACGGTCGCAAATATGACTTTGTTTGCCACAAATTACAAAACGGCGCTCATGATTATCGACGTTCAGAAGGGCTTCGATGATGTGAGCTACTGGGGCAAATGCAGCACAACCGGGCTGGAAGAGAATATCGCCCGGCTGCTGGCTCACTGGCGTGGCAACCGGTGGCCGGTTGTACACGCCCAGCACCTGTCGCTGGAGCCGGCATCGCCGCTACGGGCTGAATCGCCCGGCTGCGATTTCAAGCCAGAGGCACAACCCGAACCCGGCGAGCCGGTTTATCGAAAGAACGTGAATAGCGCCTTTATCGGGACGGGTCTTGCCGACGATCTCCGTGACGCTGGCATCAGCGACCTCGTCGTGGCTGGCCTGACGACCAACCATTGCGTGTCCACGACGGTGCGGATGGCCGCCAACCTGGGCTTTCGCACCCTGGTCGTCAGCGATGCGACCGGCGCTTTCGACCTGGTGGGGCCCGACGGCGCACGCTACAGCGCCCGCCGTGTCCATGACCTCTCACTGGCCAACCTGCACAAAGAATTCGCCACCATAATCAGCACCGATGCGCTGATGTCGGACTGACCAACGATGATTCGTGGAATTGCTATCGCCCTGGTACTTTTTCTCGCCAGCTGCTACGCGGAGCAAGTTCGCGAAATTGGCCCCGGGCAATTTGTCGACTACGGCGATACACCGATCGAACATACGATTTACCTGGGTTCTGACGATCAGTACCACTATTTCGCGTGGTCGCATGGCAAATCAGGCGGCCGATGGAAGATAGACCGCGACCTGATGAATCTGAACCGGGTTTTCCCGGTCACAGACGGTCGTTCGGCATTCCTGTACACCGATGACGAGGGGCAGCTACAGCCCTGGCCACCAGAATGAAGATCCTGGCTGCCGTCATCCTCGTTTTCGCCGGGCTGATCAATCTCGTTCCGGTCACTGGTGTCCTGTCGGCTGGCCAGCTCGAAAGGCTTTACGGCCTGCCGGTGCAGGGGGACCTCGCCATCCTGATGCGCCACCGCGCGGTCCTGTTTGGCATCCTGGGCGGATTTATCGTGCTGTCGGCCTTTCGCCCTGTCCTGCGGCCCGCGGCCTGTGTGACCGGACTCGTTAGCATGCTGTCCTTCGTAGCGCTGGCTTTCCTGGCAAACGACTATGGGCCGGCACTGCACAAGGTCGTTGTAGCCGACCTGATCGCATCGGCAGGTCTGCTGGCGGTACTGCTGCACTGGCTGACAACACGCCCGGGCTAGACCTGCAATTGTTTCTGGTCAGATACAAACGGAAAACCAAACATGTAGAACGGTGGCGCAGAGTCGCTAAAGTAGATGCATGGAATTACGCCAAACCTCAGTAAGCCATGCCGGAAGCGACAGCGATTCCGTGGCCCGCACGAGCGACGCATCGCCGGACAACCTGACCCACTACATGACGGAAATGGGGCAGCACGACCTGCTCGACCGGGAAGGCGAGATCCGGCTTGCCCGCCGTATCGCGCGGGGACGAACCCGGATTCGTAAAGCCCTCGCACACTGCCGCCCGGTCGTCGACGCGTTGCGTCAACGAATCGACTCGGTGCTGGCCGGTGACCTCGCCCTCACCGAAATCCTGGCCAGCAACCCTGATCGCGACGATGACCAGGCCCGGCAGCAGCTGCTGAATTTTGCTCGCATTGCGAAAACAAAACCCGGTGAGCCGGACGTTGCTGCCGAACTTGCCGACGCATTGGCCCGGCTCGAACTGACCGCCGACTACCAGGCCAGCCTGGTCGCCCTGCTGCACGATCGGGCCGCCGCGTTTCGCAAGCTCGACGACCGGGCAGGTTCCGACAAGGCGCTGGCGTCAACGGCAGAGAACACCGGTATGACGGTGTCTGACCTGCTCGATCTCGACCGACGGGTGGCGCTGATGGAAATCGTGGTGCGCCGGGCGCGCAATGCGCTGGTGCAGGCAAATTTGAGGCTGGTGATTTCGATTGCCCGCCGCTACAACGGTCAGGGGCTGCCGCTCGACGACCTTGTGCAGGAGGGAAACCTCGGGCTGCTCAAGGCCGTCGACCGCTTCGACCACCGGCGTGGTTTCAAGTTCTCGACCTATGCCACGTGGTGGATACGCCAGGCGGTCGGTCGTGCCGTGGGGGATAAGAGCCGCACCGTGCGGCTGCCCGCCCACATCAACGAGAAGAAGCGCCTGATAGCGCGCACTCAACAGCGCTTTTACTCGCAAAACGGGCGGCTGCCGTCGGCCCCGGAGCTGGCCACCGAATCGGGCGTGCCCGAAAAAAAGGTACGCGAGCTGCTGCAGCTGCTCGATCCTGTTTCACTGCAGACCCCGCTGGGCCGCGATGATGACGGCGAGCTCGCAGACCTGGTAACCGATGAATCCGCTGTCGACATCGAGCAACAGGTCAGCAGCGAACAGATGACTGCGCTGGTCCGCCAGGTACTCGACGCGCTGCCGGAACGTGAAGCGCAGATATTGCGTCTGCGTCACGGGCTGGGCAGCGGTGACGAGCCAAGCCTGCGGGATGTTGGCCGCGCGGTGGGACTGAGTCGCGAGCGCGTCCGGCAGCTGGAAAAAATAGCGGTTCAGTTTCTCCGCGACCGCTACGGCGCCGAACTGGAGCCGCTACATGACGGTCGCGCCTAGGGCGTCTTTCTTTCTGCGCGGATGATCTCCTCGAGATAGACCGTCCAGCGTTCGTTTGGCTGCCAGACCGAGTGCAGCGCAATTGCCGCCTCGACTGGCGGCACATCTTCCTCCACTACCCGGTAAAGGTAGGTCATGGCCGACGCGCGGTAATTGGCTGCACACTGGACCAGTACCCGGCTGTCACGGTGCTCCGCCATCGCAGCCCGAAAAGCCTCGAAATGGGCCGGCTGAGGATTTTCCCAGCTGACCGGCACGTGAACCCATGTCAGGCCGAGCGCCGCCAGTTTTTCACGCTGACCCGAGGGTGGCTCCTCCCGCAGATCGACGACCACGCTGAAACCCTCGCCAGCCAATTGCTCAGCCCCGGCACCCACAAAATGACCGCCGGTTGCCAGCCGGTCGGACGCCGGCTGAAAATTCATCGCGGGTCCGGTATGCGCGTCGTGCTGCATGCCGCCGTTTCCGCCGCAAGCCGCGACCACGAGGACCAGGACTGCAATCGTGTTTCGCATCATTCCGCTCCGAGGGGTTGCGTTATTATGCCTGCAAGCCCGATTGAACTTCAGCATGATCTGCAGCCAGTGCAAGACCCGTTATCGCAGCGAGCCAGGCGAGATTTCCACCAGCGGCACGATGGCAGGGCTGTGCCGCAACTGCGGTACGATAGAGCGCTATCAGCCCTTTGTGTCCAGTTTTGGCCAGTCGTTGTTCTGGGCAGTGGTCGGTATCGAGTCGATTCTGCTGCTCGCGTTGTTCATGGGTTGGGGCGTCCTCGCCCTGCCGCTTGCCGCAGCGATGATCTACGTAGCGGTGCGGCACTTTGCTCACCGGGGTGAAACCGTTCGCTACCGCAACGTGGCCGAACGCAAGAAGGCAACCCGCAAGCAGCGTGTTGCCGGTCACCTCGCGGGAATCGCGACGGGGATGATCCTGGTGGTCCTGTTTTTGCAGATTGCTTTCGAAGCAAACTGAACGCGAATGTTGTACGCCGCCTATGGCTCCAATCTCCACCCGGGCCGGTTGCGGCAGCGGGTGCCTGGCGCCGAGCTGCTCGGCACGGCGACCCTGAGCCACTGGCGCCTGGCCTGGCACAAGCGCGGGATGGACGGATCGGCTAAATGCGATATCGTCCCCCACGACGGTAAGCGGGTGCATATTGCCGTCTTTCATTTTTCCGATCGCGACCTTCCCCGCCTCGACCGGGCGGAAGGCCATGGCCGGGGCTATGAGCATCACTGGCTCGACCTCGCGGATTTCGGCCAGGTGCTGACGTACCGGGCAGCGTCAACCCACATCGATGATTCGCTGCTGGCCTACGAGTGGTACCGGGCCTACGTGCTGGCAGGCTGCCGCTTTCACGACTTCGACTCGCGTTATATCGAGGCTATACGTGGGCTGGCTCACCGTCCCGACCCGGACCCGGGGCGGCATCAGCGGCACATGGCGCACCTCGCAGCGCTGCACCACACGCCGGCCTGGCGGCGCAAGGGCTGAAAAAATAAGCACTTAGAAAAAATCGCTGACTGCCCGGCCATTATGACAAATTGACAACGCTGTCATTTGACCGTATAAATCATGGAGAACACAAAAATATTGTTTCTTTTTCGGGGGTTATTTAAATGTTGAACAAGATTCGCGGCCTCGCCTTCCTCGGCGCCGGGCTGATGGCTTTTTCTGTATCACAGGCACAACTGTCACCCTACGGCCAGAGTTTCGAGGGACTCGACCCTGCCGATCCGGAAGCCCTGACCAACGACGGCTGGCTTATTTTCGGCAACGTCTTTGCGGGCGACGGCGCCTACAAGTTTGGCTACGGCAACACGGCACCCAACGGCGGCAACGGTTTCTCGGCGCTGGTCACCGACCAGGGCGGCGCGTCCCAGGAACTGGTGCAACTGTCGGTCTACAACGACTACGACTGCTGTGGTCCGGGCAGCACTGACGAAGGTCACTTCAACGGCACGGACATTGTCGAATCCAATGTCTTCCAGGAGCAGACAATCGGCGCCGAAAACGTCGGTGAAACCTGGACATTCAGCTTCGATGGGAAACGTGGCGACATCGGCCTCGATGCTACGGCACAGGCCTTCATCAAGACACTCAATCCTGCGGCCGGATTCGCAACCACGAATTTTGTCACCGTCGAAATGACAACGGCGCCGGATACGTGGAACCGCTACGAGTTGTCGCTGTTAATCGACGACACCCTGCCGGGACAGCTACTGCAGATCGGTTTCGTGAGTACCGCCTCGAATTTCGACCCGTCGGGAATCTTTTACGACAACATCGATTTCGCCGGCCCGGTCGACACTGACGGCGACGGTGTGACTGACAGCGCCGATAACTGCACCTTGGCCGCCAACGCTGACCAGGCCGATGCAGATGGCGACGGCTTCGGGAATGCCTGCGATGCCGACTTCGACAACAGCTGCTTCACCACCTTCCCGGATCTCGCGGTCATGGAAGCCAGCTTCTTCACGCCGGATCCGCTGACGGATCTCGATGGCAGCGGCTTCACGACGTTCCCTGACCTGGCCATCATGGAAGGCCTGTTCTTCCTGCCCCCGGGTCCGAGCGGCGTACCCAACGCCTGCGACTAATGACCCGACTGCAGCTCAGCGCGGCGGCCATCCTGGCCGCCGCGTTCCCTGCACCTGCCTGCGCCGCAGCCGCCTGCGCCGGCTGCACCCTCGTATGGGAAGACGAGTTCGACGGCGACGCCGTCGATCCGGCGAAATGGGAATTCATGACCGGCGACGGCAGCCAGTACGGTATTCCCGGCTGGGGTAACAACGAGCTGCAGTACTACCGTGCGGAAAACGCATCGGTCGCCGACGGAAATCTCATCATTGCCGCCAGGGAAGAATCGTTCGGAGGCTATGACTACACCTCGGCCCGGCTGCGTAGTCTCGGTCGCGGCGACTGGCGCTATGGCCGGTTCGAGGTACGGGCAAAGCTGCCGGTGGGCCAGGGCATGTGGCCAGCCTTCTGGATGCTGCCCAGCAGCGATATCTATGGCGGCTGGGCGGCCAGCGGCGAAATCGACATCATGGAAATGGTGGGTTTCGACCCCGACCGCATTCACGGCACGATCCATTTCGGGGGTCCATACCCTGAAAACACCAGCTCCGGCGCATCCACGTTGCTCGCCGCCGGCAGCGCGCATGCGGCCTATCATGAATACGCAATCGAGTGGGAGCCCACGGAAATCCGCTGGTACGTTGACGGCGTGCAGTATGCGACGAAAACATCCTGGTACTCGACCGGCGGACCCTATCCCGCCCCGTTCGACCAGGCGTTTCACATGCTGCTCAACCTCGCGGTGGGCGGCAACTGGCCAGGTAACCCGGATGCCACGACCGTGTTCCCGCAATACCTCATTGTCGATTACGTCAGGGTCTACCAGCTGCCGGAAAACGTAGAGCCGCCGCGACGGGTTTTCGACGACATGGAACATGGCGACCCGTTCGGCAACGGCTGGTTCGCCTTCGGCAGCGATATCGGCGGTGGCGGCATCGATCCCAACTATGACGACCTTCCGCCGGAAAACGGTGGTGGGGTATCCCTGCAAACCGGATGGGGCTCCGGCGGCACCGCCGGTTACCTCGGCGGTTTCGGCCGCTACAGCCCGATGGAGCTGACGGGCAGTCTCGATCGCTTCGAATTCTGGATCAACCCGGACCCGGGCGAGTACACGCTGGAAATCAACCTGCAGGAAGACGACAATTTCGACGGCGCCTTTGGCAACGGTGACGACGAGTTCCAATACACCTGTGTCGTCTCGGCGACCGGTCCGTGCGCGATTGCCGGCGGTGGCTGGCAGCAGGTCAGCCTCCCGCTGGCTGACTTTTTTGACGACAACACGGCTTTTCCCGGCGGCAACGGCGACCTGGATGCTATTGCGCCGACCTCCGGCGGCAACGGTGAACTGATCAATATCGTGATCGCGGTGGTCAGCCACGATGGGACCGACGTCAGTTTTCGCACCGACTACTGGATTTTTGCCGGCGACCTGCCCGATACCGATGGCGACGGCCAGGCTGATGCGCTCGACAACTGCAGCGAAACCCCCAACCCCGGCCAGGCCGACAGCGATGGCGATTCGATTGGCAACGCCTGCGACCTGGATATCGGCGGCCCCGATGGCAGCGATGACTGCGTGGTCAATTTTGTCGACCTGAGTCTGCTCGAGGCCGCCTTTTTCACGACACCGTCCAGCCCGAACTGGAATCCCGACGCCGATTTCACCGGTGCGGGGGGCGAGCCGGACGGCATTATCAACTTTTTCGACCTCCAGCTGATGGAGGACCGCTTCTTTACGGTACCCGGACCCAGCGGGCTGCCCAATGATTGCGGTTGATTGATATGGGCAGGCAGGATAAAAAGAAGACCACGATTCGGGGAGTCAGCGGATGAGCCAGCCGGGAAGAACCCGAGTTACGATCGCAGACGTCGCGCGTGCCGCCGGCGTGTCGATCAAGACCGTATCGCGGGTCGCGAACAACGAGCCCAACGTGCGCTCCGGCACCCGTGACAAGGTGCTGAAGGTCATCCACGAGCTTGACTACCAGCCCAATCCTTCGGCCCGCAGCCTGGCCAGCCGCCGGTCCTACCTGATCGGGCTGCTCTACGACAATCCCAGCGCCAGCTACCTGATTAACATCCAGGAAGGGGCGCTGAACGCCAGCCATGACTCCGGTTACGGCATGGTGATCCATCCCTGCGTCTACAAGAACCCGGAGCTCGAAAGTGAGCTGCGGACAATGATTGCCCAGTCCAAGGTAGACGGACTGGTGCTGACACCGCCGTTATCAGACATGCAGTCGGTCGTTGACCTGCTGACAAAGCTCGAAATTCCGTTCGTCCGGGTCGCACCCGCCGATCGCACCGACATTGGTGGTGCGGTCTACACCAACGATGCCGAGGCCTGCGCCGAGATGACGGCCTACCTGCATTCGCTGGGGCATACCGATATCGCGTTTATCATCGGTCACCCCGACCACGGTGCCGTTGCCCAGCGTTTCGACGGCTATGAAGCCGGGATGCGGGAGTGCGGCCTGAAAATCCGCAAAGAGTTCATTGCCCAGGGCTACAACTCGTTCGAGTCCGGTATTGACTGCGCCAGGCAACTGCTGGACCTCGACCGCCGCCCTACCGCGATTTTTGCCAGCAACGACGACATGGCTGCCGGGGTCATGAAGGTCGCCCACGAGCGTGGCCTGGATATTCCGGCGCATATCTCTGTCGCGGGCTTCGACGACATCCCGCTGGCACGCTACCTGTGGCCTGCCCTGACCACCGTGCGCCAGCCGATCCGGCGCATGGCGCGAGCCGCCGCCGAACTCTTGCTGACCCGGCTCGGCGCACGCGAGGAAAACGGCATCGAAACCGTGGTGAAGTCGGAGCTCGTGATTCGCGAGTCCACCGGCAAGGCGCCGCAAGGCAGCTAGGCGACACTAGGGGCTGGCGATACGCCGCTGAAATTCCAGGTAGTCCTCCGCTACCTGTCTGGGCGCCTCGAGCATCGGCAGGTGCCCCATCGGTGACATCTCGATGACGGTGACGTGCGGAATCAGCTCACCCAGCACGGTTGCGCCGGCCGGATGCAGCACGCGGTCATTATCACCCCAGACCACCAGCGCCGGCATGGTCAACGAAGCCGCGATGTCATTGAAGGGCACGGCGATATGGGTTTCGTCCAGCAGGTCGGCAAAGATCTGCTGGTAGAGCTCGCGTTGTGCGACCGCCTCGCCGGCCAGGTGACGCACTACCGGTGACGGCAGAAAAGGACGCCGGGTAAAAATAAAGTCCAGCGTAAAATCGAAATCCCGGCGGGTGGCCGGAATCAACGGGTGACGTCCGTCCGCGATGAGTAACTGCATCTCACTGGGTTCGGCGGTTTCGACACCACCGGGTGCCAGCAGCCACAGGCTGGCAACCCGGTCGGGATACTCTGCCGCGTACAGCATGGCGATGGCCCCTCCCATCGAACTGCCACCGAGATGAAAGCGCTCCAGTTCCAATGCCCGGACAAAGTCATTCACCCGCTCCACCTGCGCGGGCACCGAGTAATCGAGCGCAGGATCGGCCGTGCTTTCGCCAAAACCGGGCAGGTCAGGAGCAATGACCCTGAACGCATCCGTCAGGTGTTTTGCGACCCGGGTCCAGTTGTCCTTGTTGGCTGAGAAACCGTGCAGCAGCAGCAAGGGCGTGCCGTCGCCGCTGTCGGTATAAACGTATTGCAGCCCGCCGGTCTCGACAGAAAGTGTCTCGAGGCCCGCCAGCCGGCGTTCGAGACCCATGGCCACGCGATAGGCCGTGGACGGAAACAGGAACAGGAGGACGAGGCTGACGACGACCAGCACCGCTAAAACAATGAGCGCGTTCTTCAACATGCACGAAGCCTAGCAGGATTGGCTGGCCGCATCGGCGGCCCGGGCAACGATACCCTAAGCAACTGTATCGAGGCGCTTTTCCTGCAGCCTCGTAATGACCGCCTGGCCAGCCTGCGTGGTCGACACGCCGCTCTCGCCGAACAGGTCCACCGTCCCGACACGGGCCGACACGCAATCGGAAACGGCCAGTTCGACGGCCTGAGCCTCGGCGTCGAGCCCGAACGAAAGCCTCAGCATCATGGCAACGCTCAGTATCGCGGCATAGGGATTGGCCACATCGCGGCCGGCCAGGTCGGGGGCCGATCCGTGGATCGGTTCATACAGTCCGCGACTCCCTTCGCCCAGCGAGGCTGACGGCAGCAGGCCCATCGATCCGGCCAGCACCGACGCCTCATCGGTCAGGATATCGCCGAACAGGTTCTCGGTAACGATCACGTCGAATTCGGCAGGCCGCTGCAGGAGGTGCATCGCGGCGGCATCGACCAGCAGGGTTTCCAGTTCGATCGAGGGAAACTCCTCGCCCACGATGCGCCCCGTGGTGGCGCGCCACAGCTGCGAGGTGGCCAGCACGTTGGCCTTGTCGACCGAGGTCAGCTTTCCGCGACGCTGTTGTGCCAGACGCGCAGCCAGCCGGACCACGCGCTCGATTTCTCCGACGGTGTAACGGCACAGGTCGCTGGCGGCATCCGCTTCACGGGTCTTGTCGCCAAAGTAAATACCGCCGGTCAGCTCGCGCACGACCATGATGTCGACACCCTCGAGCAGCGAGGGCTTGAGCGGCGAGGCATCGTGCAGCAGCGGGTGGGGTGCAACGGGTCGCAGGTTGGCGAACAGCTGCAGCGACTGCCGCAGACCCAGCAGACCCTGCTCGGGACGGACCGCTGCCTGCGGGTCGTCCCACTGCGGGCCGCCTACGGCACCGAGCAGCACGGCATCTGCCTCGCGACACAGCGCCTCACTCGCGT
Organism: Gammaproteobacteria bacterium; assembly: GCA_024638445.1. Lineage (GTDB taxonomy): Bacteria > Pseudomonadota > Gammaproteobacteria > Steroidobacterales > JABDKV01 > JABDJB01. The sequence continues at coordinate 190 of JAHEKH010000048.1, read as the reverse complement.
CCGGCAGCGGCGCGGCGCCGGCGTTCATGGCGGCACCGCCTATCAGGCCGTCGCGACACTCGAAACGGTGACCAAAGCGCTGGCCGACGGCATTGAGCACCCGCACCGCCTGCGCGGTAACTTCAGGACCGATACCGTCACCCGGCAGGACGGCAACTAGCGCACGCAATGGTATTGCCTCTCGTAGTCG
>JAHEKH010000142.1 GCA_024638445.1 Gammaproteobacteria bacterium | reverse complement strand
AGTAGCCGATACCGCCACCGCCGCGATTGTCGCGCATTAGCGCGGAGACGGCATAGCCGGCAATGCGTGACAGGAAGATTACGAACGCATTGAGTACGCCCTGCACCAGCGTCAGGGTCACCATGTCGCCGTTGGCAATGTGCGAGACCTCGTGACCCAGCACCGCCTCTGCCTCGTCCCGCGACATCGAGTTCAGCAGCCCGACGCTGACCGCCACCAGCGCGCTGTTGCGGCGAGCTCCGGTCGCAAAGGCATTTATCTCCGGGGAATTGTAAATCGCCACCTCGGGCATCCCGATACTGGCCTGGCGAGCCTGCCGCTCCACGGTCTGCACCAGCCAGCGCTCGGTCTCGTTCTGCGGGCTTACGATGACGTGGCAGCCGGTCATCCGCTTGGCGCTCCACTTCGATATCGCCAGGGAAATTACCGAGCCACCCATACCCCAGATCAACGAAAACAGCATGAGGTACTGAAAATTGATGGTTCCGCTGGACGTCTGGATACCCTGGTCGATTCCCAGCAGGTTGGCGACCACGGCAAGTACCGCCAGGACGGCAATGTTGGTCAGGCCAAACAGTACAATTCTCTTGAACATCAGATAGAGCCCCGGGGCGTTGTAAAAAAAGCATTATCGCCGATCGGGACCAAAGCTGTCATGTGATGTAAATGATTGATAAGTCATTGCATCCCACCCACCCCTTAGCTATCCTTCGCCGCAATGGAACCGCGCGGTTACCGCTGGGTTTCCGTCGCATGCGGGAGGCGACAGTCATGACTTCACGCCAGCTCAACTCGCGGCCTGCGCCGGCGGGCAGCTTCCGGACACCTGCCAGCCCTGTTCGGCGATTTGCCGGCCGCCGGCTCGCCGAGGGCGCGTACGGACTTTTCTTCAGCACGGTATTCCTGCTCTGCCAGTCGCCGGCACACGGCCTGGCCATGGGCGACATCCGGGTACTGTCGCGGCTGGGCCAGCCGCTGGTCGCAGAAATCATGGTCACCCCCGCTGCCGGCGAAGTACTCAGCCAGGGATGCTTCAGCGCCACGTCCGCCGCCGGTGACCTCCCGGATGTCGGATCGGTACGTCTGACGTTGAGCCGCAGCCTGAACGGCAGCGTGCTCAACATCACCGGTCTCCGGCCAATACGCGAGCCGATGATTGAATTCCTGCTGCAGGTCAAATGTCCCGGCGTGCCGACGATGGTCAAGAGTTACCTCGTCATGGTGGATCCGCCGGGTGTCGATACGACCGCCCCGCTGACCGAGACCGTTACGGCACCGCTGGCCGCACCGGCCACGGCCGCGCCGATTGCCGTGAATCGCGTGAACCGTGCCAGCAGGCCCGCTCCCCGGGTTGCCGGCAACATCGAGCCGGGCAGCCGCTACACGGTGCAACCCGGCGACATGCTGTCGACGATTGCGGCACGCGTTGCGGGCAGACCCGACTGGTCGGTCTGGCCGATTGCCCAGCAGATTTATCGCAACAACCCGGGCGCGTTCCTGCTCGGGAATCCCAACGTGATCGCCGAAGGCTCGACGATTCGCATCCCGCGACTCCAGGACATCGACATGAGCGCGCGGAAACCGGTAGCGCCGCTCAGTGGCACCGCCGCCCGCGCTCCGGCTGGCGCCACCGAATCCGTCGACGCACCCGCCGCTGTGACCGAGGCTCCGCTCCCGGCGACGACCGTCACTGGAGAAAAAGGTACTGCCGGACAGCCGGCTGCTGCACCGGTAGGCCCGGCCGCACCTGCGCCGGCACGCATCCTGCCGGCACCGGCCATTGCTCCGATTGCTGTCCAGGCACTGCCGGCGATGCAGCTGACGACCAGCCTGTTCGATGAATCGAAAATGAAGATCGAGCTGCGGGCCCAGGGCAATCCTGTGGCGCCAGCGGTCAGCACTGCTACGCCGGACGCCGTCACAGAACCGGAACGCCTGCCTGAAACCCGGCCGGAGCAGCCGGAGACCGCGGTAACGGGCACCCGGACGGGCGTGCAGCCTTCGTCGACGGCTGCCAATGAGCCAGGACTCAACTGGCTGTGGGTTATCGTCGGGCTGCTGGTCGGCCTGTTGGCGGGCGCGATGGCTGCCGTCATGTTCCTGCGCCGCAACCTGCGCCAGGAATACGAGCACGATGTACGTGAGGCCGTGCAGCGCCAGATCCAGTTCGAAAGAGCGCGCGAGCGGGACCGGCGTACCGACAGCGAGCCAGCGGCGGCAGCGGGAATGGCGGCAGCGCCCACGGCTGTCGAGGAACCTCCGTCAATGACGCTGGAGACACCGGCCGCGGAGAGCCCGGGAGCGCCAGACTACACCGTCGAGATCGGAGCGATGCCGGACCTGGACTTCGAGGTCGAGGACGAGCATGCACCCGAGACCGTTGCAAAAACCGATCCCACCACGGTTGAAATGCCCAGCTTCAGTGAAGGCCTCGACCTCGAGCTGCCCGAAGTCAGTGGCCAGACCGGTCAGCACGAAGTCGATTTCGATCTCCTCGAACAGGCTTATTCCGAGGAATACCAGGAAGAATTCGTTGCCCGCCCGGAAGACCAGGATGACGGTTCAACGGCCGACGACGACACCGGTGTAACCGGTGAAGCTGAGCGCTTTTACCACCTGGAAAATCGTGACCCGGCCGATGACACCCCGCTGCCAATCGAACTGGGCGAAGACGAAATGGGTGATGATGCCGATGACGACAGCAAGATCATCAATTTCCGGCGGGGCGGCAACTAAGCCCGGTTGACCCGGGCAGGGCACCACTAACCCTGGTCCGCGTCCATTCGCACGACGTTGCGCCACCCACGCGGCAGCAAGGCCCCGCGCAGGCCACGACTGCCTTCGTAACGCTCCATGTCGGCTTGCCGCAGGCTCATCGTGCGTTGGCCGGCAACGATCTTCAGCGCCTGCTCCTCGTTGATTACGGCCATCGCTACCATTTTTTCCTCGCCGGCCCTGACCCGTTTCGATGGCATGCCGATCAGCTTCTGGCCTTTGCCCCGCGGCAGCTCGGGCACCTCGTCCAGCGGGAAGATCAACAGCCTGCCCTCGTTGCTGGCAACCGCCAGCCAGAGTGAGTCATCGCCGGCCGGTACCGGCACCGGTGCCAGTGCCACGGTCGGGGCGGGCACGGTCAGGACTTTCTTGCCTGACCGGGTTCTCGAGTGCAGGTCGCCCAGCCGGGCAATGAAGCCGTAGCCGGCACCGCTCGCGAGGAGGATCCGGTCATCGACGCCGCCCAGCGCGACACCGCTGAAACCCGCGCCTTCGGGCGGGTTGAGCTTGCCGGACAGCGGTTCGCCCTGCCCGCGGGCCGACGGCAGCGTGTGGGCCGGCACGGTATAGGCGCGCCCGGTGCTGTCGAGAAATACGGTCTGCTGGTTGGTACGACCACGGGCCGCGGCCTGGAACTCGTCTCCCGCCTTGTAGCTCAGTACCGCCGCATCGATCTCGTGACCCTTGGCGGCCCTGGCAAAACCGCGCGCCGACAGCACCACGGTTATCGGTTCACTCGCAACCAGGACCGTCTCGTCCAGCGCCTGGGCGGCCGGCCGGTCGACGATGTCCGTGCGCCGCTCGTCACCGAATCGCCTGGCATCTTCCTGCAGCTCCTTTTTCACCAGGGTCTTGAGCCGGGCCTTGCTGCCAAGCGTCGTCTCGAGCGCCTTGCGTTCCTTGTTCAGTTCGCTCTGCTCACTCTTGATCTTCACTTCCTCCAGCCGGGCGAGATTTCGCAACCGCAGGTTCAATATCGCCTCGGCCTGGATTTCCGAGAGCCGGAAACGTTTCATCAGCACCGGCTTTGGTTCGTCCTCCTTGCGAATGATGGCGATGACCTCATCGATGTTGAGAAAGGCCGTCATCAGGCCTTTGAGGACATGCAGGCGATCCGTGACTTTCTTCAGCCGGAATTGCAGCCGGCGCTCGACGACATCGGTTCGATAAGTCAGCCAGTCCTTGAGCAAAGACCTGAGATCACGCACCCCCGGCCGGCCGTCGAGTCCAATTACGTTCAGGTTTAGCCTTACGCTGCGCTCCAGGTCGGTCGTTGCAAACAGGTGCGCCATGAGCGCCTCGACATCGACGCGGCGCGATCGGGGAATAACCACCAACCGGGTCGGGTTTTCGTGATCCGACTCGTCACGCAGGTCTTCGACCAGCGGCAGCTTCTTTGCATTCATCTGCGCGGCGATCTGCTCCAGGATCTTCGGGCCGGCGCTCTGGTGCGGCAGCTCCGTGATGACGATGGCATCGTCTTCGCGCTGGTAGCGCGCGCGGACCCTGACGCTGCCGGTTCCCGATTCGTAGATCTGGCGGATTTCGTCCGGGGTGCTGATGATCTCGCCGCCTGTCGGAAAATCCGGCCCGCGGATAAGACGGCACAGATCCGCAATGGTAGAGCGCGGCTTCGTCAGCAACAGGATGCAGGCATCGACGACTTCGTGCAGGTTGTGCGGGGGTATATCCGTCGACATGCCGACCGCGATCCCGGTCGCGCCGTTGAGCAACACGTTCGGTAGCCGTGCAGGCAGGACCAGCGGTTCTTCGAGGCTGCCGTCGAAGTTCATTCCCCAGTCGACGGTACCCTGGCCCAGCTCGGACAACAGCACCGCCGCATAGGGCGTCAGCCGGGCCTCGGTGTAGCGCATCGCCGCGAATGATTTCGGATCGTCCTGCGAGCCCCAGTTACCCTGCCCGTCCACGACCGGGTAGCGAAACGCAAACGGCTGCGCCATATGCACCATAGCCTCGTAACAGGCCGAGTCGCCATGCGGGTGGTATTTGCCAATGACATCGCCGACGGTTCGTGCCGACTTCTTGTGCTTGCTGACCGCCGACAGCCCCAACTCGCTCATCGCATAGACGATGCGCCGCTGCACCGGCTTCAGGCCGTCGCCAATATGCGGCAGGGCCCGGTCGAGAATGACGTACATCGAGTAATCGAGGTAGGCCTTTTCGGCAAATTCGGCGAGCGGCAGTCGCTCGACGCCTTCGAGATTCAACGAGTTCTGCACGGCATTACCTCAGGTCAGACTTCGGCGAGATCGCCTTTCTTTTCCAGCCACTTGCGACGGTCACCCGACCGCTTCCTCGCCAGCAGCATGTCAAACAGCTGGCTGGTGCGGTCCTTTGCAGCGATGGTCAACTGCACCAGCCGGCGGCTGTCGGGGGCCATCGTGGTTTCCCGCAGCTGTGACGGATTCATTTCGCCCAGGCCCTTGAAGCGGGTCTCTACGACCTTCGCCCTGGGCTTGTCCGTGCCAATCTGGTCGAGTATCCCCGCACGCTCTTCATGGTCGAGAGCATAAAAGACCTGCTTGCCCACATCGATGCGGTACAGCG
>JAHEKH010000141.1 GCA_024638445.1 Gammaproteobacteria bacterium | reverse complement strand
ATCACTGTATTGGCGCCTAACGACCAAGCTCAGCTGCCCTTGAGGCGGCGGGCGCTTTTGCGGCAGCAAAAGGGACCGACGGGTCAAGGGTCAGCTGCAGCGCCTTGTTAGGCGGCTGATTTAAGCGCACGCTGCAGCCTCCGCTTCTGCCGCTCCACGGCTACCCAGTTCCAGTCGCTCGGCGGTCCGTACTCTGGGTATGTTGATGCCCATTTCATAGCACGCTCTTCAGAGTTAGCATTAACATTCGACATTCCTTTGTTTTCAGCGTGCAGCATCGACCGGCCGGCGAGCTGCCATACGTTTCGGCACTGCTTCGCCACTCACCTGCTCGAAGACGGCTATGACATACGCACGGTGCAGGAGCTGATGGGTCACGCAGACGTGCGGACCACGATGATCTACACGCACGTAATGCAGCGCGGCGCCGCCGGCGTCATCAGCCCATTGCGTTGACCGGGGCGTTGAATGGTTGCGCTCAAGGCCATGCGGTGACCACTTCTCCCGGGCGTCGGGCGCCTAGAAGTTACGAAACGGGTCGATTCCGATTCGCGTCAGAACATAGCCGCGCCCGGGCTCGATGCCGGGTAGCGCGAGCTGCTCGCGGTCGGGCCAGGTAACGCGGATCGCGTCGATGGCGTGTGGGCCCAGGCCGAAGGTCAGCGGCAGCTCGACCTGCGAGAGATAGCTGCGCGACGGTGCGACTCGCTGGCGCTGGGTGATACCACCGGCGTCAACCTCGACCACCGCGCCGATGGCGTCGGCCTGGCCCTTGTGGTCTTCCAGCCGGAAGCGCACCCATCGGTGACCGGTGGCCTGGTCGTTGCGCAGCAGCAGCGGCGCGCGGCCGGCCTGGGTGAGCAACACATCGAGGTCGCCATCGGCATCGATGTCGGCATAGGCCGCGCCGCGGCCGACCAGCGGGCGGTGCAGGTCGCCGGCCGATTCGACCAGCGAAAAAATACGCGGGCAGTCGGGGCCACAGTTCCAGAACAGCTGGGTCGGTTGCTCGTACTGCTGGCTGGGTTGGACGGTGTTGATCTCGTTTTCCACGTGGCCGTTGGCCTGCAGCATGTCGGGGCGGCCGTCGAGATCGTAGTCGAAAAAGAACACGCCGAAACTCAGCGCACGGCGGCTGTCGGGGCCGATACCCGACACGATGGCCTCGTCGGTGAACAGGCCGCTGGCGCCCTGCGCCACATAAAACGAGGTCATCTCGTTGGCGAAGTTCCCTACGGCGACCGCAAAGTCGTCGTCGTTGAGAAACCAGGCGCCGTCGGCGCCCATCGCACCGGTGGCGCTGCCGGAGTTGTCGTAGGCCACGCCGGCCTCGGCACCGGTCTCGACAAAGGTGCCGTCGCCGTTGTTGCGAAACAGGAAATTCTGGACGGTATCGTTGGCCACCATGACGTCGAGCCAGCCGTCTTCGTCGGCGTCCAGCAGGCACAGCGCCAGGCCCTTGCCCATCGGCAGCCCGGTGGCGGGGTTGCGCACGCGGATGCCGGTGTCTGCCGACACATCGGCGAACACGCCGCCGTCGTTGCGTAACAGCATGGAATCGCTGCCAGCGTAGTTGGTGGGCGGCCCGTAGGCGCGTCCCAGGCCGGTCAGCCGGTAGTCCACTTCGAAATCAATTTCGCGTGACCACTGGACATAGTTGGTCACGAACAGGTCGAGGTCGCCGTCCCGGTCGTAATCGACAAACGCCGCGCTGGTGCCCCAGTCGGATTCACCGCCTGCGGTGGACGTTTCCACGGTAACGTCACGAAAGCCTTTTCCGTCTTCGTTGCGAAACAGCCGGTTGCCGCCGACCGCGGTAAGGTAGACATCACGCCACCCGTCGCCGTCGTAGTCGCCCACCGCCACGCCCATACCGTAGAGCGGTACGTCGAGACCAGATCCCGCCGTGATGTTCTCGAACGTGCCGTCGCCGCGGTTGCGATACAGCGCCGCGGTGGTCGACGGGCTGCCCTGCCACGGCCAGTCGCTGGAATTTACCAGCAACAGGTCGGGGTCTTCGTCGTTATCGAAATCGAAAAACGCCGCGCCGCTGCCCATGGTCTCCGGCAACAGCCGCTCGCCGTAGGCGCCGTTGGTGTGCACGAAGTCGATGCCGGCGGATTCGGTGATATCGACAAATTGCACCGGCGGCGGCGCGGCGGCGGACACGGACTGTTGCGGGCCGCCGATGTCGGCGTCTTCGACCACTTCTGCCGGCGGTTCGCGGGTCAGCACGACCCAGGCGGCCAGCACAATCACCGCGATAGCGCCAAAGGCCAGCAGCGAGCCACGCAACGCGCGGCCGATAATGGCGTCGTCCTGCTGGACGAGATCGTCGTCCCGGTCTGGTTCAGTCATCGGCTGGCGCTGCGCCCCTCGGTTGTCAGGCCGAGATCGTATATCACCACTGCGTCGGCCGCATGATCGGCCGCCGGGTCGCGGCGGCGTGCCTCGGCGATGGCCCGGTCGCGGGCATTGTCGTCGGGCTTGTACCGGGCGTGCAGTCCGCGGTGCCGGTCGGCGGCGGCGTTGTCACCCAGCGCGACATAGACCTGTGAGAGGCCGTAGTGCGCGGTCATGTTTTCCGGGTCGACGGCCAACGCCGCCAAATACGTCTCGCGGGCTTCGACCAGGAAGGCCTCGCGCTGGTCGCGGCGGGCGTCGCCGCGCTCAAGCTTCGCGCGTTCGAACAGGGTGTCGGCGAGCTGGTTCAGCAGGCGATAATCGCGACTGAAATCGAAACCGCGTGCCTGAGCGGCACTGAACTGCGTCGCCACCAACGCACGAAAACCGTCGATAGCCTCGTCGAGGTAGCCGTTCTGCTTGTTTACCAGCGAGGTGAACCAGGCCACCGACCATGGATACGCCGGCGGTGTGTGGGCATTGGCGCGTCGCAGGGCCGACACCGCATCGTCGAGCCGACCTTCGCGCAGGTAAACGCGGGCGAGATTCAGCGGACCGTCGGCACGGCCGAAACTCTCCACCTCCGTAAAGGCCGCCTCGGCCTGGCGTAGCTGACCCGACCCGCCCTTACGCAACAGGCCGATGCCGTAATCGTTCCAGCGCTGCCATGCCGGGATTTCCGACGGTTCGACCGATGCCGGCATGCCGGCCACCGGCAAAGTTACCGTGTCGCTGGCGATCACGACGATGGGCAGGTCATTCTGCACAAACTGGTCGCCCTGGAACTGGCGCAGGTAGTTGGTATCGAACTTGCGGTACTTCAGGTCCACCGCCAGCGTCAGCTCACCGGTTGCGTCCTCCGGCACCGTGAAGCGGTAGTGCACGGAATCGGCGGCACCCGGCGGGATCTGGTTGTTGTACAGGACCGTGAAGATGTCCTCCGGGTTGCGCCGGTCGATGCGCAGGCCGTCGCGATCGATCACGTAGGCGTTGACGAAGTGCGCCCACGGGTCGACGCTGCGTTCGTCATCGACGAAGTGCCCGTTGCGCCCCACCGGCACCGGCATATCGTCAACGCCGGCATCGGCCAAAACACTGAGCCAGACTTCGTTCGAATCAGCGGTACCCTGGGTAAAAATATGCCCCAGGGTCAGCGTGCGCACGACCACTTCCAGCAGGTAGGTCTCGCCCGGTTGCACTGCCGGCAACAGCGGGCGGATGGGTGCGATCAGCTCGCCATCGATCGTGCCCTCGCGGCGCAGGCCGAAGATATCGACCCGCAACGAGCCTTCCAGGAATTCCCGGTGCGCCTCGTTGACCTCGGGCGGCATGTCCAGCAGGTAGGGAATCGCGGTGTTGGCGCTGGGGAACTGGTGATCGTGGATCTGGCGTTCCTCGCCCTCGCCATAAAAACGTGCGCCGAAATCCTCTGAGGCCTGCAGCGGCATGTGGCAGCCATTGCAGTTGCGCTGCGGCGCCTCCGGGTAATAGAAGCTGGTCACGCCGTGGCCGGAGACCCCGCTCAGCAGCCAGGCGTCGTAGTGATTCTGGCCCCGCAGCCACTTGTAGCCATTGAGTTCCTCGGGCAGGTGCACCTTGTGGCAGGCGGCACAAAACTCGGCTTCACGGTGCAGTGGTTTCAGAAAACTGCGCTTGTGAAACTCCGGCTTGGATTTCACCAGGAAGCGGTTGACCCACTGCAGCAGGTCGCTGTCGCTGTCGATGAACGGGTAATGCAGCGGCTCCTCGATGGTGTAGTCGCCGTTGCCCCGCTGCGAATTGATGTGGGTAATTGCGTGACAGGCGGTGCAGGTGATGCCGGCCTGCGAGGTCGGGTGATTGACGTCGTCGAACTGCGGGTCGTCGAATGCGCCGGAGAAAAACGGCACCGGGTCGTGACAGGCGGCGCAAAACCGCGCCGCTTTGACATCGCCGTCGCGCTCCAGCGCAAACTGGCGCGTGTTGCGCACCGAGAACAGATAGGCCGGGTTGTTGAACGAGGCAATGCGGTGCACCGAGTGTGACCAGCTGGCGTGGGTATCGGCATGGCACTCCGCGCAGTAGTCGTCGCGCATCATCACATCGGCGGGAATGAAATTACCGGTCGCGGTCCGCGCCAGCGACGGGAAGAAATACTTTTCGCCCTCCTCGGGACCGGCCTGGTTCCAGCGCCGCGGGTCCTGAGCCTGGAAAAACATCGCCACCACCGATAGCACCACGGCAACGGCGGCAACCCAGCCGCCGACCCGCCAGTTGATCCGCACCCCGGCGAGGCGATGCAGGATGAACAGCCACGCCGCCAGCAGCGGTGTAATCACGTGCGTCCAGTAGAAGATCTCGCGCGCCTGCGCATCGCGCACCTCGATCAGCGGTATGCCGCGGGTCAGCACCAGCCCGCTGGCCAGCAGCAGCAGCGACACGGTGAACAGGGCATAGCCTACTTTTACCGCACGCCTGTTTGGCCGCCCGTGGGCATTGCGGATGTGGATAATCCCGTAGATGACCACCGGCGCCAGCAGCAGGAATCCCAGCACCAGGTGACCGAGGAACATGTACTGGTAGAAGTAGTTCTGGTAGCTCTCGCGGGTAGACCACTCGAGTAACGAGATCGATACCAGGTAGATGGCGTTGATCGACAACAGCGCGAACAGGCCAAAGACCACGAACAGCAGCTTGCGCAGCTTCGGGCCGACGGCCGGGATGTATTTTTTGCGACGGACAGCCAACTAGCGTCCTCCCTGGTAACGCAGGTGATAACGGCGATGCAGTTCGTCACGCGCTTCGCTGCCGGTTGCGTCATCACGCAGTGGCAGCGGGCCGACGGCGCCGCCATCGCGAGTATAGAGGTCCATGTCCTTGGCCCAGCCACGCACCTCCAGCACGTAGTGCCGGCGCAGGCCCCGTGCGACAGGCGGCGGCTCGGCAAACGAGAACTCCACCTCCTCGCCGGGGCCAA
>JAHEKH010000047.1 GCA_024638445.1 Gammaproteobacteria bacterium | reverse complement strand
CCGATGGCAGGTTTCCGGCGGCCGCCGCCGCGTTACCGAGGTAGCTGGCCGGTTCGAGGTCCAGCAGGCGTTGGCGGACCTCATCGGGCAGGTTCAGCCCCTTGATGAAGGTCCGGATCTCCTCGCGCCCGATCTTGCGTCCGCGGGTGAGCGCCTTGAGCTCCTCGTAGCCGCCGGTCAGGCCATACCGGCGCATGACGGTCTGGATGGGTTCGGCCAGCAGCTCCCAGCGATCGGCCAGGTCGTCATGCATCCTTTGCTCATCGGCATCGAGCTTGGCGGCGCCTCGACGGATCGAGTGGCAGGCCAGCAGGGTATGTGCAACCCCGACTCCGACATTACGCAGCACGGTCGAGTCGCTGAGGTCCCGCTGCAAGCGTGATACCGGCAGCTTGGTTGCGAAATGTTCCAGCAGTGCAGTGGCAATGCCCAGGTTGCCTTCCGCATTCTCGAAATCGATCGGGTTGACCTTGTGCGGCATGGTGGACGAACCGGTTTCGCCTGCAACAGCACGCTGGCGAAAGTACCCCAGCGAAATGTAGGCCCAGGTGTCCCGGCAGAAGTCCAGCAACACGGTATTGCATCGGATCAGCGCATGGCAGTACGCGGCAATCCAGTCATGGGGTTCGATCTGGGTTGTGTAAGGGTTAGCGGTGAGCCCCAGCGAATCGAGAAAACGCCGGGATACCGCCGGCCAGTCGGCTTCGGGTGCGGCAGCATAGTGTGCATTGTAGTTGCCCACGGCACCGTTGAATTTTGCCAGCGGCTCCACCGCCTGCAGGTTGAGACGTTGTGCCGTCAGGCGGGAGGCGACGTTAGCCAGCTCCTTGCCCAGCGTTGTCGGCGTTGCTGCCTGGCCGTGCGTGCGTGACAGCATGGCCAGCCCGGCGTAACGCCGCGCGGTCTGCGCCAGATCCTGGCCGATGGCCTCGAGCGCCGGCAGCAGGTGCTGGTCCCGGGCGTCGGCGAGCATTAAGGCATAGGCGACATTATTGATGTCTTCGGAAGTGCAGGCGAAGTGAATAAATTCGCCCAGCGAGTCGGCAACACCGGCAGCAGCCAGCTGTTCGCGTACGTAGTATTCGACCGCCTTCACGTCGTGATTGGTGGTCGCTTCGATTGCCTTGATGCGGCGCGCGCCGGCGACGTCGAATCCGGCGGCAATGCTCTCTATGGTCTTCGCCTCAGCGGGCTCGAGGGTACCCATCTCTGGCAGCACCCCTTCAGCTACCAGGTGCAGCAGCCAGCTGACCTCGACCCGGACCCGGTAGCGCAGCAGGCCGAATTCGCTGCAAACCGGCCGCAGCGACGCCAGTGCGCCGCCGTAGCGTCCGTCCACGGGGGAAATCGCGGTCAGCTGATCGATGTCCGGCGTCTCGTTCACGCCGCGCATCATAGCCCAAAAGCCGGTCGGCAGCGCCCGGGGACGGTATCATTGGCACTCTGGCCATCGATACAGGAGCAGGCATGAGCGGTAAGGGAGCGGTTCGGACCGAGCGCGACAGCATGGGTGAACTCGAAGTTCCGGCGGACGCACTGTGGGCCGCGCAGACACAGCGTGCGGTGGAAAACTTTCCGATTAGCGGTCGGCCGATGCCGGCGGCGTTTATCCGGGCGGTCGGGCTGATCAAGTGGGCCGCGGCCGGTGTCAATCGAGATCTCGGTCTGCTCGACGACCGGATCGCCGGTGCCATTCAGTCGGCGGCGATGGAAGTTGCCGAAGGCGAACATTACGCGCATTTCCCGATCGACGTATTTCAGACCGGTTCGGGCACCAGCACCAACATGAATGCCAACGAGGTCATTGCCCGGCTGGCCAGCGAGCGGCTGGGTGATGCGGTGCACCCCAACGATCATGTCAACATGGGCCAGAGCAGCAACGACGTCATTCCGACCGCGATACACGTCAGCGCCGCGCTCGCGACAGACCGCGAACTGATCCCCGCATTGAAACACCTGCACCGGACCCTGTCCGACAAAGCCGCCTCGCTCGACAACATCGTCAAGACCGGGCGCACGCACCTGATGGATGCGATGCCGGTACGTATGAGCCAGGTGGTCGGCGCGTGGGCCAGCCAGCTCGGGGCAGGGCTGGCCCGTGTGCGCAGTACCGGCGAACGCTTGCTGCAGCTTGCACAGGGGGGTACCGCGGTTGGGACCGGCATCAATGCGCACCCGGAATTCGGTCATCGCGTCGCCAGGGCGCTGGCGGCGCAGACCGGTGTCGAATTTCGAGCGGCCGACGACCGCTTCATGGCGCTGGCCACGCAGGACACGGCAGTCGAGTTATCGGGGCAGCTGCGTACCGTTGCGGTCAGCCTGATGAAAATCGCCAACGACCTGCGCTGGATGAACAGCGGGCCGCTGGCGGGCCTGGCGGAAATCAAGCTGCCCGCGCTGCAACCGGGCAGCAGCATCATGCCGGGCAAGGTCAACCCGGTAGTGCCGGAGGCAGTCACCATGGTTGCCGCCCAGGTAATGGGTAACGACGTTACGATCTCGGTTGGGGGGCAGTCGGGAAACTTCGAGCTCAACGTGATGCTGCCGGTGATCGCCGACAACCTGCTCGACAGTCTCAACATCCTCGCAAACAGCGCTCGTGTCCTTGCCGACAGCAGCATTGCCGGTTTTACGGTCAACGAAGACAACCTCAAAGATGCGCTGGAACGTAACCCGATACTGGTGACGGCGCTCAATGCCGTGATCGGTTACGACAAGGGTGCGGCAACGGCGAAAAAAGCCTATGCCGAAGGTCGCTCGATCATGGAGGTGGCGCTGGAAACGACCGGTCTCGATGAGACCGAACTCAGGCGCCTGCTCGATCCGGAGAAACTCACCCGGGGCGGTATCCAGGGCTGAAATTGCGCGAGAAGATCATCAGCAGGCTGGCCGGAACGCGGCCTCAGCCCCACCACGTCGTGCAGCGGCCGGGTTGGGGCGATATCCCCGAGATCTTCAGGTCGCTCAGGCCCAGGGAGCTTACGCCGGCTGCGGTGCTGGTCGGGCTGTGCGAACGCGACGGCGAGCTGCATGTGCTGCTGACCCGGCGTGCGGCAGGACTCAAGCACCACGGTGGCCAGGTCAGTTTCCCGGGCGGGCGGATCGAGGTCACTGACGATGGACCGCTGGCCGCCGCACTACGCGAGACCGAGGAGGAGGTCGGGGTGTCGCCGGAGGGCGTCGAAGTCGCCGGTTACCTGGACAACTATTTCACGATAACCGGTTACTCGGTCACGCCGGTGGTGGGTTTCTATGACGGGACAACCCCGTATTCCCTGGATGAGCGGGAAGTTGACGAAGCATTTGAAGTGCCGCTGCGATTCCTGTTTGACCCGGCGAACCATCGGCGCAAGAAAAAGAATATCTATGGCCACGAGATCCCATATTTCGAAATACACTGGCAGAAGCACAATATCTGGGGAGCTACGGCGTCAATGATCGTATGTTTTTACCAGGCGATCCTGGGTAAGCAGTCATGAACCCGGTCGACCGGCTGCTGGCGGTCATGGCGCAGCTGCGCGATCCCGACAACGGTTGCCCGTGGGACCTGGAGCAGGACTTTTCCACCATCGCTCCGCACACCGTGGAGGAAGCCTACGAAGTCGCCGATGCCATCGAGCGAAACGACCTGGTCGCACTTCGTGACGAGCTCGGTGATCTCCTGTTCCAGGTGGTGTTTCATGCCCGCCTGGCCGAGGAGCAGGGGGCGTTTCGATTCAACGATGTCGTCAACGGGCTTTGCGACAAGATGGAGAGGCGCCACCCGCATGTTTTCGCCGATGGCAGCATCGAGGATGCCGATGCGCAGACGGTGGCGTGGGAAGCGCAGAAGGCCAGCGAGCGGCACGCCAGCAAGACCGGTTTGCTCGACTCGGTGCCGCGTGCGCTGCCGGCTTTGCGCCGGGCCGCCAAGCTGGGCAAGCGCGCCGCCAGCGTAGGCTTCGACTGGCCGGCGATCGACGGAGTTCGCCGCAAGGTGGACGAGGAACTGGGGGAACTGGACCGGGAAATCGCCAGCGGCGACAGGACCCGGATGGAGGCGGAGCTGGGTGACCTGATGTTTGCGCTGGTCAATTTCGGGCGTCACGCTGGTATCGACGCGGAGACTGCTCTGCAGGGAGCGAACAACCGCTTCAGGCGCCGGTTCAGGCACATGGAGCGGGCGCTGGCCGCCGCCGGCCAGATACCCGAGCAGGTGACTCCCGCGGAGCTGGAGCGGCTCTGGGAGGCCGCAAAAGCCGCCGAATCGGCCGGCTAGCGCCGTCTTTGCGCGATTTTTTACATTCCGGTCTTTTCCGGACACTGCGCGTATCCCACTGAAATAGCAGCCATTCAGGCGTGATTCAGCCTCAGGTCCCTAAAGTGCTCCCGACGCTGGCGAAAAGCTGTTTTCGCCGACCTGACTGGAGACTCACAATGAACAAACTGGCAACTCTGACCGCGGCGGTTGTCACGTTCGCCTTGTCGGCACCCGTGCAGGCAAACGACTGGTGGGACGACGGCGATGACGGCTATCGCCACACCGGCTATGACGAACGTTACGCGGACCGCGATGACGATTATGGCTACGACGATTATGACGACGACTACCGTGACGGGGACTACCGTCATGGCGATGGCTACGTCTATGCCCGCGTGGTGGACGTGGAACCGGTATTTCGCCAGGTGAGAATTCGCCGGCCACAGCGCGAATGCTGGGACGAGCAGGTGGTGCACGAGCCGCGCCGCCGTCACCGTGACACGGCTACTGCAACCGTCACCGGCGGCCTGATCGGCGGTGCGATCGGTCGCCAGTTTGGTGACGGCAAGGGCCGCGACGCGATGACCCTGGTCGGCACGCTGATCGGTTCGGCCATGGCGCACGACAACGCCGACCGGGCCAATCATCGCGATTACTATGGTGAGCCGCGCTATCGCACGATCGAGCGGTGCACCACCCGGGTTTCGATGCATGAGGAACGGCGCGTGGACGGGTATCATGTCACATACAGCTATGCGGGCCGCGAGTACACTACCCGCACCGCACGCAATCCGGGCGACCGGATCCGCGTCCGGGTGGCGGTCACGCCCGCCGGCTACGAACGTTACTGAGGTCTGACTCGACGTGAAACGGGTTTTTGCCAGCATCATCCTCGGCCTGTCCCTGGGACTGGCCCTGCCGGTCGCACCGGCGGCACATGCCGCTGACGGTGTCCTCCGGCTGGCGGCCGCGGATCGCTACATCTCGCTCGACGAGGCGGTGGCCAAGGTCCGCCGCATGATCGACGGCGAAGTGATCAGCGCGAAAACCCGCTACGTCGACGACCGTCCGATCCATTACGTCAAGGTCTACGACCGGGGCCGCGTTCGCACTTTCCGGGTGGACGCGGCCACCGGCCGGATCATGTGAGCGGATTGTCATGCGTTTACTACTGGTAGAAGACGAACAGGCCCTGCGTGAATCGCTGGCGCTGTCGTTGCGCGAATCCGGTTTCGTGGTCGATGCGGTTGCCGACGGCGAGGAAGGCCTCTACTACGGCAAGGAACACCCAATCGATATCGCGATTATCGATCTCGGCCTGCCGCAGATGTCCGGCATGGAGCTGATCTCCTCACTGCGCGCAGCGGAAAAGAATTTCCCGATACTCATTCTCACGGCTCGCGACCGCTGGCAGGACAAGGTTAACGGTCTGGAGGCCGGTGCCGACGACTATGTCGTCAAGCCATTTCACACCGAGGAAATCCTGGCGCGGATCAATGCCCTGCTGCGGCGGCGCGGCGGCTGGGCCGAGGCGGTGCTCAGGGCCGGGCCGATCGCGCTCGATACGCGTGCACAGCAGGTCACGGTCGACGGCAACGGAATCGACCTGACGTCGTACGAATACAAGGTGCTCGAACACCTGATGATGAGCTCGGGGCGGGTCGTGTCGAAGACCGAGTTGACCGAGAGCCTTTACGAGCAGGACTTCGAGCGCGATAGTAATGTCATCGAAGTTTTTGTTGGCCGCCTGCGGCGCAAGCTGGATCCGGCCAACACGCTCAAGCCGATCGAGACCCTGCGGGGCAGAGGATACCGTTTCGCGCTGGAATAATGTCATCGCTTAGCGCCCGACTCCTGTTAGCCGTCAGCCTGGTGCTGGCGGTTTTCTTTGGGGCAACGGTGGCCGTGCTCGATTCGGCGTTCCGAAACGCCGCTGAGCAGGCGGTAGAAGGGCGGCTGGATGTGCAGATATTCCTGCTGCTGGCCGAGGCCGAACCGGATTCTGAAGGTGGCCTGGCGTTGCCTGACCGGTTGCCCGAACCCCGATTCAGCGCTGCCGGGTCGGGGCTATTCGGACAGATCGACGATACACAAGGCAATACTATCTGGCGATCACTCTCGGCAGTCGGCACCGAGCTGCCGATGGGGCCGGGCGGGGCGCTGGGTGAGCGCCTGTTTACCCGCACCCAGCTCGACGACGGCCGGCCGGTGTTCCTGCACACGCTCAATGTCGAGTGGGAGTTCGAAGACGGCTCCGTGGCCGGCTACCAGTTCGGTGTTGCCGAAAGCCTGGAGCCCTTCCTCGACCAGGTGCGCCGTTATCGCGGGCAGCTTTTCGGCTGGTTCGCCGGGCTGGCCGTTGCTCTCGTAATTACGCTCGGCCTGTTGTTGCGCTGGGTGCTCGGTCCCTTGCGACAGATCGAACGCGAGATTGGCGAAGTCGAGGTTGGCAACCGGCCGCTGCTCAGCCGGGAGTATCCGCGCGAGCTGCAGGGCCTGACCCGCAACACCAACCGCCTGATTCGCGCCGAGCGCACCCGTCTCGAACGCTACCGCAATACGCTCGGCAACCTGGCGCACTCTTTGAAGACGCCATTGGCCGTCATTCGTACCCTTCTCGAAAAAGGCGAGCGCAATAACGATGCCGAAATCGGCAGCCAGCTCAGCCGTATGGACGAGATCATCGGTTACCAGCTGAATCGTGCAGCAGCCTCGGGTGGCGTGACGCTCGGACACAAGCCGGTACCCGTGGCCGAGGTCGTGGCCAGCCTGGTTCGCTCGCTGGACAAGGTTTATGCCGACAGACAACCGTCATGCGAGATCGCAATTGACGAGCGGGCAAAGTTTTATGGTGATCGCGGCGACTTCACCGAGATTTGCGGCAACCTGCTCGACAACGCCTACAAGTACTGCCGCAGCCAGGTAAGCGTCCACGGTAAACACCTGCCCAGCGATCACCGGGCAGGACTGCGGCTGGTCATCGAAGACGATGGCCCCGGGATTCCGGAGGCCGATGCAGACGCGGTCCTGAACCGCGGTGTACGCGCCGACGAACGCGCGGACGGCCAGGGCATTGGCCTGGCCGTCGTGCGCGAAATTGTCGAGGTGTGCGGCGGCCGGCTGCTCATCGACCGCTCGCCGCTGGGCGGCGCGCGTTTTACCGTCGGGTTCGATCCCGACTGAGCTAGCTGTCCTTGTTGAGCAGCGGCTTGATGAGATCCAGCGGCAGCGGAAATACGATGGTCGAGCTCTTGTCGCCCGCGACCTCCGTCAGCGTCTGCATGTAGCGCAGCTGGATGGCCTGCGGCTGCTCGGTCAGCGTGGAGGCGGCTTCCGTCAGCATCGCTGCTGCCTGCTTTTCGCCCTCGGCATGAATGACCTTCGCCCGCCGGGTCCGCTCGGCTTCCGCCTGCTTGGCGATCGCGCGGATCATGCTCTCGTCCAGGTCGATGTGCTTGATCTCGACGTTGGAGACCTTGATGCCCCAGGCATCGGTCTGCTTGTCGAGGATCTGCTGCAGGTCGTGGTTCAGCTTTTCCCGTTCAGACAGCATTTCGTCCAGGTCATGCTGGCCGAGTACCGAGCGCAGCGTTGTCTGCGCCAGCTGGCTGGTCGCGACGAAGGGTTCGGCAACCTGGGTGACCGCACGCTCGGGGTCGAGAATCCGGAAATAGATCACCGCGTTGACCTTTACGGAGACGTTGTCGCGGGAAATAACGTCCTGCGTTGGTACGTCCATGACCTCGACCCGCAGACCGACCTTGATCATCTGCTGGATGAGCGGTATCACGATAATGATGCCCGGTCCCTTAACTTTCTTGTAGCGTCCGAGCTGGAGGATAACGCCGCGTTCCCACTCCTTGAGTATCTTGATCGCGCTGAAAAGGATCAGCAGCGCAATCGCGGCAATGACGACAATCGGGGTTAATGACATCAGCTTTGTCCTCCGGGACTGTAAAGTTCGACCTCGAGCTGCAGGCCTTTCAGTGCTTTGATACGCACGGTGTCACCGCGCGCGATGTTGTCGCTGGACGTTGCGGTCCAGTTCTCTCCGTGAATGAAGACGGTGCCTTTGCCGTCGAAATCGGAAATGGCTTCGGCCAGCCCGCCGATCAGTTCCTGCCGCCCGGTGACCACCGGCATTTGTCTTGCCCGGACCGCGAACCAGACGATGGCCATGATCAGGCTGCCGCCCACGACCGCCATGGTCCCGATCAGGGTCCGGTCGATACCGAATCCTGGTACATCGGTATCGATGAGTATGATCGAACCGATGACAAAAGCGATGATGCCGCCTATGCCGAGTGCGCCAAAACTTGGCGCAAAAACCTCCGCGATCATCAGTACGACGCCCAGCAGCATCAGGCCGAGACCGGCATAGTTGACCGGCAGCATCTGCAGCGCATAGAGCCCGAGCAGGAGGCAGATCGCACCGACGACCCCGGGTACGATCGCGCCCGGGTTGTAGCCTTCGAACATCAGACCATAAATACCGAATAGCAGCAGCAGGTAGGCGACGTTCGGATTGGTCAGCGAATCCAGCAGCCGGGTGCGCCAGTCCGGGTCGAAGCGTTCGACCACCAGGCCCTGCGTGGCCAGCGTTATCTCGTTGCCGTTAATGTCCACGGTCAGACCGTCGATCTTCTCGAGCAGATCGCCGAGATTGTCTGCCATCAGGTCGACGACGTTCTGCTCGACGGCATCCTTGGCCGTGAGGCTGACGGCATTGCGCACCGCATCTTCCGCCCAGTCGGCATTGCGTCCGCGCAGTTCGGCGAGCCCACGGATATAGGCCACCGAATCGTTGACTACCTTGCGTTCCATGGCGGTCGATTCCCGGGCAACGTCTTCAGGGCTGCCGCCACCCGGCGCCGCGCTTTCGTCCTCGCCGGGTTCGCCCTCGGTGGCCGGCGTATCGTCACCAGTAATCGAGACCGGCGTGGCAGAGCCGAGATTGGTTGCCGGCGCCATCGCGGCGATGTGGCTGGCATAGAGTATGTACGTTCCCGCGCTGGCAGCCCGCGATCCGCTGGGCGACACATAGGTGGCCACCGGCACCCGCGAGGCCAGAATCGCCTTGTTGATATCCCGCGTCGCCGAATCCAGCCCGCCCGGCGTATCCATCACCAGGATCACCAGCTTCGCGTCGCGCTCCTGGGCCTGCTCGATGCCGCGCACGATGTAATCGCTGGTTGCCGGCCCGATACCGCCGTCCAGCGTCAGCAGCAGCGCCTGGCTGGTGGCCTCGTCGTCAGATTCCGACCAGGCGGACAGACCCGCCAATCCTGCGAAAAACAGGAATGCCGCCAGGCCCGCGGCCTTGATCTTTGTGGTGTTCATACGGTCAATGATACCAAAGCCCGGTTTTTGCGGCCGGTTATACTGCGGTCTGGCCGGGGCGGGGATAGCCGTGATCAGACAACTGTTCTGGATTGTCATCGTTTGTGTTACAGGCTGTACCGCGGTTGAACCCCCGACCGCAACCCCCGCCACATCTGCCGTGGCAACGGTTCGGCTCGATCACGATGTCGTTCCCCTGAGATACCGCCTCGACCTCACGATCGTCCCCGACCGCGACTTTTTCAGCGGGCACGCGACCATCGAGCTCGACGTGCGCAAGCCGGTCGACCAATTTGCCCTTCATGCAGCCGGTCTCGAGGCGCGCCAGGTCCTGTTGCGTACAATGGGTGGCGTGACCGAGGCCGCAATGCTCCCGGGAGCCCGTCCGGGGACGGTGCGGATCAAAGTGCCCGGTGGCCTTGCCGTTGGAACTGCCGCACTGGAGATCGACTACCGCGGCCGGTTTGGCCACCAGCTGAAAGGCCTGTACCGGGTGGACGAGGGTGGCAAGGCTTATGCCTTTACTCAGTTCGAACCGATCAGCGCCCGTGAGGCATTTCCCGGTTTCGATGAGCCGGTCTTCAAGACCCCGTTCGATATCGTGCTGAACGTACGCGCCGGGCACACCGCCATTGCCAACACACCCGAGGTGGAGCGACTGCCGCTGGAGAACGGCCTGGTGCGAATTCGTTTTGCCACGACGCCACCACTGCCGACTTACCTGGTTGCATTTGCGGTCGGTCCGCTGGATGTCGTCGAGGCGCCGCCGGTGCCCGTCTCGACAATGCGTGACTGGCCACTGCCGTTGCGCGGCGTTGCCGCGGCAGGCAAGGGTGGCCGGCTCGGGCATGCGCTGGGCACCACGCCTGAGCTGTTGTTGCTGCTGGAGGCGTATTTCGACCAGCCGCATCCCTATCCGAAGCTCGACATCCTGGCGGTGCCCGATTTCGCTGCGGGTGCGATGGAAAACGCAGGCGCCATTACGTACCGGGAAAGCCTGCTGCTGCTGGCCGACGATGCACCCGTTCTGCAGCGGCGACGACACGCGCTGGTGCACGCCCACGAGCTGGCGCACCAGTGGTTCGGCAATCTTGTCACCATGCCCTGGTGGGACGATATCTGGCTCAACGAAGCCTTTGCCACCTGGATGGCGTACAAGATCGTGGCGCAGTGGAACCCGGAACACCGCGCCAGTCTCTCGCGGCTGTCGCGCATCCGTCCCGCCATGGCCGACGACGCCCTGGCCACAGCCCGGCAGGTACGCAACCCCGTGCTGACAGAACATGACATCGAGAACGCTTTCGACTCGATCACCTATGCCAAGGGCGGTGCCGTGCTCACGATGTTCGAGCGTTTCATGGGGCAGGAACAATTTCGCGAAGGGATTCGCGATCACATGCGACGGTTTGCCCACGGCAATGCCGACGTCAACGACTTCATCGCCTCGCTGTCACGTGCCGGTGGCGCGAGTGTGGGTGAGGCGATGCGCTCGTTCCTGTTCCAACCGGGCATCCCCGTGCTCGACGTTGCCCTGTTCTGCGAAGGCACACCGGCCATGACGGTGCGGCAGGAGCGGTTTCGTCCGCTGGGCTCGAGCGCACCCGCAGCGGACGGCTGGACGGTGCCGATGTGCGTGCGTTACGGCAACGCGATGGAGACGCACGAAAGCTGTGCGCTGGTCGGGCCTGCCAGCCGGGAAGTTCCGCTGGACATGGACACCTGTCCGGACTGGCTGATACCCAACGCCGGGTTTGCCGGCTACTTCCACTGGGCGATGCCGGCGGAGGCCTATCCCGGCCTGATCGCGGCCGGAGACGTGCTGACCGCACCAGAACAGCTGTCAATCGCCGACAGTATTGGCGCCGCGCTGGACAGCGGCCGTTTCGATGTGACCGACGCGGCCCAGCTGTACGCATTGCTGGCAGAATCACCCCGCCCACAGGTCGCGCTGTCGGCCCGCGGTCTGATCGACCGCCTGCGAAATGACCGTGAACGGGCCGGTGCCGGCACGGCGGACCTCGATGCTTACGTCATGACCCTCTACGGGGCGCACGCTGCCGAGCGTGCGTTCGACCCGGTTTACATGGCCGATGCGGAAAACGACTCGGCCCGTTTGTTCCTGGTCGATGTCGCCCGGCTAAGGGCCGATGCCGGCGATACCGCCGTCCGGCAGGCGGGTCTCGCTGCCGGGCAGGCTTGGCTGTCGGGTGAGGCGGGCGCGGTGAGTCCCGAGGCGCTGGACCTGGCGCTGGGCCTGGTTGCCGAAGGTGGCGACCCGGACGCCGGCGAAGCGTTGCTGGAACGGCTGGCAGCCAGCGCTGACGGCCAGGAACGGCGCACCCTGTTGCGGGCCCTGGCCCGGGTCAGCCAACCGGAGACTGCGGTTCGCCTCCGAGAAATGCTCCTCAGGAATGAATTGAGAACCAATGAACTACGAGGTTTTCTTATAAACCACATTAAAGAGCAGCCTAATTTGCAGGCAACCTGGGAGTGGTTGTTGGACCACCTCGATCCACTGCTGGCGCGACTCCCGCCACGCGATGCCGGGCGGTTGCCCGCTGATATCGCCAGCCGTTTCTGTGACGAGGGTGAAGCCAACGCGGCACAGGAAGCGCTGGAAGGACCGATGGCTGTGCAGGCCGGTGGTCCCCGCAACCTGTCGAAGGCGGTCGAGCGGGTCAGGCTGTGTGCGGCGCGTGTCGCTGCCTGGGAGCAGTCCGGTAACCGGCTCTAGGGCTCGCGTTCCGCCCGGCGCGAAGTCTCGATCACGGTGATCTCAGGTTCCCTCGCCAGCCGTCGCGGCCGGAAAGGCTGCGAGATCCGCCGGGCTTCGAAAAACGCCAGCACGATGCGGCGGGTCAGCGCCAGGGCGCGGTGGGGCGCCACCGGGTAGGAAAAATCTTCCGGAAACAACAGCGGCTGATCGGTAACGCTGTTGTGTCCGAATCCCTCGAGGCGAAGAATGCTGGATTCCGCCCGGCGATAGTCAAAGACTTCCCGGATGTTCGGCAAAGCCATTTCTTCAGGCAGTGCCGATGAGTAAAGCATCAGCGTGGCGGCATTGATGCCACCGCGTCTTGCCGGACGCGGGGGCACGCCCTCCATGGCGGCCAGCGCCACGACGCGGTCGTCGCTGGCCGCCAGCGCACCACACAGCCGTCCGCCCAGCGAGTGTCCGAACGCGTAGATCCGGGTGGTATCGATCCTGCCGTCCAGCCGCTTGCCGGGATCTGTCGCCACGATCGCCTCGAGGCGACCGATGGCGAACTGCAGGTCGGCCAACCCGAGCTTCACGGCCGGTTCGAAGAACGCGTCGACCTTTTCATAAGGGCCGGTGATCAGTTCGAAGCTCGGCCGGAAACGGTCGGACGCGGCGATGACCCGGCCGTCGGGAAACTCGGCTGCACCGATAGTCGGGCTGTCCACCGCCAGAACGGCGTAACCGTGGCTGGCCAGGTCTTCCGCGAGGCTGGTGTAGTAGCGGTGATTCGTTCCGCGTCCGGGGCAGACCAGGGCAAGTGGTGATGGATCCCGGACTGTGGCAAATGGCGCACCGGCAAAAGCATGCGCACTGAGGTGGGCGAACAGGTCCCGGCGCAGCGGCGCATAAGGCGTGGGAGCCTGACCGGCGATTGCGGGATACCAGAGCCGCGCGATGATCTCCCGGGACGCACCGTTGCTTTCCATCCGTTCGGAATCGCTCCAGTGCCAGGTCAGTGTGCCGACGGCGTTGCTGCCGGTGGGCGCCGGCAGGGCGACGGGCGCCTGGTCGGCGCCCGTACCCGTGGCGGAAAGCAACGCGAGCAGGCAGGCTGCCGCCCATCGGTTGAGCGTCACTGGTCGTCCTGGTTGCTTACCTCGAGAGCAGCCATGTCGGAATAAAAATCAGCCGGCGGTTCGGAACGACCCGTGCCACGGCGGGTCATCTGCTGCACGTCGGCCTTGCCGCGATCCCGGCCGGTCTGCTCGATGTCGATATCGCCGCTCATGGTTTCCACGCTGACCCGGCTGGCGCCGTCACCCTCAATGATTTCGAGTCTTTCGCCGGGCGCATAACGGCTCCTGCGCTGAGGCTTGTAGCCGAGGATCGGCGTGATGCTGCCACTGAACGATTCCAGGAAATATTCGGTGTTGTAGAGACTTTGCAATCGCAGCACGATCTCGCCGCTGACCGATTCAGCGCTAATCCGGCCACCGGTCACCAGGTTTCCGCTGAGCTCCAGGTCACCCGATACGCTGTTCAGCTTGAGCCGCGAGAAGTCCTCGGCTTCGAGCTCGACGTCACCGCTAACCGAGCCAGCGACGATTTCACCGGCAAGTCCGGTTCCATCAATGTCGCCGCTCACCGACTTGAGTTCGATAGTCGTGCCCCTGCCGTCGCCGGTGACGTCGATCTCGCCGCTGACGGTCTTGATCTGTGCATCCTGGCCGGCCACGGTTGCCTCGAGATTGCCGCTGACGGTCTGTAGCCGCAGCACGCCCTCTACGTCGTTCACGGACAATTCCGCACTCACGGTTGTGGCGGTCACCCGCGCGTTGCGCGGCACCCGGATATAAAGCTCCGTGTCGTCGCTATCACCCCAGCGCCGTTTTCTCTTCGTGCTTTCGACTTCGACGCGCACGGAATTGCCGCTTTTGTCGAAAATCAGTTCGGAATCGTCGCCCAGTTCTCCGGTGACCTCGACCCGGTTTCGGTTCCAGCCGGTAATTTCGACCAGCCCGCCGACGTTTGACACGATCAGCCGGCCGTCGGCTTTCAGGTCGGCGGATTCCTTGATCGGCTCACCGGCGAAAGAGGTAGCGGCCACCAGGGTCAGCAGCGGGATGTACTTGTAAGCGTTCATATCTCGATCTCTTCGGGCAGCGTCGCCGCC
Source organism: Gammaproteobacteria bacterium (assembly GCA_024638445.1). Classification (GTDB taxonomy): domain Bacteria; phylum Pseudomonadota; class Gammaproteobacteria; order Steroidobacterales; family JABDKV01; genus JABDJB01. The sequence goes on along the minus strand of JAHEKH010000047.1, from coordinate 6,985 downwards.
AGTTTGTTGATATCGGTAAGCAGGCCAATTTCCTGCTGGTAAACGGTGTGCAGGAGCTGGTGGAGCAGGGCATTGTCCGGGTCCTCCTCGAGGGCCACGCGGATCTCCGCCATGCTCTGGTGAATCTCGAGCAGGTTATCGGCAACTTTGCGCCGCGTTGGCGGCGCGAGACGGCCCAGCGCATCGTCGAGGGAAACCGTCAGAGCCTGGCGTGCCTGGATCAGTTCCACGTCGTTGACGAACGGATCGGCCTGCGCGGTGATTACTTCGACAAGTTCCGCGGTGCTGAGGGTGTCACGCTGGGTGAACGACCAGGTCAGCAGCGAAGACAAGGCAACCAGCGCAATCCCGGCGGCCAGCGCGAACGGCCAGTTCGGGCGCGTCTGTACCGGTGTCGCGGGCGCGCGATCGTTGAGTCGTTCGGCGATGGCCGGCCAGAGGTCGCGTTCGGGTGCGATTTCGTCCGGCAACGTTGCTGCCTGTCGAACCAGAGGGTCATTCCTGTCATTCATTTCTGTAACCTCGCGCGCAACAGTTTTCGGGCGCGGTGAACCTGGGCCTTGCACGTCCCGACCGCGAGGTCGAGCGTGTCGGCGATTTCCTGGTGGGTGTAGCCGTAGACGGCAAACAGCACGAAGACCTCGCGTGCGCCGTCGGGCAGCGACTGGACGGCGGCCTCGAGGTCCATGTTGGCGCCGGCGTCGCGGCTGGCAAGATCCTCGTCGCTGCCCGTCGGCAATTCGCCGACGATCTCGAGGTGCTTGCGTCGGCGGCCTTCGCTGCGGTGGCGCGCCAGCACCTCGTTGACGGCAATACGGTGCATCCACGACGAGAATGCGCTGCGGCCCTCGAACCGGTCGAGTTTCTGCCACGCGCGGATGAAGGCGTTTTGGGCACAGTCCTCGGCGACGGCCTTGTCTGCGGTCATGCGCAGGCACACGGCATAGATCTGGCCGACACAACCCCGGTAGAGCGTCTCGAATGCCGCCGTGTCGCCATCGGCGGCGCGGCGGACGAGGGCGCTCTCGGCCCGGGCTGCCTGCGGCACGGCCTTCATGCGGCGGGCGGCGGCGGGCACGGGACAGACTCGGGCACTTTGGTCTTCATGACGCTGAGATGCCCGTGGCGGATCATTGGTTTAAGGGCCACATGGCCCGGGCATCAGCCCAGGTCGAACGTGATCCCCTGCGCCAGCGGCAGTTCCTTGCCCCAGTTGATCGTATTGGTCTGCCGGCGCATGTACGCCTTCCATGAATCGGACCCGGCCTCGCGGCCGCCACCGGTCTCTTTTTCGCCGCCAAACGCGCCCCCGATCTCCGCCCCGGAGGTGCCGATATTGACGTTGGCGATGCCGCAGTCGCTGCCGGCTGCCGACAGGAACCGCTCGGCGTTCTGCAGGTTGTCGGTGAAGATCGCCGACGAGAGACCCTGCGGCACATTGTTCTGCATGGCTATGGCCTCGTCCAGATCGCCGAAACCGATGAGATAGAGCAGGGGTGCGAAAGTCTCCGACTGGACGATATCCCAGTCGTTTTCCGCCCGTGCGATTGCCGGTTCGACAAAGTAGCCCATGCGATCGAGTACGGCGCCACCGGTCAGCACCTCGCCACCGCGGTCACGGACTGCAGCCACCGCATCGCTGTAGCGGCTGACGCTGGAATCGTCGATCAACGGACCCATCAGGGTTTGTGGATCGAGCGGGTCACCGATGCGTACCTGTCCGTAAGCCCTGACCAGGCTTTCGCTCAGGCGGTCGATCACTTTTTCGTGTACCAGCAGCCGGCGCGTGGTCGTGCAACGCTGGCCGGCGGTACCGACGGCGCCGAAGACTATCGCCGGCACGGCAATGTCCATGTTGGCGTGTTCGTCGACGATCAGCGCGTTGTTGCCGCCCAGCTCCAGCAGGCTGCGGCCCATCCGGGCCGCGACCCGTCCGCCCACCTGTCGGCCGATGGCGCAGGAGCCGGTAAAAGACACCAGGTCGATCCGGGTGTCGTCGACAAAGTGCTGGGCCAGCCGGTTTTCGCCGTCATTGAATAACCCGAAGATACCGGGGAAACCGTTTTGCTCCAGCGCCTCGTTACAGATCTTCTGAACCGCGATAGAGGTCAGCGGTGTCTTGGGCGAGGGCTTCCAGACGCAGACGTTGCCACAGACCGCGGCGATGAACGCATTCCAGGCCCACACCGCCACCGGGAAATTGAAGGCGCTGATAATCCCGGTGATGCCAAACGGGTGCCACTGCTCGTACATGCGATGCTGTGGCCGTTCGGAGTGCATGGTTTTGCCGTACAGCATGCGCGACTGGCCGACGGCAAAATCGGCAATGTCGATCATCTCCTGGACCTCACCGTCGCCCTCGGCCTTGATCTTGCCCATCTCCAGGGAGACCAGGCTGCCCAGCGGGTCCTTGTAGCGCCGCAGCGCTTCGCCGCACAGGCGCACCGCCTCGCCACGTCGCGGGGCGGGAATTTGCCGCCATTCCTCGAACACCTTGCTGGCCTCGACGATCACGCGATCGTAATCGGCCTGGCTGGCCGAGCGAACCGAGGCGATCGCTTCTTCCGTTGTTGGATTGATCGATTCGAATACGCCGCCGCTGCTGTCGTCGGACCAGCCTGAGAGGGGCGCACAGGTGCCGGGATTGATGGCTTCCAGGCCAAGCTGATCGAGGATTGATTTCATCGGACCGGGTCTCCGTGGATATGACATAAGCGCTTTGACGTCGCGCCGGGAAGGGCGACGATTCTGCCAAGAGGGCGGGCCGGATGCCACTGCCTGTTTGCGCTGCGGCAATCGCGTGGCTAGCATGAGCCCGCAATGAGCAGAAAACCACCACAATCCGACTGGCATCCCGCGACCTGGCAGTCCAGGGCCGCAACCCAGCAGCCACTTTATCCGGACCCGGCCGAGGTCGAACGGGTGGTAGCGTCGCTCGCGCAGCTGCCGCCGATCGTGACCAGCGGCGAAATACTCGCGCTCAAGCAGCAGCTGGCCGAAGCTCAGCGTGGCGAGCGCTTTCTGCTGCAGGGCGGCGACTGCGCGGAGAGCTTCGAGGACTGCACCTCCGATGCTATCGCCAGCAAGCTGAAGATTCTGCTGCAGATGAGTGTCGTGCTGCTTTACGGGCTGAAGAAGCCGGTAATACGTGTCGGCCGCATGGCCGGCCAATACGCCAAGCCACGGTCCGCCGATTCGGAAACCCGCGAGGGCCTGACACTACCCAGCTATCGCGGTGACCTCGTCAACCGGCATCCCTTCGTCAAGGAAGACCGTGTTCCCGATCCGCAGCTCATGCTGCGTGGTTACGAGCGCGCCGCGCTGACGTTGAATTTCGTGCGCGCCCTCGTCGATGGCGGCTTTGCCGATCTCCATCACCCGGAAAACTGGGACCTGGACTTCGTTGACCATTCGCCCATTGCCGACAACTACCAGGAAATCGTGCACTCGATTTCCGAGTCGCTGGATTTCTTCGAGCTGGTCTCGGGGCAGCCTGCCTCGAGTGGTACCGAGCGGATTGATTTCTTTGCCAGCCACGAAGGCCTGCACCTGCATTACGAGCAGGCACAGACGCGTTACCTCGAAAAACGCAAAGGCTGGTTCAACCTGTCAACGCACTTTCCGTGGATCGGAATGCGCACTGCCGATCTCGAGGGCGGCCACGTCGAGTATTACCGAGGCATTCAGAACCCGATTGCCATCAAGCTGGGTCCGTCCATAACGCCGGAATGGCTGCAGGAGCTGATCGGCGCACTCAATCCGCACGGCGAGCCGGGCAGGCTGACGTTGATCTGCCGCTTCGGCGCGAAGAAAATCGAGGAGGCCCTGCCGCCGCTGATCCAGGCAGTACGCGCCACCGGCTCACCGGTGCTGTGGAGCTGCGACCCGATGCATGGCAACACCGAGTCGACCGCCTCGGGAGTCAAGACTCGGCGGTTCGAAAACATCCTGGCGGAAGTGCAATCCGCGTTCGCGGTACACAAGGAGATGGGCAGCTATCTCGGCGGTGTGCACTTCGAGTTGACCGGCGACAACGTGACCGAATGCACCGGCGGGGCACGGGGGCTGACCGATGCCGATCTCGCGCGAGCCTACAGGTCCACCGTCGACCCGCGGCTCAATTATGAGCAGGCGCTGGAGCTGGCGCTTTGCATCGCCCGCGGGCGTCACGCCTGACGCTCAGCTCAGAGACTTCTTCAGCGTTTCCAGCTTGACTCCGGCCGCCTCCACGGCGGCGCGCCCGGCCGCAATCGATTCGTCTGCGCGATGGAAATCCATTAGCTGAAAATCGTTGAGGTGGGGTGAAATTTCCACGAACGGCGGCTCGCCCGCCATTCGGCTGCGGGTGATGCGTTCCTGCATGATGTTGATCGATGCGTTAACGACATCGAGTATTCCCGGTTCCGCCTCGCGGCTGCCAAACAGGGACGAGATGACATCCGCCAGCTTTTCGAAACGGCTCAGGTCGTCTTCATCGACTTCGTTGGTGTTGAGACGCGCTTCGACCAGGTGACGCCGGGACGCCAGGTGCGCGTTGAGATTGACCGCGATAACGACATCGGCGCCCATCGCGTAACAGAGAGAAACCGGTACCGGGTTGACCAGGCCACCGTCGATAAGCCAGCGGCCGTCGTGGCGCATGGGCGAAAACAGGCCCGGTAATCCGCACGAAGCGCGCACGGCTGTGAGCATGTGGCCTTCTCGCAGCCAGATTTCACGCCCCGTGATCATGTCGGTCGCCACCGCCGCAAAGGCCGTGTCGAGTTGCTCGATGTCGCAGTCTTTCAGCTGTTCGCCAATAGCGGTCATCACCCGGTTGCCGCGGATTACGCCACCGCGGAAACGCGCGTCGAGCAGGCTGAACACGTCAAGCTTGGTCAGGCTGCGAACCCAGTTGTCGAGCACGTCGAGCTGGTTACTCGCGTAGGCCGCGCCGACCAGCGAGCCCATCGAGGCGCCGGCAATGATCTGCGGGCGGATACCGATCTCGTCGAGCGCCTGCACCACCCCGATATGAGACCAGCCGCGGGCCGCGCCGCTGCCAAGTGCCAGTCCTACCTTCATCGGTTGGGTCATCGGGAATTCGCGCAGGGATGGTGCATTGCGGCATTCTAGTCCAATACAACATAAAGCGCCAACCGGCTGACTCTTATAAATAAAACTGCGACCCAGTTGACTGCCTTCTTGGTATTGCACAGCACAATGTGTCTAATAGCGGCAGGCCGAAAGGGCCTGGTGCAACCGTTTTCAGTCGCGGCAGAACTGCCGCCCCAACTACCAGAGGCAAGCATGAGCGACGACATCGAAAAGCAGTGGCAGGACTCATCACGCTGGAATGACGTGCAGCGACCCTACAGCGGCGCTGACGTACAGCGGCTACGCGGCACAGTGACCATCGAACACACGCTCGCGCGGCGAGGTGCGGAGAAGCTGTGGCAGCTGATGCACGAGCGGCCGTTTGTTAACGCGCTGGGCGCATTGACCGGCAACCAGGCCATGCAGCAGGTCAAGGCCGGGCTCGAGGCAATTTACTGTTCCGGGTGGCAGGTGGCCGGCGATGCCAACCTGGCCGGGCAGATGTACCCCGACCAGTCGCTCTATCCGGCCGACTCGGTGCCGGCACTGGTGCGGCGAATCAACAGCACGCTGCAACGCGCTGACCAGATTCACCATGCCGAGGGCGACGACAGCGTCGACTGGTACGCGCCGATCGTGGCCGATGCCGAAGCGGGCTTCGGCGGCGTACTCAATGCGTTTGAGCTGACCAAGTGGATGATCGAGGCGGGAGCCGCCGGCGTTCACTTCGAGGACCAGCTCTCATCGGCGAAGAAGTGTGGACACATGGGTGGCAAGGTGCTCGTGCCAACCGTCGAGGCCGTCAACAAGCTGGTCGCGGCACGACTCGCGGCCGACGTTTATAACGTGCCGACGATTATCGTCGCCCGCACGGATGCCGATGCGGCCAACCTGCTTACATCCGACATCGATGAACGCGATCGTTCGTTCGTGACCGGTGAGCGCACCATGGAAGGCTTTTTCAGAGTCAATGCCGGTATCGATCAGGCAATCTCCCGCGGCCTGGCCTATGCACCGTATGCCGACCTCGTGTGGTGCGAGACCTCGGTTCCCGACCTGGCCCAGGCCCGCAAGTTTGCCGAGGCGATTCGCGGCGCGCACCCGGACAAAATGCTGGCGTACAACTGTTCGCCGTCGTTTAACTGGCGCAAGAACCTGGATGAGAAAACAATTGCGAGCTTCCAGCGTGAGCTGGGCGCGATGGGCTACAAGTTCCAGTTCGTCACGCTGGCAGGATTCCATGCCCTCAATCACAGCATGTTCCAGCTCGCCAAGGGCTATCGCGAGTCGCAAATGAAAGCCTATGTCGAGCTGCAGGAGCAGGAGTTTGCTGCCGAGGCGGACGGCTACACGGCAACCCGGCACCAGCGCGAAGTGGGCGCCGGTTACTTCGATGCAGTGACACAGGTCATCAATGCCGGCCAGTCGTCGCTCACCGCCCTGGAGGGTTCAACCGAAGAGGCACAGTTCGACGAGGCGGCCGGCCAGGACTGATCGTTTTACGACCGGTATTTTGCAACCCGACGGCGGCGCCCCCAAAGGCGCCGCCGTTGTCGTTTGCGGCGTAAAACCAGCGGTTTCTGCTATCATGCGCGCGCACCGCAAAGGGAGGCAGCATGCAGTACGAGCACATCGAAGTGCCGGCCGACGGCGAACCGATAACCGCGAACGCGGATTTCACACTTAACGTCCCCGACCACCCGATCATTCCGTTCATCGAGGGTGACGGCATCGGCATCGATGTAACGCCGGTCATGCGGGCGGTGGTCGACGCGGCCGTTTCCAGGGCTTACGGGGAAAAGCGCGAGATCGTCTGGATGGAAGTGCTGGCCGGGAGCAAGGCCACCCAACGCTACACCAGCGGCGCCTGGCTGCCTGACGAGACGCTGCATGCGCTGCGCGAATATAT
>JAHEKH010000046.1 GCA_024638445.1 Gammaproteobacteria bacterium | reverse complement strand
GTGCGCCCCACTCCGTCGTCTTTGGCGGCTTCTCGCCGGATGCCCTGGCCGGCCGCATCGAGGACTGCGACGCAAAACTGGTAATCACCGCCGACGAGGGGATCCGTGGCGGCAAGACGATTCCGCTGAAGAAAAACGTCGACGAAGCGCTCTCACGGCCGGGCGTGACCACCGTCGAAAACGTAATCTGCGTTCGCCGCACCGGCGGCGACATCCACTGGGACGGAGGCCGCGACACCTGGTATCACGAGCTGGTCGAAACCGCGTCGACGGACTGCCCGGCCGAGGAGATGGGCGCAGAGGATCCGCTTTTCATCCTCTACACCTCCGGTTCGACCGGCAAGCCCAAGGGCGTGCTGCACACGACCGGCGGCTACATGGTCTATGCGTCAATGACCCACGAGTACGTGTTTGACTATCACGACGGTGATATCTACTGGTGCACCGCTGACGTTGGCTGGGTCACCGGCCACAGCTACATCGTTTACGGTCCGCTCGCCAACGGCGCCACGACTCTGATGTTCGAGGGCGTGCCGAACTATCCCGACGCCTCGCGCTTCGGCCAGGTGGTGGACAAGCACGGCGTCAACCAGCTCTATACCGCACCCACCGCGATCCGCGCCCTGATGCAGCTCGGTGACGGCGTTATGGGTGACACCCGCCGCGACACATTGAAACTTCTAGGCAGCGTCGGCGAACCGATCAATCCCGAAGCGTGGGAGTGGTATTACCGGGTCATCGGCAACAGCCAGTGCCCCATCGTCGATACCTGGTGGCAAACCGAGACCGGCGGCATCCTCATCACCCCGCTGCCCGGGGCTACTGCGCTCAAGCCAGGCTCCGCCTCCTGCCCCTTCTTCGGTATCCGCCCCGCCATTCTTGACAACGATGGCAACGAACTCGACGGCGAGGCCGAAGGCGTGCTCGCCATCGTCGACAGCTGGCCCGGACAGATGCGCACGCTCTATGGCGACCACAAGCGTTTCGTCGAGACCTATTTCACTACGTTTCCCGGGCGCTACTTCGCGGGCGACGGCGCCAGCCGCGACGCCGACGGCTATTACTGGATCACCGGCCGCGTCGACGACGTTCTCAACGTCTCCGGTCACCGCATGGGCACCGCCGAACTCGAATCCGCCCTCGTCGCCCACCCCGCCGTCGCTGAAGCCGCCGTGGTCGGCTACCCCCACGAGATCAAGGGCCAGGGCATCTACGCCTACGTTACTGTGCAGCAAGGCACCGACAGCAACGCCGAACTCGCCGCCGAACTCGGCCAGTGGGTCCGCAAGGAAATAGGCCCAATCGCCAGGCCCGACATCATCCAGTTCGCCCCCGGCCTGCCCAAGACCCGCTCCGGCAAGATCATGCGACGCATCCTGCGCAAGATCGCCGAGAACGACTACGGCAACCTCGGCGACACCTCCACCCTCGCCGACCCATCCGTCGTCGAAGACCTCATCGCTAACCGACAATAACCAAACGAGAGCCCGGGAATCACGGTTGGAAGCCGCCCCTGCGAGGAATCTCCCCGCGCCTGCGCAATCCCGGCACAACACCCCGGCGGTCGCAGCTGAAAGCCGCTCCTGCGAGGAATCTCCCCAGGCTTGCGACAGCCTTAGCGAGAGAGCTGCCGGTGCTTTCCTTTGGTGACGTCAGATCCTCGGCACCAAAGGGAAGTGCCGGCAGCTCTCTCGCGCAATCCCGCCACAAAACCCAGGCATTGCAGCCAGCAAGCCGCTCCACCGGGGAATCTCCCCAGGCTTGCGACAGCCTTAGCGAGAGAGCTGCCGGTGCTTTCCTTTGGTGACGTCAGATCCTCGGCACCAAAGGGAAGTGCCGGCAGCTCTCTCGCGCAATCTCGCAATCCCACCCCAGCGGTCGCGGCTGAAAAACCGCTCCTGCGCGTTTCACTGGACAGAACCACGCGGCGCAGGGTTTAAGTTAAGCAACGGACTTGCCGATTTGTGATGCGCTTAACTGCACGAGAAGCCCCTTTGGTGTTGAATACGCTGCAGGAGCACCCCGTCCAGCACGGACTCCACGATCTCGGTACCTGAAACAGGGCAAACTCATCGCAAGGTGAGGACGCAAAGCCACCGGTCCGCCAACGCGCGGACAGCGGAGCCGCCAGGTAAAAGTCGAAGACCCACCCGGTCAACGGCCTTCCGGTGCAGAGATTACCCGGCCCATTAAAGGGACCCCGGGGGTTTTTTGCGCCGGACGGAACTGCAAGGGAATACCTGCTACGGCAGGCAAGGGATTTGGACTTTCTACGAGGGATCGTAATGCACACCAAGGGATCAATTTGTTCACTCATCGTACTCGGCGCACTGCTCGGCCTGACCGGCTGCGGCAGCTCCGGGTCCGACACCACCAGCGACACCGGTAGCCAGACGCCGCCTCCGCCGCCACCGTCCGGCGGTGAAACCATCACTGTTACAGGCAAAGTCACCGACATGCCCATCCCCAATGCCACGGTGATGCTGACCGTCGATGGCCAGGTCTTCCAGGCCCCGCTGAGCACCGATGCCGACGGCAACTTCGAAGTCGACATCGAATCCGATGATCCCGACGCCCTGGTGCTGATGGAAGCGTTCGATCCGAACGGCGTCCGATTCACCGCGTTGCTCGACACCTTCGGCGGTTTCCAGGAAGAAGCCGATGCCGACGGCCGGGTCGCCGACAAGGACATCACCAACGTCACGACCGCTCACTACGTTCTCGCGACACGCGCCGCTGCCGACGGCAGCATCGACGATGCCGATGAACTGACTGATACCGCCGCGTCCGTTGACGCTAACGCCGTGCTCGAGCTTTCCGCCGCAATCAAGCTCGTGGTCGAAAATATCGAGGGCGTTGCGCTGCCTGCAGAGTACAGCGATACGCAGGAACTCGCCGAGGCAATCGTCGATGGCACCAGCAGCTTTATCGACGACGTCGAGACCACCAACCCCGGTGCCCTCAACGATGCAGTCGATCTCGTCCTGACCGACGGCAACGCGACCATCGAGTGGGAAACTGATGACGTGCCGGGCGTCTACATGCACCAGGACGGCTTTTCGCTGCACGCAATGTTCGCCGACGGCACCGGTTTTGCCAGCTCGTATGACCGTGACGCCGTGCACTCCTTTCAGTGGAGCATCAACGCCGCAGGCAAGCTGGAAATCATGTACTTCGACGGCACCGTCGAGCGCGATGTCGTTACGCTCTTGAGCGACACCGACGATGTCATCACCGTCATGGTCGAGGAAATGGGCCCGGGCGATGAGGTGCTCAGCGAGAACCCCGGCACCGCCCTTCGCTACGATTTCGAGGACGGGTTCACCAATGACAATGTCGCCGGCAGCTACAGCACGATGGGTGAGCCGGGACGGCTGCATGTCATGCTGGAAGATCACAATGGGTACACCCTCGACCTCGTAACCGGCGCGCAGGACGATGCGTTTACCTGGGAAGTCAGTTCCGAAGGAACGCTGTGGATCGTCGACGCCGCCGACGGCGCTACGAGCCAGGCAAGAGTCCTCGACGGCGCCGCGGAAGGCGGCCTGAACCTGCTCGTCACCGAGCTGGGTCCCGACGGACTGGTCGATTACGCCAACGTCATTACGGTCGCCCGTACCGACGTGGTCGCGACCAGCCCCGCCGACGTCGATGCCGCTGACCTGACCCTGGCCGGCAACGCCTATGCCTTCATCGACGGCGACCAGATCGACGTGTTCGACTTTCGCGCCGACGGCGAAGCCCGCCAGGTGGGCCAGCACACCCGCTCTGACGGTACCAGCGAAGTGGTTGACCGTCGCGGCGACTGGAGCATGGTCGATGACCAGACCATCCGCATCTGGCTGGAAGGCCAGGAAGAAGCCGAGGACGCGATTGTCGTTGACGGTCTCGGCGCCGACGAGATGCTCGTGCGCACGCCCGAAGACATCGCCGAAGGCACGGAGCGCCTGGTGACCCGGATCGTGGCGATCCAGCCGCAGGACGTTCGCGGCGCCTATTACCTGCTGGACGAGAGTGGCTCGATTCACGGCGAATTCGTGCAGATGTACGACAACTTTACCGGCGAGTACTTCGTCGACGGCGTACTCGAAGCCGCCTTTGACTGGTCGCTGGACGAGCGCGGTGCGCTGGTCATCAGCCTGCGCTCCGATGACGCTTTCTCGGTCCGTACGCTGACCCTGCGGATGCTCGCAGGCAGCCAGGGTGGCGAAACGATGCGGCTGGTGACCGAGCGCCGTACCAACGGCATCCTCACTGCCGACCCGGAAACCGGTCGCGCGATCACCGTGATGAGTGTCTTCCGCGAAGGTTGACAGACAATTCAGCGCTAACCGGAGGCCGCCCCACGGGGCGGCCTTTTTCGTGCAGCCGCGAACGAGCGTACAATGCGAAAATTGTCACCGGGAGACTGCCAGATGGAAATCAGGGCGCTCAAGGAAAAAGACCTTCCGCAGCTCGCCAACCTGTTCGACCAGTACCGGGTCTTCTATCACCAGGCGTCCAATGTCGATGCAGCCAGGCTGTTCCTGGAACAAAGGCTGCGGCACGGGGACTCCGCGATACTCGGTGCAATCGTGCACGATGTGCTGGTCGGCTTTACCCAGCTTTACCCGACCTACACCTCGGTCGGTCTCGGCCGGATATGGATTCTCAACGATCTCTACGTCACCGCCGATGCCCGCAATCGTGGCGTGGGTGCCGCGCTGATGCATGCCGCCGCTGAATACGGCGAAATGACCGGCGCAAAACGCCTCGTGCTGGCGACCCAGGTCGAAAACCACGCCGCCCAGCACCTCTACGAAAAACTCGGCTGGAAACGGGACGAAGCGTTTTACCAGTACGAGTTCGAAATCCCGCGCGCCGACTAGTCCGCCAGCAGATCAGCGGCTGCCTCGCGGACCGGGACATGAGGATCGGCCAGCGCCAGCTGCAGGATGCTGGCGGCTTCGCTTCCCGGCATCTCGCCGAGCGCCTCGACCGCCGCCAGGCGGACCCCGGAGTCGATATCGTGCAGCGCCTGCGACAGGCCGGGCAGGACATCGCCACCCCGCTCGCCCAATACATCGACTGCCGCCGCGCGAATTCCGGCGTCAGGATCCTGCAGCGCGAGCAGCAACGACTCGTCTGCCGCCGGACCGGTTACCCCCGCCAGCGCTTCCAGCGCGATACGCCTGACCCTTACCGAGGGATCGCGCAGACCATAGGCCAGTGCCCGGGCCGCCGTGTCGTCGCCCCGCTGTTCCAACGCCAGGATTGCCTCGAGGCGACGGTTTTCGCGCGCATCGCCGAGCTGCAGCAACCCGTCTCCGGCTGGTGCCGCTGCGGCCGGCGACGCGTCGGCCGAAACAGCACCCTCGCGGGGCAAAGGCGGTCCGGTGGCAACGTGTACCCGGCTATTCACCGGCATAGACGCGGTGACCGAAGCCGCGGCGTGCAATCGGCGGGTGTCCAGCAGGAACAAAATCACTGCCCCGACAAGTAATGCCGCGAGCGCAAGCACCATGAGCTTCACCCGCCAGCTGCGGGCGGGTGAAGCGTGGATTACCAGCGGACTCTTATTCGAGGGCAAAACAGCTCTCCACCGCAGTATTGTTGTAGGTTGCGGTGCGCACGAGGATTTCGTACTTGAACTCGTCGGCCAGGGAGATGAATTCGTCGGGTATCGCCATCGACGTGACGTCGGGCGGCAGCTCGGCGCTGTAAACGAGCAGTTCCGGTTCCTCGCGTTCGACGACGAGCTGGTAGCGAATCACTTCCACTGCACCCGTGGCGCCGATCTCCGGATGGTGGGTCGTCACCGGATCCCAGCTGATGACCACCGGCGTCGTCACGACCGGGACCGCCTTGTCGCAGTCCTCCGCTGCGGGAACGCCGGACACGGTGATATTGTCCGGCGGTGCGGCCATGACGTGACTGAAAAAGGTCTCGCTTTCCAGTTCCTCGCCTTCCAGCGTCATACCCTCGACCTCGTAGATTCCCTGCGGAAAGCGGGCAAAAAACTGTGCCGGGGTCAGCTCCTCGAAATCCGGTTCGGCGCTTTCGAAAAACAGTTCCGTCAGCCCCTGGCGCGCCAGCCGTCCACGAATCCGTGTAACCATGACTTTGCGTTCGTTGGGTGTTTCGATGGACAGGCGACGCCAGGGCTCACCGTCGATCAGCGCGTGTATCCCCAGGTCGCCATCGGTGTCATTCAGTTCGACGAAAACTTCGGCGACGTCGAAGGGAATTTCGTCGTCATCGTCCTTGAGACCCCCGGCCGCCGTCGCCATCGGCACCAGCGCGAAAACGAGTACGGGTGCGAGGATCCTGCTTCTGCTTCTGTTCATAGTTGCTACTCCGTGTGGGCGGTGAGCGTGTATTGCACTCACTTGTTCGACCCGCGGAGACAGCAAAATCAATCGGCGTCAGAACTCCCAGATAAATCCGAGCGAGGGCACAACCGGCAGCCAGTGGTCGAACTCGCGTTGCACCACCAGGCCGCCGTCACTGCTTTCTTCCAGCCCGTAATCGATACAACAGGCGTTGTCGCGATTGAGCGCATTACTCAATTCGAAAAACAGCGTCAGCGCCCGGTCATTTCGTAAAGGCATCCGACGGCTGATACGCATATCGAGGCTCACAAAATCCGGCAGGCGTTCGGCGTTGCGCGGACCCAGCACCGGCTCCGCCTCGCTGCCGCTGCCCGCAATCGACAAACCGGTGGTTGGCCACCCGTCGTGATAGTGCAGCACCGCATCGGCGCGCCAGGTACCGCGCCGCCAGTTGAGCCCGAGGTTCAACGCCGAACGCTGGTCCCAGCTGCGGGGAACTGAAACCGCGTCGATCCGGTCTTTGACCGATGACAGGCTCGCACCCAGCCACCACGCCAGCGGTGATTCTTCACGATCCATGCGCAGCAGGACCTCGACGCCTCTCGCGGTAGCTTCCGTCGGCGCCAGGCGGACCCGGTCCGGGCTCAGCTCCGGCAACAGCTCGAGCTTGTCGAAAAGGTTCTCGTAGCGCGGCCGCAGGGTGTCCATCTGCTTGTGATAGAGCTCCGCCCGCAACGACAGGTCGTTGCCGAAGCGATGATCCAGTCCCAGCACGGTGTGGGCGCTGCGCTGAGCCGGGAAGAACCCGGTCACGCCGTCTTCGACCTGCAGCTCGTGCACACCCTGTGCCTGCGAGAACCGGCCCCAGCCCAGCCGCAGCGTGGTTTGGCGGGTCGGCTGGAACATCAGGCTCAGCCGCGGGCTGGTCTGCTCGTTCTCGGTATTCGAAACATAGCTTTGCCGGTCCCATCGCAACCCGACCTCCGCAGTCCAGCGCGAAGCGAAACGCCAGCGGTTGGTCAGGTACACGCCGACCTGGCCGCCGTCAGGGGCAACGGAGAGATCGAGCTGGCGGCCGTCACGCCCGGTGAGCTGAGCAATTTCCTCGTCCTCGAAGAACTGCAGGCTGCTGACATAGCGATAGCGCGCGTCGACCCGGCGCAGGTCGATTCCCCAGCGAGCCAGGAACTCATCGACCGGCGCATAGGTCCAGTCCTGCTTCAGGTGTATGGCGTTGTAGCGCCGGCGGTCGAGGACGTCGCCCAGCGATTCGTCGGGACGGTCGACCGTGCCCTGGCGCAGGTTTTCCGCATCCACGTAGGCCAGCACGGTGCGGTGCGACAGGCTCCCGGTCAGCTCCTGTTCCAGCGCGGTCCAGGCGTGCAGCGTGCGGTGGTCGGCAAAGGCCTCGGTTTCCCTGTCGGTTTCGTTCAGCGAAACGGCGTCGTCAGCCAGCATGAGGCTGGCGGACCAGCGGGTGCGCGGACCGACCCGGCGGCGTGCCTGGGCAAGCACATCGTAGTAAGACGGACTGCCAATGTCCTGTTGCACGACATCGAACAAGAGGTCGAGGGTCCCGCGGCGGGCCGATACCAGCCACTCACCGTCATCTCCCGCCCATTGACCACTGCTCAAAATACCGGCGTTAAAAAAATCCAGCCCAATCTCGTTGTGCGGGGTCCCGGCGACCTGCGGCACGACATCGATCACTCCGCTCAGGCGGTCGCCGTACTGGGCGGGAAAACTACCGGTATAGACCTCCATGCCACCGACCACTCGTGGATCGAGCGTACTGAAAACCCCCTGGAAGTCTTTCAGGTGAAACGGTTCGAACAGCGGCACGCCATCGAAAACCAGCAACACTTCGTCTTCTTCGCCGCCTCGAATGTTCTGCCGGCTCGACAGACCGCTGGAAGCTGCACCCGGCAGCCGGCCAATTGCGCGCAAGGGTTCCCGTCCCGTGGCGACCAGCTGGTCGATCTCGCTGCTGTCCAGGACCTGGCGCGCCGCAGGGGCGCGGTCATGAACTTCATAACGGCTGGCATGGACAAGCACGTTTTCCAGCTTTGGCGGTGGCGGCCGCACCTCCGCTTCCTTCTGCGGGGCCAAAGTCGGCGTAGCGGCATCGCGTGACCCTGGCGTGATCAGCCAGGCTCCGCCGCTGCGGCGCAACGCCAGCCCCAGCGGTTCGAGGATTTCACGCAGGATCGTTTCAGGGTCGTCTGACTCGGGCTCGACGTTCACCTTCAGGTCGGCCGTCACCAGGTCGGTGCTGTAGACAATGGACAAACCGTCGGCACGAAAGGAATCGAGCACGTCAACGAGGCTACGCCCGAGGAAACGGGCAGGCTCAGCAGCCTGCCCGCTTTGCACGGCCAGGCCAGCCAGCAGCATCAGCAGCAGGACTCGCTTCATTGATACCGCGCCATTTGGCGCTACTCCTCCCGGCGTTTGTCGATAGTCAACGCCATTTCCTGGAGATCGAAACTGAAGCGGGTCGTCTGCAGCGCCAGCTCCAGCGTTTCTTCCGGGCTGGCGGCATTGACCGATCCGTGAATCCGGGTGCTCACCGCCGAGTTTCGTACCAATGCGTCCGCATAACGCAATTCCCGCCCGGTTTCCCGGGCCACCCAGTCAACCAGCTCCGACACTCGACGCCCGTCGGTATCGAAATGCGGTGCGACCACCAGCGTCCAGCTCCAGTCCGGACTGGTTGGCGAAACAACGTCGCGCTCGAGCTGGCCGTTGTCGAACAGCAATGCCTGTCCACGGCCGGCCGCAGCCTCGCCCGACCCGGTTGCCAGCATGACCACACCATCACGCACCCGTACCGCGGTGCGGCCGGGCTCTACCCGTACCTCGAACCGGGTGCCGACATCGCGCACCAGGCCATCGGGGGTCTCGATCTCGATTGCGGAACCGGCATGAAAACGTTTTCCCGCGGTATCGGCATAGAGCCGGCCCCCATGCAGCCGTACCCGCCGCGGCGTCAGTAATTCAATCTGGCTGCTCCGCCCGAGCCGCAGCGAAACGCCGTTGAGCATTGCCAGGCCCGCCGGGTCGGCCACGGTTCGAAGCACGGCTCCGCCGTCGAGCGTGTCACCGGTAGCGACAGGTCGCCAGCCAGCGTCTGCCGAAATTTCCAGCTCACCCCGGTCGAGCTGAGCCAGCGGTCCGTCGAAGACCGGCGCCGGCGAACGAGCCGGCAGCCACCAGGCGATGAAAACTGCCACAACTACAGTTGCAGCAACCGCGAAAGCCAGCGTGCGGCGGTTGCGGCTGCGGCGATGTCCGCTTTCCCAGGCCTGCCGTACCGCGGCATACACCTCGTCGCGCACCGCGGCGGACGGTTCCGGTCGCGGACCGGCCAGCTTCAGCAATCGCTCGATGTTGTCGTCAGACTGGGCGTTCATCAGTTCACTCGTTCATCGTTTGAGAAAAAGATCTGTTTCGGCCTGGCCGAGCGCCGCAAATCCATCGCGAAACGACTGCCTGGCGCGCGCCAGCAGCGACTGTGCTGCGGCATGACTGACTTCCAGGCGCGCCGCGATTTCCTCCACGCTCAGGCCCTGCACGTATTTCCATTCGAGCGCGTTGCCCTGCCGTGCCGGCAGGTGATCGACGACGCCCTGGATGAGCAGCACCAGCTGGAGTCGCTCGGCGGATCGAACCGGGTCCTCGCTGCCGCCGTCATCCAGCGATTCGAGTACGCCACGCACCTCGAGATCGTCGAGCGGCAGCTCGTGACCGGCGCGGCGGCCGGCGCGGCGATAGTGATCGCTGATTTCATTGCGGCACAGGCGGCACAGCCAGGTAAACAACGCCGCCTCGCCACGGTAGGTATGGACTTTCGCGACCGCCCGTACCAGCGTCTTTTGCACGATGTCCTTGACGGCGTCCTCGTCGTCGAGCCGGCAGCGTGCGAACCGGTACAGGCGCGAAAAATACGCTTTGAAAAACTCGTCGAATGCAGACTGATCGCCACGCTGCATGCGACGGGTCAACAGCTTGTCAGGATGGATGACCGGCAAGCGGCTCTCCTCGGTCCAATATCAAGAGAATAGACGCCCCATTCACTAAAAATCAGTCGCTACCGATTGATCTGGCCTGTTTTAGGCGTCTATTGGCCAGGAAATGACCGAAACGAAGCCCGCTGCCCGGCACAATGCCTGCCCCCGCATCCTGGTCATCCAGCCGGGGACGGAGCTCGAGTGCGCCCTGACCCGGGGCTGGGTCGATGCGCTGAAACAACGTGCAGAAGTCGAAACGGTGGCCCGGGCCGGGTACTCCGAGTTACTCGACGTCGGCCGTAACCCGGCCGACTGGCACGCGCTACCCACCGGGCTGCTGGGCCTGTGGCAACTGCGGCGCACGCTGCATGGTCGCTTTGACCGGGTTCTTTGCCTGGGCCGGCCCCTGCCCGCCCGGCTGCTGGCAACCGTATGCCCGCCGGCGGAGCGTATCGGCAGTACCGTCGGCACAGCGTCCTGCCCACCGGATATCGATGCACAGCTCGGCGTGCTTTTTGCCCGGGTTGGCGTCAAGCGACCGCAACGCAACGGCCTCACCCTCACCCGCCAAACCCGCGAGGCCGCAAAGCGGCTGCTGGCGGGATTCGGATTTGGCGGCGCCGACCGTCCGGTCATCGTTGCGGTCGGCCGGCAGTCGCAGAATGCCTTGCTCGCGCAATGCGACCTGGCCGCCCCGTTCAGCAGTCAACCGCCCGTCGTCCTGTTACCGCATGGAACTTCGCTGGATTCGATCGGGTCACTGGGCGGACGCGCCTACCTGGTCGCCGCACCCGACCCGGCGCTACGCGCTGCGTTGATCGCCAACGCGGCAATACTGCTTGGCGATCACGCGCCATCAAGCTTCCTGGCGGCGTTGCTGAGAGTTCCCGTACACGGGGGAAGTACATCTACATATATCCCGGCAGATGCCCGAACAGCTAAACTGATTGAATGAGTAAACACCTGCGCCGGCTGGGCTGGCTGGCGGTTGTCGTTTTGCCGCTGGTGGCGCTGTACATCTTCATGACCCGGCAGCAGCCGCTCCCCGTTGTCCTGGTGGAGGTCGAACGGGCCGAGGTGCGCTCGGTCGTCGCCAACACGCGCGCCGGAACCGTCAAGGCCTGTAACCGCGCCCGCCTCGCACCACCGCTCGGTGGCCAGATTGCGGTAAAGCACGTGCGCGAGGGTGATTCCGTCGAGAGCGGCCAGCCGCTGCTGGAGCTGTGGAACGACGATCTCGCCGCGAACCTGGCGCTGGCCGAACGCGATGCGACCGCCTCGGCGGCGCGCAGCGAAGAGGCCTGTGTGAACTCGGACGTGGCGCGACGCGAATCGCAGCGAATTGCCCGGCTGCGCGAAAAGGGCCTGTCGTCGGCCGAAGCAGCCGACGCCGCCGATGGCCACGCCCGCGCATCCCGGGCAGCCTGCCGGGCGGCCAGGGCACAGACCGCGGTCAGCGAGGCCCGGATCGACCACGCCCGGGCAGCCCTCGACCGCAGCGTGCTGCGGGCGCCGTTCGCCGGCACGGTTGCCGAGATCAACGGCGAGGTGGGCGAATTCGTTACGCCCTCACCCGTCGGAATCGTGACACCACCGGCGGTGGACCTGATCGACAACACGTGCCTGTACATCGCCGCTCCCATTGACGAAGTCGATGCACCGGCGATCCGCGCCGGGATGCCGGCAATCATTACGCTCGATGCGTTCCCGGACCGCGATTTTGCCGGCACGGTGCGACGCGTGGCGCCCTATGTGCTCGATCTGGAAAAGCAGGCGCGCACGGTCGAGATCGAGGCGGTCATCGAGGCCACCGGCGACAACCTCCTGCCCGGCTACAGTGCAGACATCGAGGTCCTGCTGGAGACCCGCGATAACGTCGTTCGGGTGCCGACCCAGTCGATTCTCAAAGGCAACCAGGTGCTGGTCTACGTGGAGGACGAACAGACGCTCGTTGCCCGCGAAGTCGATACCGGCCTCAGCAACTGGGAGCACACCGAGGTTCGCGACGGCCTGAGCGTCGGCGAACGTGTCGTTGTCTCGGTTGACCGCGCCGGGGTCGAAGCCGGGGCATTCGTCGAACCGGAGTAGTCATGTGCCGATGATCGAGCTGGACAAGGTCGATCGCGTCTTCGAGGTCGGCGACGAACAGGTGCGGGCGCTGGACCAGGTCGACCTGCAGATCGAGGCTGGCGAATACCTGTCGATCATGGGACCGTCCGGGTCGGGCAAGTCGACGTTGCTGAACCTGCTGGGACTGCTGGACCGGCCGACCGCGGGACGCTACCTGCTCGACGGCCGCGACACCACCCGGCTGGACGATCGCGAGCAGGCGCTGACCCGGGGTGAGAAAATCGGTTTCGTTTTCCAGGCGTTTCACCTGGTGCCACGCCTGACCGCAGCGGAAAACGTCGAGCTGCCCATGGTGCTGGCGGGAATCGCGCCGGGACTGCGACACAGCCGCGTTGCGGAAGCACTCGCATCCCTGGGCCTGTCGGATCGCGCCGGTCATCGCCCCGACCAGCTGTCGGGCGGTCAGCGGCAGCGCGTTGCCATCGCCCGTGCCACGATCATGGCGCCCGAGCTGCTGCTGGCGGACGAACCGACCGGCAATCTCGACACCCATTCCGGCGATGAAGTGATCGAAGTGCTCGAACAGCTGAATGCGTCGGGCCTGACGCTGCTGGTCGTCACACACGACCCGCAGCTCGGCGTGCGCGCCCGCCGCCAGCTGAAGATGGTCGACGGCCGTATCGTGCGGGACGAGCGCCGGTGAGGGCATCGGATCTCCTGCGCCAGTCGTGGCTGGCCCTGCGACGTGCGCCGGGGCGCACGGCCTTGCTGCTGCTGGCCATGGCGATCGGCGTTGCCGCAGTCGTGGTCCTGACGTCCCTCGGGGAGGGTGCGCGACGCTACGTCACCGGTGAGTTCGCCTCGCTGGGCACCAATCTTCTCATCGTCATTCCGGGACGCTCGGAAACCACCGGCGGTGCGCCGGCAATCTTCGTGGGCCAGACACCACGTGACCTGACGCTGGACGATGCCCGCGCGTTGCAACGCAGTTATGCCGTCAGGCGGGTGGCACCGGTCGTGATTGGTTCAGCCGCAGTGTCCTGGGGCGGGCTGGAGCGGGAGGTGCCGGTATTCGGTGCCACCGCCGAACTCCTGGCGGTACGTCACTGGGAAATGGGCAGCGGCCGCTTCCTGCCGGCCGGTGACTGGGACCGGCCGTCATCGGTTTGTGTCATCGGCGAAAAACTCCGCAGCGAAATTTTTGGCAACACGCCGGCGCTGGGCCAGTGGCTGCGGGTGGGTGACCGCCGTTTCCGGGTTATCGGCGTGCTGGGATCGGAGGGCCGTTCGATCGGCATCGATGTGCAGGACATCGTTATCCTGCCGGTCACGCAGGCCATGAGCCTGTTCGATGTGCCATCGCTGTTCCGGATTCTCGTAGAGGCGACCAGCCGCGACAGCATGGATGCAGCCGCGCGCTTCATTCGCTCGACTGTCGCCGGGCGGCACCAGGGCGAAGAAGACATTACGGTGATCACGCAGGACGCAGTGCTGTCGACATTCGACCGCGTATTCGGTGCACTGACGATGACGCTGGCCGGTATCGCCGGTATCAGCCTGGTCGTCGCCGGGGTGCTGATCATGAACGTGATGCTGGTGTCGGTGAGCCAGCGCACTTCGGAGGTTGGCCTGCTGAAGGCGATCGGGGCGCCGCGACGACAGATCGTGCAGCTGTTCCTCGCCGAAGCGGTGCTGTTGTCGATGTTTGGCGCCCTCATTGGTCTCGCGGCCGGATACGGCGGCAGCGCCCTGATCGGAGAACTTTATCCGGCATTGCCGGTGGGACCGCCCTGGTGGGCGGTAGTCGCAGCCGTAGTAGTCGCTGTAGCCTCCGGGCTGGTATTCGGCAGTCTTCCGGCAAGACGCGCAGCGCGTCTCGACCCGGTTATTGCCCTGGCGGGCCGATGACGGCGCGCGACTTTTTACGCCTGACCCGCGGCAGCGTTTTTGCGCACGGGCTACGCTCGATGCTGACAACGCTCGGCATCGCCATTGGCATTGGCGCGGTCGTTTTGCTGACCTCCATCGGCGAAGGAATACACCGCTTCGTGCTGGAAGAGTTTACCCAGTTCGGCACTACCATCGTCGCAATCAATCCCGGCAAGGCAACGACGTTTGGCGGTTCGATCGGTGCATTTGGCACAGTGCGGCCGCTGTCTATCGAGGACGCCCAGGCCCTCGAACGAACGCCCTACGCGCGCAGCGTGGTGGCTCTGACGCAGGGCAATGCCGAAGTGGAAGGCAACCAGCGCACCCGGCGCACGACAGTTTATGGCGTCGGGCCGGCTTTCCCGGAAACGTTCAGTTTCGGTGTCGCTGCAGGCCTGTTTTTGCCCGAAGACGATCCGCGAGCGCCGCGCGCGTTTGCAGTGCTCGGGGCCAAACTGAAAGACGAGCTGTTCGGTCCACTGAATCCGCTCGGCCAGCGAATCCGGGTCGGCGGCGAGCGTTACCGGGTCATCGGCGTCATGCAGGCCAAGGGGCAGGTGCTGGGTTTCGACCTCGATGACACCGTCTACATTCCCGTCAATCGTGCGCTGGAGCTGTTCAATCGCGAGAGCCTGATGGAAATCGACGTGATGTACCAGGACGGCGCGCCCGTCGACGAAGTCGTCGCCGCTATCCGCCGCATCCTGATTGCCCGCCACGGTGGCGAAGACTTCACCATCACGACGCAGCAACAGATGATGGACGTGCTCGGCTCCGTACTCGACGTGTTGACCTTTGCGGTGGGCGCGCTGGGGGGAATCTCGTTGCTCGTCGGCGGTGTCGGCATTCTCACCATCATGACCATCGCGGTGCGCGAACGAACGTCGGAGATCGGGCTGCTGCGCTCGCTGGGTGCGCGGCGCGGCCAGGTGCTCGGGCTGTTTCTCGGCGAAGCTATCCTGTTGTCCGCAATCGGCGGCCTGGCCGGTCTGCTGCTCGGAATCGGTGGCGCGTTCCTCCTGCACGCCGCAGTCCCCGCCCTGCCGGTACACACGCCGTTAAATTTCGTGCTGATTGCTGAAGGCGTCGCGGTGCTGGTCGGCCTGGTGGCCGGGGTGATGCCGGCGCGGCGTGCGGCCCGGCTGGAACCACTGGACGCCCTGCGCGAGGGCTGACTACTTCCTGCCCTCAGGCGAGGTGTTCGACCTTCGGCGGAAAACCGTGGCTCTCCCAGTAGGCCAGGACGCCCATCGTTTCCATCAGCGCGCGAAAACGCGGGTGGTGAAGCAGAGACTCGGCCTCGCGCAGGAACAGCCAGGCGTGGGTCAGGTTGCGTATCTCCAGCCGGCGCCGTGCGGCATCGAATGCACGCTCGTCGCCCAGCAAGGTGTAATGGAAAAACAGCTGCCGGCTATCGATGCTGCCGTCGCTATCCGCCGCGGCCAGCGCATCCAGCGCCGCCGGACGCCGGTCGGGATCGGCCATCCCGGCGACGAATGGTTCGACCCAGCCGGTGCCCAGTCCCATGCTCTCGATCGCCGATTGCCAGGCTGGCACCGCCTCATCGTACCGGCCGGCACGCAGCCGGGTGATCAGCTCCACGATGTCTGGCACGACACCGCCCATGCCGTATTCACGCGTAATGCCGACATGCTTCAGCGCCAGCTCGTCCTGCTCCAGCCACACGGCGGTCAGGGCGAGGATGTTGTTCGCCTGCGGCGACAGCGGATCGAGCTCGCGGGCAATCGTTACCTGGCGCATCGCGTCCTCGTGTCGGGCGAAGTCGCTGAGCAGGTTCGCATACCACTGGTGAGGCGTGGGCTGGGTCGGATCGAGTTCGATAGCTTTTTGCAGCTGGGTCTCGGCATCGTTCCAGCGCCAGCTGCGTAGCGCCATATAGCCGAGCACTGCGTGAGGTTCGCCGAGTCCGCGATCGAGTTCTATCGCACGCCTGGCGTGCGCTTCGGCGACGGCGAAGGCTTCGGCCAGGTTGTCGTCACCATATTCATGCAGTATCGCTCGTGCCGCGGCCAGCCGTGAGTGCGCTTCCGCGTAACCGGGGTCGAGCGCCAGGGCGCGCTCGAGCGCGCTGATCGCGCCCTGGATCGCAGTCGCGCCACGCTTCTGCCACAGGTAGTTCGCACGCAATACGCACTGGTAGGCCTCGATGTTCCGGGTCGGCAGCTCCGAATCCTTCCGCTCCCGGGGCGCGTCGCCGTCCAGCGCCATCTTCAGCGATTCCGTAATCGCCTCGGCAATTTCGTCCTGGACCGCGAAGACATCATGCAGGTCACGGTCAAACGTATCGGACCACAGGTGATAACCGGTCGGTGTCTCAATTAACAGCGCGGTGATCCGGATGCGGTTACCCGCCTGGCGTACGCTGCCCTCGAGCACGTGGCGCACGCCGAGTAGTCCGCCGATCCGCCGCACGTCGGTCTCGCGGTCCCGCAGGGCAAAGGTCGAAGTACGCGCCGCAACCTTGAGATCGCGCATGCGACCGAGCAGCTTGAGCAGCTCTTCGGCCATCCCGTCGCCAAAATAATCGTTGGCAGGATCGCCGGTAAGATTTGCAAAGGGCATGACGGCGACCGAGCGTTGGGGCAGTTCCTCCAGCGGCACCTCGAACTCGGTGGGCTTCTCGATATCCTCCGTGCGCACGAAACCGCGCAGCGTGATATTGAACGTCCAGGAAACCGCCATCACGACCGGGAACAACACCAGCGCGACAATAACCATCACCCGCATCGCCCAGTCCGGTATCCCGAAAAGGGGGAAAAGCGTTGCCGCAACCTCGATCAGGACCCAGCTGCCGGCGATGTACAGACCGGCTGATTCGAGGATCTTGCGGCGGCGCAGCTCTGCGGCCAGCCGCCGGAAACGTGTCGGCGCGACTTCTTCGCTCACGGTCTCGGCATTCCTTGTGCTCCCCCGAAGGCTGTACTGTAGCTGCATCCGCGTTGTGCCGCAGTACCCGGCATGCGGCAGGCTCAAAACGGAGTGTGACCGCGGTCACGGCAGCCCGGACCACGCGGGCAGTACGCTGTGGCTGGTCTATTCGCCCGGCCCGCTGCCCGGGCCCACCGAGGATCCGTGGAGCCAGCCGACACGATTGATAAAACGTCCGCAGAGCCGGCTCAATGCCCGGCGTCTCGTGACGCGCTCCTGCGGTCAATCCGGGCGTGGCTGCCCACCTACTGCCAGTCCCTCCCCCGGGTTGCCCGCGCTATCGCCGTCACCACCGGCAAGGACGGACACGGCTATGAGCAGGTTGCCGCCTGGCCCGCGGGATTCGCGGGCAAGCCGCAAATGCTGGAAATGGCGGCCGTCGGTTTTTCGGGGCGCAGCAAGGCACAGTGTCTGCGCGACAGTAACGGCACCAAGATCGATCGCATCGCCATGCCGATCACGCGAAAGGGCCGCTGCCTGGGAGCGCTGGTGCTCGAGGCAGACAAGCTCAAGTACCAGCATCGCCGTGAGCTCTATGCCGCAATCAACGGCAAACCGATTCAGAAAACTTCACCTGACGAGGCCGCAAGCCACCGCCGCGCCATCGTCCTCGACCTGCTGGCCGAGTGCCTGGACCAGCCCCGCGCTGCCGACGCCGCCCAGGCACTGGTTACCGGCCTGGCGCTACGCAGCGGTTGCGACCGGGTAACGCTGGGTCGACTCAACCGCTTTGGCGAGCTCCGACTCGAATCTGCCTGGGGTCCGGCACAGGACAAGAACAGCGCAGCCTCGCTTTGCCTGTTAAATGCAATACGTGAGGCCATCGCCCAGGATCGTACGCTGGTCTACCGTGGCCAGGAGCCCGGTGAAACACCCCGGCATGCGGGTTTGTCGGACCTGCTCGACGGCGCGCAGCTGCTCACGGTGCTGCTCCGTGACCAGGGCGACACCACCGGTGCGATCATGCTCGAACGACATGGCAACACCGGGATCGGCGCCGGCCTGGTCGAACTGGCTGAAATGCTGGCTGCGCTGGCAGGACCAGTGCTGGCGCTGAAATTCCGCGAAGACCAGTCCCTGGTCACGATGGCGGGAGATTCGGCCCGGCGCCTGATCGACACCATGTGGAAACCCCAGGACAGCGCCGCCGCGCTGCCTGAATAGCCCTGCCCTGTGCTCGTTCAGTTGCAGCCGGTGGCGCTGGGACCCGGCTGACTGAAGAAATAGGTCTCGATGACGTTCAGGTCGAGAAAATTCGTAATCCCGTCACCATTGTTGTCGGTATCGAGATCGCCCGTCTGGAAAAAGTTGTCCGCGTAGACGTTCAGGTCCAGGAAATTCACCATGCAGTCGTTGGGCCCGGCAACGTCCGGATCGCAAAGGTTACCGATACCGTCGCCATCGGTGTCGCGCTGATCTGCGTTGGCGACCGCGGAACAGTTATCGACGTTGTCGCGAACCTGGTCGAAGTCGGAGTCGGCATAGATCGCGCAAACGTCAGGCAAGGCAATCCAGGCATCGACGATGGCCGTGCCGTCAAGGTCAACTATGGCCGACCCCAGCGGGGGCATCCGGAAAAAATCCAGCCTGTGCATCCGCTCAGAGATAATCGAGCCGGCAGGGTCGCCGGGGCTGAGCAGCTTCGCACCCGGTATACCCAGGTCGCTGCCTGACGGCATGACGTCGCAAATACCCATCGCCTCGATGGCGTTGGCAAAGCGGAAGTCCGCCGTGGACGGGGCCGGGCCCTGGGCGCGATGACAACCGGAACAGTTCGAATGCAGGTAGCTGCGCGCCTTGCGCTCATCCGGCGCACCGTCGGCATCGAGGGACACCAGCGCCTGCAGGTTAGCCGGCTGGTCCGGTAATCCGCCGGTAAAAATGCCGATGTGATCCAGCGTCGCGAGCTGGTTGGCGTCGATCCCGGTCGATGGATACTGGAAATGGCCGTTGAGCTGCAGAGTCTCCAGCCCCAGCGAATAACCGGCGACCTCGGTATGGCACTGCATGCACTGATCGCGGCTGGGGTAAGTCCAGGTGATACCGGGCGCAACTTCCTTGGTCTTGCTGTCTTCCAGCAGCACGGCATCGGTCAGGTCTTCGTTCCATTCATAGCTGTAGCCTGCCCAGCCGCCGTCATCGTGACGGATGAACAGCCGCGTCTCGATGGGCTCGTTGTCGAAAGCGAAATTCTTGACCAGGACCGTTCCGTTCGGGAACTGGAAATCGCCATCGGGCGAGATACCAACGGTCTGACCATCCGGCAACGCCATCCAGCGATCCTTGTCGGCGCCGTCGGACCACAACGGGGCGTTTACCGTGTACGGAATCAAGCCGCCCGCCGGGATAGTCGGATCCGCCGGATCGAAACAGCCGGTTTCCGAAAGCAGACCCGGGAACTGGCCGGCGCCTGCCGGGGCTGCGGCCGGCACAAGCTTGTGGATATCAGGAGAAACGTGGCGCAGCAGGTAGATTTCGCCGTCCAGCCCTTCGGCGTACGACGTCGCCTGGTACGGTGCGTCGGCGATGACCTCCCAGTAAGCGGCACCCTGGGTGTCGTAAAACAGTCCCCGGACTTCGTTGAACAGGGCGTCTCCGAAAATATAGGTGCCCTGCAGACCGGGGATCTCCGAACCGCGATAGACGTAGCCGCCAATGATCGCCAATGCGTCCGGGTGCGTGATGGGCAGCTCCGGTGGCAGTAGTCCCGTCATATCGCAACCCGGCCCGGCCCGGCATTCGGCACCCTCCATGGTGGGCCAGCCGTAGTTGCCGCCGGACTCGACCCGGTTCACTTCTTCCCAGCTGACGGCGCCAACGTCACCCAGCCAGATCTCGCCGGTATCGCGATCGACCGTGAATCGCCAGGGATTGCGCAGACCGTAAGCGTAGATCTCCTCGCGGAAGCCGGTACCGACGAACGGGTTGTCCGGCGGAATGGCGTACGGCGAGCCCCCGTCGACGTCGAGACGCAACAGGGAACCGCGAAGATCGTTCAGGTCCTGGGCTTTCGACCCCGACCCACCATCGCCAAGCGCAATGTGCAGGTAGCCGTCCATTCCAAACATCACCTGGTCCAGGTGGTGTGCAACGCCCGGGATCTGCTCAACCGCAATCAACACCTGCTCGGTAGAAGCGTCGAGCGTCAGGCCCCCGTCGAGGCTGCTGAACCTGGAAACCGTCGAGTTCAGCGGGTCATCGGGCCCGGGTTTCGCGTTATAGCCAACGTAGACGTACGGCGAGGCCGGAAATTGCGGATGAATGGCAAAACCGACGATGCCGTATTGCTGCGAATCGACATTCTGGTTATCCGACGTAAATTGCATCCGGTCTGTCATGTCGAGAACCAGCTGCTTGCTGCTGACCGTATCGTCGTTGGCAAAACTATAAATCTCACCGTCCCGCCCGGCGATAAACCAGCGCGAAGCATCACCCGGCGGCTGTGACATGGCGATCGGGTCGATATCGTTGAGGGGCAGAACCGGAAAAACCTGCTGGGTGCCGACGTTGAGCGTCGTGACCGGCCGGTCGGGCGCCACGCAGCTGAGGTTGACCGGGCGCTGCTCGAGTCCCGGGTTGCTGGCATTTGCAGCCGCACAGAATCCGGCAAGAAAAACTATGCCGGGAATAGTAGCTGCGACAGACGTCGCCGAGTGATTCACAGATTCTCGTCTCATCATCCAACCCTCGCGAGACTTATTATTATTGTCCAGCCTGCCATGGCCAACACCATGGCCCTAAACTACACGAGCATGGTGGCCGCAGCCAGAACGGCCGGCGGCCCGCACGGGGTTATGTGCAGTCCGGAGCGGCCGGATTACCGAATCGTCTTTGCGCCGGGCTTAACGCGGCGCTATCGAGAAGGTCGGGTTTTCCTCGAACTTCGGTTGGCGGGGTGCGCTGATCAGCTTGGCCCACGCTAACTCCGCACCCGGCAGACCCAGTTCGATGGCCGCGGCCAGCACCGGGCGAATCGCGGCGGGATAGCCCGTCGGGCTGGCCGGGTAGCCGACAAAGTCACCGGTCGAGGCGATATCACCTGTCGCTGCTGCCATGGCATCGGAACCGCATTCCGCGTTGCTGATCGTCTGCCAGTCATTCGGGAACTGGTCCTGGAGGGTTGGTATATAGGCTTCGCCCAGCGTCGTGAACAGGTTACCGGGCCCCGGCTCGCTGGCGATGAAGTGATAGACGGTGGCGAACTGCCAGCAATACACCGGATCACTCATGCGCGACATCGCGAAACGGATTTTCCAGTCGAGGATGGGTTCGGCCTGCTCGAAGCCAAGGTGGCGGCCGTAATTCATGACGTTGGTGAAGAAATCGTCCTGCCAGGGCGAAACCTCAGTGGTCTCGAGCTGCGGGTTGATCCAGCCCGGGCGGATATAGCCGAGTGCGTTGGTTTCCGGGTTGTTGACGTACTCGGACATGTAAAAGTCGAAGTTGTTGTCGAGCATGGTCTGAAAATACGACTTCAGCGGGTGCGCGTCCGGCGTGATGAACACGGTCTGGACCAGCGTGCGCATCGACCAGGCCT
>JAHEKH010000045.1 GCA_024638445.1 Gammaproteobacteria bacterium | reverse complement strand
GGCTGTACCAACTCGGTGGCGGGCACGTCGGTCAAATTCATCAGCACCCGCGGGGCGATGTTGAACACCTCGCCGCCCCGGTCGGGTTCGTAGGTCAGAACCCGGGCAATGGGAAACGCCTGCGCCCCCACCTGCAGCCAGCCAACCTCGGTAAACAGCTCGTCAGCCTCGCGAAAAATCCGGCCGGTGGCTCGAAACAACTCGACCTTTTCCCGCAGCGTGTCCGGGATACTCATCTGCGCACAGTCCAGCCAGAATACCGAGTCGGTGCGTTCATTGGCGTAATAGTGCAGCACCAGGAAATCGCGAATGCGTTCATACTCGAAAGCTGTCTGGCGGTTGTAGGCCTCGATGTCCGGAGCCGGAAAACCGCGGTCGGGAAACAACGCCAGCAACCGGCTGATACCGGACTGCACCAGGTGGATGCTGGTCGATTCGAGCGGTTCCATGAAACCGCTGGCCAATCCTAGGGCCACGCAATTGCGATGCCAGAATTCCCGTCGCCGCCCGGTCACGAACCGCAGCTGCCGGGGCTCACCGCAGGGTGTACCGTCGAGTCTGCGCAGCAGGGCGTCGGCAGCCGCATCGTCAGCAAGGTGCGCGCTGGAGTACACGTGGCCGTTACCGGTGCGATGCTGCAGCGGGATCCGCCACTGCCAGCCCGCCTCGCGCGCGGTGGCCTGGGTGTAAGGGCGTAATTCGCCGGACGCTTCGCTGGGCACCGCCACGGCGCGGTCACAGGGCAGCCAGTGGGTCCAGTCCTCGTAAGCGACACCCAGCGCATCGCCGATCAGGAGACCGCGAAATCCCGAGCAATCGAGAAAGAGCTCGCCGCTGATTTCACGCCCGTCGTCGAGCCTCAGCCGATCGATAAAACCGTCTTCGGTCCGCAGCTTCACCTCGACGACCTTGCCCTCGGTGCGTGTAACCCCACCTTGTGTCGCGTACTGCTTCAGGTACTTTGCGACCAGGGTCGCATCGAAGTGGTAGGCCGGCACCAGTCCCGCGATACCGGTGTCGCCGAGTTGCTCCACCCCGTCATAGCGATTGTTGATTGCTGCCTGGAAATTGAAGGAATAATCCCACAGGTCGGTGCTGCGCCCACCCGCGCGATAGCGCAGCCAGTACGGGTAGAACGGCAGCATGCCGAGACCCCGGCCGACTGGCCCGAACGCATGCATATAGGAATCGCCGATTCGTCCCCAGTCATTGAACTGAATCCCCAGCTTGATCGTCGCCTGCGTATGCGCCAGGAAATCGTTTTCGTCGATGCCCAGCAGCGAGATCAGCAGCCTGATCTGCGGAATAGTCGCCTCACCCACACCGACCGTGCCGATCACATCCGATTCCACCAACTCGACGTCGAGAGCCGGACCATGAGTTCGCGCCAGCACCGCGGCAGCCATCCAGCCGGCGGTGCCACCGCCGACGATGACTACCTTGCTTATTGGTTCTCGCATCATCCGCGGATTCTACCGTGTCACAGTCAATGGGATCGCGGCTGGAAGCCGATCCTGCGCAGAGCCGGCCTGGATGGCCTTAGCGAGAGAGTTGCCGGTGCTTTCCTGCAACCAGGGGCAGGACGGCCGGGGCGCGATGCCCCGGCCTGTTGTCAGTACTTGTACGAGGCGCCGAGCAGGAAGGTCCTGCCATAACGCTGGAAGTCGCGCACCTGTCGCGGGTCGTTGTTGAGGAACGTCTGGAACGGCTCGTCGGTCAGGTTATTGCCCTGCAGGAATACCGACAGGTTGGCCAGCGGACCCGAGTTCCAGGCATAGCCAA
The DNA here is from genome assembly GCA_024638445.1 of Gammaproteobacteria bacterium. Taxonomy (GTDB): domain Bacteria; phylum Pseudomonadota; class Gammaproteobacteria; order Steroidobacterales; family JABDKV01; genus JABDJB01. Next base: position 20,064 of record JAHEKH010000045.1, on the reverse strand, counting down.
TCTGCGCGTCGACAATCGACTCCTCCTCGACCAGCGTCAGGTCCCGGCCGGCGCCGAAACCGGCCACCTCGCCGAGAAACTCCGAGCGGAACCGGTTGCTGACCCGGGCCGAGAAACCACCGCGCTCATAGAACACTGTGATGTTCTGAATATCCTCAGAGAGACCCGGCAACGGCAGCGACGGATCGTTCGGGTCCTGGACGATGTTGCTGTCGTTTTTCGAAGCGCTCATAAACACACCGAGCCCCTGCAGGGCCGGCCACAGCGAATCGAAGTTATAGGTCAACGCCAGTTCGACACCTTTCACAAAACCACCCGAGCCGTTCGCCGGCTGGTTGGCCGGGCCGATATCCGTGATCGGCTCCGAATCGCCGCTGGGAAAGCCACTGAAATCGAAGCTCAGCTGCTGATCGAAAATATAGCTGTCGAGTTCCTTGTAAAACGCTGCGATCGCGAAGTAGCCCAGGTCATCCGGGAAATACATCTCGAACGACAGGTCGAGCGAATCGGCGATCCAGGGATCCAGCAGCGGGTTGCCGCCACTGGAGCTCCACGGTGAGTCGTCGAGATCGTTGATGTTGCAGTTGGCTGCCTGCTGCTCGTTGTTAACGTCGGCACAGGGCGCCCGGTCGTTGAAAGTTATGACCTGGCTGGCCCGCAGTTCGTCCATGCGTGGCCGGGCCAGGGTGCGTGCGGCACCGAAGCGCAGGAACTTCTGGTCACCGACCTCCCAGCTCAGGTTTACGCTGGGCAGCGTCAGGGTGTAGTCCTTGCTGGCCGATACCGGTTGCGTCAGCACGCCCTCCAGGAACCCCGGCGGGTTCGGCTGCGAGCCAAAAGCATTCGAGCTCTGGTCGGTATGCACCACCTGTACACCGATGTTGCCGGTCAGCGGAACGTTACCACCGGTGGTATCGATGTTGAGCTGTACGTAGCCCAGGGTGATTTCTTCCTCAACCGACCAGCTCTTGACCACGACGTCAGAGAAAGTGTTTCGCGAAAGCGAATATAGACCGCTATCGAATGCCTCCAGCGGGTCGTAGCTGATCATTCCCGGTATCCCGAGGAATGACAGATCAGTGGTGCCGTTCGTCGACACCAGCGGCGCCTGGAAGTCGCCGCTGGCCAGGCCCAGGTAGAACTCGTCTGCCACCAGTGATTTGATCCGGCGGTTGAAGTTGAGACCGAACTCGATGCTGCTGAAAGTGCCGTCACCCGAAAAACGCTCAGCCGACAGGGTGAAGTGGCTAAGCTCGTCACGAATACGCGGGTTGTTGGTATATCCCAGCTGACCGCCCGGCACGTTATCCGAGCCCCAGCCCTGCGGGCTGGTCAGCACGATCGTATTCGGATCGGTGTAGTTGAGCGACGAATCGAACAAGGCGCCGTTGCCGCCGAGAGTGAACCCGAGTGTGTCGGTCAAACCGACATCTTCCGGACCGGTACCCGAGTACGTCTCGAGCAGCTGGTCGCGGCGGGAGACTCTTGAGTGACTGAGATCGATCTCCGCGGTCCAGTCGTCGTTGACGTCGTATTCGAGGTTCCAGCCGAAGGCCCGAAGCTCCGAATCGCGGAAGTTAACGTCATTACGTACGACACCTTTGACGTCGCTGAACGTACCCGAGGTGACCACGCCATTGCTGACCGTCATTGGCACCAGTTCGTTTTGCGCCGCCAGCGGGAACTCGATACCACGCAGCCACTGGGTTTCGCTGAAATCCGAGGCGTAAACGTCAACCGATGTACGCACATTATCGACCGGGTGCCACTCCAGTACCGCGATCAGGCCGTCCCGCTCCAGCTCGCTGGAGCGCACGTAGGGTTTTGCGCCGTTGATGACCAGGTCTTCGTCGGAAAAGCCGAAATCGGCCGGCGTCAGTCGATCACCATCCTCGGGGCCGTCCGGATCGACCAGCGGGAGCGTTGTCGATCCAAGCTGGCGATAGCCCCACGCGTTGTAACGTTTTTCCTGACTGGGGTTAGTCATGTGGGCGAAACCGATCGCCAGGCCGATCTTGTCGTCGTCGAACTGGTCGACATAGGAAAAGCTGTAGCGAATGCCGTCGTCCTGCGAACCGGCGTTTAAAGCATCGAGCTGGTTCTGCTCGTAACGGATGTTGCCGGCGATCGCCTGCTCACCGTAGGTCAGCGGCCGGATCGTGCGCAGGTCGGCCGTTCCGGCCAGGCCCTGGCCGATGAGCGAAGCATCGGGCGTCTTGTAAACCACTACGGAGCTCAGCAGCTCGGAGGGATACTGGTCAAACTCCACGCCCCGGTTGTCGCCGGTGCTGACCTGGGGCCGGCCGTTGAGCATTGCCGTGGTGAAATCCGGAGCGAGCCCGCGGACACTGATGACCTGGCCACGGCCATTGAGACGCTGCGCAGCGAGACCGGGCAGCCGCGCGAGTGACTCGGCGATGCTGACGTCGGGCAGCTTGCCGATTTCCTCGGCCGATACCGCCTCGACAATCGAGCTTTCCATCGCCTTCAGGTCAATAGAGTTCTGCAGGCTGCGGCGGAAACTGGTGACGACGACTTCCTCCAGTCGCTTCGGCTCCTCCACCTCGTCTTCTTCATCGACCGCGGCTTCCTGCGCATAGGCCGGCATCAGTGCTGTCAGTGCCAGCGACACGGCGGCCGACAGGCTGCTGCGTCCCCAGAGAAATTTGTCTTTCATTCCAAAGTGCCCTGATCAGTTAGTTATCCGGCGCCGGCGCTGGCGCGCCCACCGGTTATCCGGCCGCCCCGAACGGCGCCGGTACCCCCGCAACTGCTGAAAATTATTGTATCTCAAGGTTAACCGCGATGCCGGTATTCGGGCCCGATCTGCAAACGTATTCAGCAGGTTGGCGACCGTGATTGCGCGGGCTCCAGGCCGAATGCTTGCACGACCGGGTTGTGCGGCGCATCATGCGAAGGTGGTCGAACAATACAGTGAGTCATCGAGATCGCCGTGAAGAGCGACAGACCAACCTCCCGCGACATTGCCGAGGCCGCAGGCGTCTCTCAGGCAACGGTGTCCCGCGCCCTGCGTGACAGTCCGCTCGTGCGACCCGAGACCCGCGAGCGAATCCTGGACATTGCGCGCAAGCTCAATTACCGCGTCGACCGCAGCGCCGCAGGCCTGCGGACTCGGCAGAGCCGCACGCTGGCTGTGCTCCTGTTCGAAGACACCACCGCCGATGCCTCCCACGTCAACCCGTTTTTCATGCGCCTGCTGAGCAGTATTACCCGCCAGGCATCCCGACTCGAATATGACACCCTGGTGTCTTTTCAGCAGCTCAGCCGCGACTGGGTGGCCCGCTACGAGATCAGCAACCGCGCCGACGGGTTGATCCTTCTCGGCTATGGCGACTACCGCGGCTACGCGGAGCGACTCGCGGCGCTGGACGAGGCCGGCGCACATTACGTGATCTGGGGACCGACCGACCAGACCTCGCACGCCGTCGGCTGCGACAATCGCGAGGGTGGCTGGATGGCGACCTCACACCTGATCGATGTGGGACGGCAGCGAATCGCTTTTCTCGGCATCTCGTCCGAGCAGTACCCGGAATTTCGTGCGCGCTACCACGGCTATTGCGCTGCCCTCGAACATGCCGGCATCGAGCCGGACCCGGCGCTGCGTATCGATGCGGACAACGTGGTCGAGTCCGGCCAGGCCGCAACCCAGATTCTGCTGCGTTCCGGCGTCGAATTCGACGGTATTTTTGCCGCCAGCGACCTGATGGCTTTTGGTGCGCTGCGTGCGCTGCGCACCGCGCGGGTTCCGGTACCGGATAAGGTGAGTGTCATCGGGTTTGACGATCTGCCGGCGGCCGACTACGTGCACCCGTCTCTGACTACGGTGCGGCAGGATACGCGCCTGGCGGGCGAACGACTCGTTCGTAACCTGATCCGCCTGATCGAGGGCGAAAACGTCGCCGCGCACGTCATCGTGCCCGAGCTGGTTATCCGCGAAAGCTGTGGCGACTGATCAGCGTACCAGCACCCGGTAGCCCCACGGCTCCAGCTCCAGCACGCTGTCTACTGACACGTCGACATCATTTCCGGAAAAATAGTCGCGGTAGCGGCCGGTATGGGATGAGCCGCTGAAAGTTACACTCCGCGGCTCGCCGGAAAAATTCAATACCGTGAACACGGCGTCACTCCCGGCATCACGAACGTAGCTGAAAACCGCGGCAGGCGCACTGTTGTCGACCTGTACCATCGGTGCGCCGGCATTGCCGTGCCACAGGGCACGGTTTTCCTCCAGTAGAGCGAACAGACGAGTATAAAGACCGGCCAGCGGGTGCTCGCGCCAGGCGATCGGGTCGCGCTCGAAAAACTCCAGCCGTTTCTCGTTACCGGCCTCCTGGCCGTTGTACAGCAAGGGCATGCCCTCCCCGGTCACCGTCAGGACGATCGCTGCTTCCAGCGCATGGCCAAACATCTCGAACTGGGTGCCTTCCCAGGTGTTCTTGTCGTGGTTCGACACGAAAGACATGCGCAGCGCATTGTCCGGCCAGATGTTGGCATGGCCAAAGTACCAGCCGCGTAACGCGCCTGCGTCCGCGTCACCCTTCGCCACCCGGTGCATCGTGTCGTGCAGGCTCCAGGCGTAGGTCATGTCGAAGGCCTGCTGGTGCATGTCGCGCGATTCCCACTCCGCCAGCATGAAGACTGGCTTGATCGCATCCAGGCGGCGCCGGGCCGTGTTCCAGAAATCCAGCGGCACGTAGCCGGCGACGTCGCAACGGTATCCGTCGATGCCGACATCGCGCACCCAGTATTCCAGCGACTCCGTCATGTAGCGGCGCAGGCCCGGCTGGCTGAAATCGAGGTCGGCGATATCGGTCCAGTCGGTGCCGGTCGTGTGCGTGATCTCGCCGGCCGCGTCGCGCGTGTACCACTCCGGGTGTGACTCGATCAGCGGGTTGTCCCACGCAGTGTGGTTGGCCACCCAGTCGATGATGACGTACATGCCGAGCTCGTGAGCGCGGTCAACAAACGCTTTGAAGTCTTCGAGCGTTCCAAACTCCGGGTTGACCTTGCGATAATCCCGAACGGCATACGGACTGCCGAGCGTGCCCTTTCGTTTCTTCTCGCCGATCGGGTGTATCGGCATCAGCCACAGGATATCGGCACCCAGCGCCCGAACCCGCGGCAGCTCGGCCATAGCCGCACGAAACGTGCCGTCCGGCGTGAACTGCCGCGTGTTGATCTGGTAGACGGCGGCGTTCATCGCCCACTCGGGGTGGATGACCTGGACGTAAGGTGCCGGCTCGAACTCGTCAGCCGCCGGGGCCTCGACCGCAACCTGCGTGCAGCCTGCCAGGGCCAGCACGCCAACCGCGAGATATTTCACTGCCGCCCTCCTCGCACCGCAAGGCGATGCAGGCGCGCGAGTTCCGTCAGCAGCTCCGGGTTGCTGACCGGCGCGTCGAACAGCAATACCCGCACCCCGTGACCGGGAACATCGGCCGACAGACTGCCACCGCCGGCATCGAAGGACTCCGCGGTCACCGCGTCACGCCAGGTGCCACGGCTGAGCCAGCGATCAATATTGAAGCTTGCAGCGCTGTTGCCCTTGTTGAGCAACACGAGTGCGGTCTGGGCGATATCGCCGGACTGGTAGACCCGGTAAAACGCCGCCAGGTCGCCCGCAAAGTCGAGATTGGCCTGCAGCCCGCGCTGCAGCGCCGGTGACTGGCGGCGCACGTTGGCAATCTGAGTCAACTGCTTGCGAATGGGATGGCTGCGCGCCGACTCGATGTTGTCCTGGCCGTAGTAGTCGCGGTTGCCGCCGTGCTCGGCGGCGCCGGGCCGGAACAGCGACTCCGAGCCGTAGTAAATCACCGGAATGCCACGGCTGGTGAACAGCCAGTTGTGCGCGTCAATGAAACCGTTGGTGTCGGCCGTCATCCGCGGCATGTCGTGGTTGTCGTAGAAAGTCATCAGCTCGTACGGGTTCTGGTAGATGCCGTCGTCGAGATGCAGGTAATCGAGCAGCTTCGAGTAGTCGCCACCGTCTTTACCGAACACCGCGCTGATCTGCTTCTGGCCGGGAAAGTCCAGCACGCTGATGCCACCGTTCTCCGGCCACGTGTGGCGCGCGACCTTGCTGGCATCGAACTCGAAGCTCTCGCTGAACATGAAAAAGCCGGGGTGTTCCGCACGGATCCGGTCGCTGAAGGCTTTCCAGTAGCTGTCGGGCATGTGCTTGATGGTATCGATTCGAAACGCCGCCGCGCCCTGGCCGATCCACTTGAGATAGGCCCCGGTGAAATACTCCAGCACCGCCGGGTTGGTCTCGTCGATGTTCGACAGCTGTGCCAGGTCCGGTTCATCGTGAAAAAAAGCATGCAGCGGATTGGCCGGATCGAGATCGGCCGGCGCGAGATTCTGGTGATCCGCGATGAGCCTGCCGTTCTCATCGTAGATCTCGCCGTACAACGGCTGGTCCTCCGGCATCGTGTACGACGGGGAACCATGATTGCAGACGACATCGAGCACCGTCTTGAGGCCGTGTCGATCGCGCAGCGCCACGGTCAGTTCGGCGAAACCGAGGCCCGCCGACGGGAGATGCTCGTCGACCTTGTAGAAGTTCACGCCCCAGTAGCCGTGGTAACCGGTCTTGCCGCGGTCGGCGAAAAATCCCTCACCGAGCCGGTCGCCGCCCATGAAGGCCTCATCGGGATTCTCCACGATGGGTGTCAGCCAGATCGCCCCGAAACCCATCTCCGCAATGTAGCCGGCGTTATCGAGAATGCCGCGAAAATCGCCGCCCAGGTAGCCGATGTTTCCCGGTTTGCCGTTGAGATCGACGATAGGCCGGTCGAAGGTGCCTCGATCCGGCTTGCCCTGGTCGACCTGGTTGTTGGCGGGATCGCCGTCGACAAAGCGGTCGGTGAGCAGGAAATAGACTGCGTCAGCCGCAAAAGGCTCGAGCGTGCCGTAAAACCCGGCTGGCTCCGGAGTCGCCGACGGCGCGGGCGCGTTGGCACAACCCGCCAGGAGACCGGTCGCAATAGCACACCAGGCGGAGACGAGAGGTTTCATGCGGTCACCTCTTCGTCAGCCTGGACAAAGATCAGCGTCAGCAGCGCGGCAAACACCAGGCAGGCGCCACCGAGCATCACGGCATGGAGCTTGTTGTTGTCCAGCAGCGTTTTCATCACCCAGCCAAAACCCAGCGCCGCAATAATCTCGGGAATCACGATGAACATGTTGAACAGCCCCATGAAGATTCCCATCTGCCGCGGCGGGATATCCGCGGCAATGATGGCATAAGGCATCGACACAATACTGGCCCAGGCTATACCGACGCCGGTCATCGCCAGCAGCAGCACGTACTGGTCCTGGATGACGTAAATACTCAGCAGTCCGACACCACCGGCGAGCAGACAGCCGGCATGCAGCAGCTTCTTGCCAATACGCGCGGCAATCGACGGCATCACCAGCGCGAACAGGAAGGTGACCACCGAGTAGAAACCGAAGCAGATATTGGCCCACGCCAGGCCGTCCGCATAAGCGTCGCTGTTCGGATCAGTGGCGCCGAACACGTGCTCGGTTACCGTCACCGTCAGGTAAAACCACATCAGGAACAGACCCAGCCAGGTGAAAAACTGTACCGGCGCCAGCTGTACAAAAGTCTTCGGCATGTTGCGAAATGCATGCGCCAGCCCCTGCAGGTAGCCGATTCGCTCGGTACCGTCTTCGGCGTAATACTCCGGCGGATATTCCTTTGTCGTGAACACCGTATACAGCATGGCACCGAGAAAGCTGATTCCGCCGACCAGGAAGCTGACCTGCACGTAGCCTGGAATGCTGCCGTCGCCCGAGGTCTTTTCCATGCCGAACACGTTGAGCAGCAGCCACGGCATCAGGGCCGCCAGCACGGCGCCGAGACCGATGAAAAAACTCTGCATGGTGTAGCCGCGGGCGAGTTGCTTTTCGGGCAGCAGGTCGGCGACAAAGGCCCGGGTCGGCTCCATGGAGATGTTGATCGACGCATCGAGGATCCACAGCATGCCCGCCGCCATCCAGATTGCCGAGGCATGCGGCATGGCGACCAGCGACAGCGAGGCGAGGATGGCGCCGATCAGGAAATACGGCCGGCGCCTGCCGAAGGTCGGGTGCCACGTCCGGTCGCTGAGATAACCGACAATCGGCTGCACGATCAGGCCGGTCATGGGCGCGGCCAGCCACAGCAACGGGATCTCGTGTGGCGCGGCGCCGAGGAACTCGTAGATGGCGCTCATATTGCCCATCTGCAGACCCCAGCCGAACTGGATACCGAGGAACCCGAAGGTCATGTTCCAGATCTGCCAGAAGGTGAAGTTCGGTTTGTGTTTCATCGCGCCCCCCAAGGCACTGCCGGCGCCGCCCGGGTGGCGGCGCCACCCGTAGTCAGTCTGCTGGCACCAACTGGATCGCCGCGCCGCCGCTGGTGGCCAGCCGCAGCGACATAGTGTCGGCGGCGGTGACCGTGCGTTGCTCGATCACGAGGTCGTAGGGATTGGACTGCCAGTCCGCCTCGTCACCGTCGCGGTAAATCGTCGCAGTGTAATCCCGGTCGGGATCGAGAAAATCGAGCGATATCCCGACCTGTCTTTCTTCTTCGTCGGTCACCGCGCCGACGTACCAGTCATCGCCGCCACGTCGCTGCCGCGCCCACACGACGAAATCGCCCACCTCGCCGTCGAGCGCGATGCTCTGCTCCCAGTCTACCGGTACGTCGACGATGAACTGAAAGGCATCCGGCCGCGCCTCGTAGTTTTCCGGCAGGTCGGCCGCCATCTGCAGCGGGCTGTAGAGCACCACGTAGGCGGCGAGCTGCTTGGCCAACGTGGTCTGTACGCGTTGTTTCGATTCCGGGCCCTGGAAAGTCAGGTTAAAGATTCCCGGCGTGTAGTCGGCCGGCCCCGACAGCATCCGCGTAAAGGGCAAAATCGTGAGGTGCTCGGGTGGATTCGGCGGGTCGCCCCAGGCGTTGAATTCCTGGCCGCGCACCCCTTCGCGGGTCAGCCAGTTCGGGTAGGTCCGGCGCAGACCCGTGTCCTTGATGGGTTCGTGGGGATTGACGGTAATCTGCCGTTTCGCCGACTCGCGCACCGATTTCAGATAGTGATCGACCATGAACTGGCCGTCGTGCCACTCATAGTGCGCCACCCCGCGACGGTCGACCCACTTGATGTCGCCGGCGTCGGCCACGTAACCGGTCTTGATGGCCCGTACACCCAGCGATTCGTAAAGGTCGAGTGCGTCGTCCATCTGCTTTTCGTAGTTTGTGATATTGCCCGACGTCTCGTGGTGCCCGATCAGGGTGACGCCGTTATCCCGCGCATAATCGGTCACCTCGACGATATCGAAATCGGGATAGGTCTCGGTAAAGCTGAACAGGTCACCATTGAAAAACCAGTCTCCGTCCCAGCCGATGTTCCAGCCTTCGACCAGCACCCCGCCAAAGCCGTGACGCGCGGCAAAATCGATGTATTTTTTCGTCTCTGCGGTGGTAGCCCCGTGTAGTGGCCCCGAGGACCAGGTGTAGGTACGGATGTGCATGCCCCACCAGATGCCGACGTATTTCATCGGCTCGACCCAGGACACATCCCCCAGTGCGTTGGGTTCGTTGAGATTGAGTACCAGGTCGGAGTTGAGCAGGCCTACCGCATCCGGTGACACCTGAATCGTGCGCCACGGCGAGACGAATGGCGTCCGGGTCTTCACCCGCACGCCGTCAGACCACGGCGTAAGGTTGGTCTCGAACACGTTCGGCCGGCGCTGATCGAGCACATAGGCCGCGTAATCCACCAGCGCTGCTTCGTGAAAACTGAGATGCACGCCGTCGGGCAAGCGCAGCGTCATTGGTGTGTGCGCCATTGCAATGTCTTCGAGCGGCGTTGTCCGGTAGATGTACTCGTACCGGTTGAAACGGCGCCCCGGAATCCAGAAGGCCGTCGCTTCGGACGGCACATGGAACTCGGTTAACTCGTCAACGATATCGACTGCTGAGTAGCCCCGCTGGCGCGGAACCTCGTAGCGAAAGCCGAGACCGTCATCGAAAACCCGGACCCGCAGGGCAAAACGGCGCGCCGGCTTGCCGGTGCTCTCGAAACGCACGAGCAATTCGTTGTGTCGGTCGGTGACCAGGCGGCGCTGACCCCAGGGCTGCTCCCAGCGCTGGTCGACGGCGTTTTCCAGCACTTCCACAATTTCGAAACCACTGTCGAAACCATGCTGGCTGGCAAAGTGCAGACCCAGCTTCGAGTCGCGAATCACGTTTTCACCGCGATAGTCGACCCGGTACCTCGGCGCACCGCCGTCATCGACATCGACGGTGACGACAATCCGCGTATCGGGTGAGCGAACTTCGACGGCGCCGGCCGGAGAGACCGCCAGCATGCTGCAAAGCAAAACAAATAAGGCGACGGGGAATGAATACGAATACATCGCCCGTGGGTGCTGCTGCGGCGCGATTGCCAGGCCGAAAACCCCCGCAAGTGTGCTTTCTTCTGCTACAAACATGCTTTGGCCTGTAAAGACGCTGAAGTATGATCCGGCGCCCACGATTAAGCAATAAAAACCAATGACCCTCCCCGAAAAACCACACGCGGGTGTTTACCTGCACCTGACTTCTTTGCCGGGCAACTATGGCATCGGGGAAATGGGGCGTGCCGCTTTCGATTTCATCGACTGGATGAAATCGGCCGGTCTCAAAGTCTGGCAATTTCTGCCGCTGGGTCCGACGGGATACGGCGACTCGCCGTATCAGTCTTTGTCGTCGTTTGCCGGCAACGAGCTGCTGATCGATATCGACGAACTCGTGCGCATGGGGCTGCTGCGTGATATCGAGGTCAGGCCGCTGCAGAACCTGTCGCGCGACAGCACCGACTACGGGCGGCTGATCCCCGCCAAGCGAGCGCTGCTGACGCTGGCGGCGCAACGTTTCGACCGGGTTGCCGACTCCACCCTGTCGATGCTTTTCGACGAGTTCCTGCATCGCCATTTTGATGTCTGGCTGAAAGACTACTCTCTGTTCCGCGTATTGAAGTCACGTCACGGCGAGAAAGCCTGGCACGAATGGGACACGCAATTTGCCCATCGCGATAGCGATGCGCTCGAGCAGGCAACCAACCAGTTTGGCTTCCCGCTGTATTCAGTTGCCGTTACGCAGTTCCTGTTCGATCGCCAGTGCCGTGCACTGAAGCGTTACGCGGCGGAAAACGGCATCGAGATGTTTGGCGACGTGCCAATTTATATTGCGCTCGACAGCGCCGATGCCTGGTCGCGTTCGGAAATTGTTCGCATCGATGAAAACGCGAAGCCGGATTACGTCGCGGGCGTGCCGCCGGACTACTACAGCGAGGACGGCCAGCTGTGGGGCAACCCCCTGTACGACTGGCAGTACCATGACCGTACCGGCTACGCCTGGTGGATCGACCGCTTTCGTCACGCGATGGCCTATGCCGATCTCGTGCGTATCGATCACTTTCGCGGCTTCGAGGCGTACTGGGCCATTCCCTACGGCTCCGAGACAGCGCGCACCGGTGCCTGGCAGCCGGGTCCCGGCAAGGCGATCTTCCGCGCGTTACGCGACGGCCTGGGCGAGCTGCCGATCGTGGCGGAGAATCTCGGCGTCATCACGCCGGCGGTCGAGGAGCTACGCCAGGAATACGGCATGCCGGGCATGGTGATCCTGCAGTTCGACGCCTCGAAACCCGGTTTCGAACGCGACCATGTCGACGGCAACTGCGTGGTCTATACCGGTTGTCACGACACCGACACCACCCAGGGCTGGTTCAACGGCGGCCCCGGCGATGTGCGTTCACCGGAGGAAGTCCGCCAGGAGCAGCGAGTCATCCTGGAAAAAACCGGCGGCTCGCCGGCCACGATTCACTGGGACCTGGTGCGGCTGGCCTTCGATTCACCGGCCCGGCTGGCCATCATCCCGATGCAGGATTTTCTGGGTCTGGGTTCGGAAGCGCGGTTCAACATCCCCGGCACCCAGGCCAACAACTGGCGCTGGCGCGTCCGGGAACAGCAGCTGACGCGCGAGCTGTCAGCCGAGATCGGCGGCACCGTCGCCGGCGCCGGCCGCGCACCCTGATCAGCGGCGCCGGCGGCGCGCCAGCAGGATCCCCGGCAGTCCGGCAGCGAGCAGCAGCAGCATGCCGGTTTCCGGCACGGCAACCCGCGGCGTCCAGACGGCCCACATCGCCCACGGCGCCCAGCTGGGCGGACAGTATTGCTGCGGTCCGCAGTCCCCGGTGTGGAACAGGTCGAGGTGGAAGCCACCGCTGGCGTTGGCGTGGTCATTGAATTGCTGTGGCCCGTTGACCGCCAGGCGGGCAAATGCCTGGTTGCCGTTCTGACCGGTTACCAGCGTGGAGGTATAGGGCGTAATGGCCAGGCAGGAGCCGAGCACCGTGGCCGGTCCGGGACAACCGAGAATCTGCCCGGGCTCGGAGTCGAACAGGCCAAGCGCGCTGTCGACAAAAACCTGGGCGATTAACGCGAGCGACGCGGCATTCGCTGCTTCTGAAGTCTGGAAAATGAAATCCGAAGCTTCGTCGCAACCGTCATACAGCTCGGCGCAGGTTCCATCCATGAACTGCACGTCATAAACCGATTCGCCGACCACGACGCCGTGGGCGCCGGTCAGGTGTCCCGACTCGGCGACCTGGAGTAACGGTGACGCATAGGCGCCTAACGGGAGCAGCAGCAAGGCTGCGATTGGCATAATCCTGAACTTCATTGCTTCGTTTCCACTTCTTCAAAGAGTTTCCACGGATAGAAGCAATGTTCGGGCCACATCCCGGCCCTGGGTGCGCAATCAGGCAGTTGCGTGCTACGCCGGCAATAGGTTAAAAATCAGTTCGTAAGCTCTGCCGACAAGACAGACAGCTTAGGTAAAGCCGCCAGCGATCGGTGCGGCTGCAACATAATGCGGTCGAGAAGTCACCGCTGCGGCAAGCGCCCCTAAAATAGCGTGTAGATAAAAGTGCCGAGCACGGACTGCTGGCTGAACACGACTATACCGCCCAGCAGCACCAGCACCACGACGATGGGTAACAGCCAGATCTTCTTGCGGACTTTAAGGAAAGCCCAGAGGTCACGAAAAAACTCCAGCATCTAGAACGGATTCTCCAGGTCTTTGGCTGTGGGTTTGCGGCGCTCCTCGACCCGGTAGGTCGTTGCCTCCGGCTCGAAGCCGTCACGGTACTGCAGTTTGCCCAGCATTCGCAAAACCACGCCCAGGGGCATCATCAGCAGAAAAAACACAGACCCCAGCACGATAGCGTTCGTGATCTTGCCCAGCACGCCGGCAACGGCCATCCATGCGCGATAGACGGGATAGAGCCCGCGCGGCCACACCAGCGCCCACAGCAGGAAGATACCACCGGCCGCCAGCGGCCAGCGCGGCCGCGCATGGTCGAAAAGCCAGGGCAGGAACAACGCAAAGATCAGCGGGAACATCACCGCCAGTGCAAGACCGAACTTGCGCAGTTCACCGGCGTCATTGCGGTCGATCAGTTTCATCAGTCCGGTGCGAACTCCCGTTTGGGCCGCGGACGGGCCGGGTCCTGCTCGCGCTTGTCCAGCAGGTGCCGGCCGAGCACCAGCACGTCCATGTCGGTATCCATGAAACACGCGTAGGCATCGCCCGGCGTGCAGACGATGGGCTCGCCGCGTACGTTGAACGAGGTGTTAATCAGTACCGCGGTACCGGTGAGTCTTTCAAACTCCGAAATCAGGGCATGAAAACGCGGATTGTCGTCGCGGCTCACTGTCTGCACCCGGGCCGAGGTATCGACATGGGTGATTGCCGGCAGCAGCGAGCGCGGCTGTTCCAACCGGGCGAGGCCCTCGGCCGGCCCGTCAACGGCCAGCCGTTGCGATGTCGCAACCGGACTGACAACCAGCATGTAAGGACTGGGGCGGTCCAGCTCGAAATAGTCACTGACACGCTCTTCGAGCACCGCCGGTGCAAAGGGGCGGAACGATTCGCGTTTCTTGATGGCCAGGTTCATCCGTCGCTGCATACGGGCATCGCGCGGGTCGCCCAGGATCGAGCGATTGCCCAGCGCCCGCGGGCCGTACTCCATGCGGCCCTGGTACCAGCCGACGACGGCGCCGGCGGCCAGCCGCTGCGCGACTTCTGGCGCCAGCGACTGCTCGTCGAGCGTCGTGCAGGGAATCGCGCTGTCTTCGAGGTAGCGGGACAACGCCTCGTCGCTCCATTCAGGACCGAGATAGGTATTGCCCATGGCATCCGGCCGCACTGCCTCCCGTTTGCCGCCGGTCAGCTGCCACGCCGCCAGCGCCGCACCCAGCGCGCCGCCGGCATCGCCCGCCGCGGGCTGGATCCAGATATCGTCGTAGGGCCCTTCGCGCAGCAACCGGCCGTTGGCGACACAGTTGAGCGCTACACCACCGGCCAGACACAGGTAGCGCGCACCGGTTTCGGTCTGCAGGCTGCGCGCCAGCTTCAGCACGATCTCCTCGGTCACCAGCTGCACCGAGCGCGCCAGGTTCATCTCCCGTGCCGTGAGCCCGGTTTCCGGCTGACGTGGCGGTCCATCGAACAGCCCGGAGAACCGGTCGTTGGTCATCCGCAGGCCGGTAGCGTAATCGAAGTAGCGCATGTCGAGCCTGAAGCTGCCATCGTCCTTGATATCGACCAGGTGCCTGCGGATCGCGTTGGCGTAAACCGGCTCGCCATAAGGCGCCAGCCCCATCAGCTTGTACTCGCCGGAATTCACCCGAAAGCCGCAGTGATACGTGAAAGCGGAATAGAGCAACCCTAGCGAATGCGGGAACTGGATCTCCCACAGACTCTCCAGCGCACCGCCCTTCCCCAGCCACGCCGACGTCGTCGCCCATTCGCCCACGCCGTCCATGCAAAGGACCGCAGCATCCTCGAATGGCGATGCCAGGTAGGCGGAGGCGGCGTGCGCCTGGTGGTGCTCGGTGAACCGCAGTGGTGGCAGCGCATCGCGTTTCAGTCCCGAAAGCGCAGCGAGCTCGCGACGCAGGAGGTTTTTCAGGTACAGCTTCTCGCCCAGCCAGACCGGCATCGCGGCGAGAAACGAGCGGATGCCGCGTGGCGCATTGGCGAGGTAGGTTTCCAGCAACCGCTCGAATTTGAGCATGGGCTTGTCGTAGAACACGACCGCCTCGACTTCGCCCAGCGAAAGACCGGCCTCTTTCAGAACATAGCCGATTGCCCTGGCAGGAAAAGACGGGTCGTGCTTCTTGCGGGTAAAACGCTCTTCCTGGGCAGCGGCGACTATTACGCCATCGACCAGCAGGACAGCGGCACTGTCGTGGTAAAAAGCGGAGATGCCAAGTAGCGTGCGCACGGCCCGCTATAATGGGCAGCCCCGCCCAGCAGCGCAAGAAAACCCGGACCATTGACTCCATCCCACGACAAAACGCCCTCTGGTGATCGCAAGATCCTGTTCACCGCCATCGCGATAGCAATCCCATTCGCGCTGCTGTTGCTGACCGAAGGGATACTCCGGTTAGCCGGGTTCGGCGACGACTACCCGCTGTTCGTGCCGCTCGAACAGCAGCCCGACTACCTCCAGCCCAACCCGGATGTAATCAAGCGGTTCTTCAGTGACCCCGACCATGCGCCCAACGTTTCCATCGACACCGGCTATTTCCTGGCCGAGAAGCCGGAGAACGGGCTGCGGATCGTCGTCCAGGGTGGCTCGTCGGCCGCGGGCTTCCCCTATGGCAAGAACGCCTCGCCGGCGGGGATGTTGCAGCAACGGCTGTCACGCAGCCATCCGGGGAACGCTGTGGAGGTCATCCTGACCGCAATGTCGGCAGTCAACTCCTACACGCTGCTGGAATTTGCCGACGAGATCATTGCCATCGAACCCGACGCGGTGGTGATCTATGCCGGTCACAACGAATTCCTGGGCGTGCTCGGGGTCGGCTCGACCCTCGGCGGCGGCCGCTCGCCGGCAATGACCCGTTTCGTGCTCGGCCTGCGTGACCTGCGCCTGTACCAGGCCGTGCAGGCACTCATCGGCGTGTTTCGGCCCGCGCCGGAAGCGCGCAGCGGCACGCTGATGGCCAACGTTGCCGGCGAACGCAGCATCGCGAAGGATTCCGAGCTGTACCGGGCCGGTGTTCGCCAGTTTACCGATAACCTCGATGCGCTGCTGAAGCGTTATGCCGCCGCGGGTATCCGGGTTTTTATCGGCACGCTGGCCAGCAATGAGAAAGACCAGCCGCCGTTCCTGGGAATGCCGCCCGACCGGGCCGGGGAATGGCGTGAAACGATCGACGCGCTGGTTGTATCTGACGATACCGGCACAGACACGCTCGCCGAAGCGCGTGGACTGGTTGATTTATATCCCGACTGGGCCAGCCCTCATTATTACCTCGGCCGCGCCAAACTACGCAGCGGGGATACCAGTGCTGCGCGACAAGCGTTCTACCAGGCTATCGACCTCGATCGCCTGCGTTTTCGTGCCCCACAGGAGTTCCGGGATATTATCCATGACGCCGCGCAACGACACCGGGCCACGGTCGTGGACACTCACGCCCACCTGGCGGCCGCCAGCGAACACGGGCTGATCGGTTATAGACTCATGCTGGAGCACCTGCACCCCAACGCCGAGGGCTATTACCTGATGGGCGAGGCATTTTACGACGCGCTGCGGGCCGACGGGCTGGGACTCGAGTGGCGAAGCAATATCAGCCCGGCTGTGTTTCGGGAGCAGCAGCCGCTGACGCGCATCGAGATTCTGCACGGCAGTTACCGTGTTGGCCAGCTGATGAAAGACTGGCCCTTTGTCGAGACTCGCGAGGAGTACGTTCTACCCGACCCGGCTGATCGCGAGGAAGAAATTGCCCAGGCCTGGTACCGCGGCGAACTCGACTGGCTGGGCGCGATGAACGAGGGCCTGAAGTTTTACCAGCGAAACTACGATTTCAAAGAAGCGTCAAAGATCGCCATCAACCTGGCGGATGCCTTTCCCTTCGAGGCGCAGCCACAGCACCTGGCCGGCATGATGCTGGTCCAGCAGGCCAACCCGCAGGGCCGTCGGGCGATCCCCTACTTCCACCGCGCGGTCACCCTGAAACCCGATAACGTGCTCTACCTGACCACGCTGGCCCGCGCCTACACGATTAATGGATTCCCCGACGCCGCCCGCACCGCCGCCGAACGCCTGCTCCGGCTATCCCCCGGTAACGAGATGGCGGTGCAGATCCTGGAGCACCTCGACAAGGGACAGTAATCCCGCCCAGGGAACCCGGTGTGAAGTTTCCCGCCCGAGGGATCGTTGCCCTGGTTACGAATCCCTGAACCGGGGCCACCTGGAGTGACAATGACCCGGACTGCCAGGCCAGAAGCTAATATCTTGTTCCGTGTGGCAGAAAAAAACCCGCCATTTGGCGGGTTTTCTTCCAGGCCCTGCGATGGAATTCAGACGACCTTGCGGCGTCTCACAAAACCCAGCCCGGCCAGGGCAGTCAACAGCAGCGGCAACGCTGCAGGTACCGGCACCACAGCCAGCGAGGCGCAGCTTTCGCCACCATCGCAATCCAGGGTGTGAGCAGCAATACGCGCGTTGCCCGACGGATCGGTAATCGCGTTGATCAGGTCCGCGAGACTACCTGCATAATCAAATACGATGACGAGACTGTCACCAACCCCCAGGCCATTATCCGACGGTGGGGGGGCTGCGCCAAAAGATGCGAAGGTATCGTTCCAACTCACCTGATTTCCGCCCGGGGGCGACTCGGGCCCGCCGAACGAACTTGAAAATTCGACACCGGTTTCGCTATCGACGGAACCGTTCGACAAGCCGAGCACGGCCAGCCCGGATTCAAAATAGATACGGGCCACGGACGAACCGGCAGCCGCGCCGGTCGAATTATTAGAAAACTCGAAGGATGCCAGCCCGCCGCCGACATTAATGTCGACCGACAAATCCAGGCCGGGCACGCTGGCGTTGTAAGCAGAAAATGACAGGGTCGCCGCGTTTGCGGTCGTCATTATCGACGCCGCGAACATCGTGATGCCTGCCAGCCAGCACAGCTTTACTCCCAATTTCATTATTTCTCTCCTTATTGTGGGGGCCCTATCCGCCCCTTGTTTTTGCTGCCGTTAATCCTATCAGCCACCCCTGCTCACGTGAATACCAGATGAGGACTAAAACTGCCCTATCTGAATTCATATGTGCCTGAACCGCGTCTAAATCGCCCGCCCACTGCCCCGCAATTGCGTGACAGTGACCCTGACTCCTGCCTGCGGGCAGGGGGCGGTCGCCACTGACCTGGATTTCGCAATAATTACGGTCACTGTCACCGAATTCAGGCGCGACGTTCCCAGCCGGACCCGGATAGCCTGTTCACCTGTCGGCGGCCTGACGGTCCGCCAGGACCCGCCAGATTGCAGTCGCCCAGGGCTCGGAAGCATGAAACCAGTGGCCATCCGGCCCTTCCAACCCGGCCCTGGGGTCTTCGCCTGTCAAACCGAATGAATCCAGCGCTGCCGCAAGAGACGATAAAGCCAGGTCTGCCCCGGGTTCAGGACAGACCTGGCTTCGTTTGCGGATGGTGTCAGCTCTTGCGTCGGCGTGCACGAAGGCCAAGACCGGTGACCAGTGCGAGGCCAGCACCCAGTGCCACCATCGGCAGTGCGGTGGCCGTGCGGGGCAGCGAATCGTACGACGCATCGACGTAGACGATCTCGCGATTGGCGGCAGTATCGGTGTCGACTTCCATATCTACTTCCAGATCGGTATCTGCGTCGGCCGGTTCAGTTGGCGTGTACTCAGTTACCTGGACTTCAACGTCAGGTGCCACCTCGGCGCGGTTGTAGCCGACCACGAACCAGCGACCATCAGCTTCACGGACCTTCAGCGTCACCTCGTCGCCGGCACGCAGGTCCGACACCTTTTCATAGTCCGGATATGCGCTCAGCGGCAGGACGCTGTCAGGATCCGGCCGAACGGTAATCTCCGTGTCCGGCGTCACCTCATAGGTGCGCAGCCCGTCGGAGTCATCGTGAAAAATGGTGAGTGTGCCGTAGCCATCGGATACATTCATCCCGCGAACGACGCCGTCAACCGTTTCTATCTGGTCTGCAAGGGCAGCGCCACAGGCGATCGAGACGCCCAGGGCCAGTGCCGCACTGTTAATCGTTTTGCTCATAACAAGCTCCTGAATTTTTTGAACTCACCGGGAAACCTGCAAAATTTATGCCAGCCCCTTGTCAGGCTGTTTCAGGCACTTTAGCGTCACTGTCGGCGTAAATTTTTCAACGCTTGAAACTATTTCTTCGCAATAGTTGCGTTACGCCGACCCGACCAAATGTGCGTGCACGATATATCGTTGCGGTGCATTTCCCAGGTACCGGAATGGGTAGCAGGTAATCAGTGTGAGCATTGATTCTCCGGCCACCGGTTCGAGCACGCTCACATCATCCGGCTCGACAATCTTGTAGCCGGTCACGCGATATGAACGCGTTCCTTCCAATGTACGGAGCGTCACGATATCGCCGACCTCGAGCTGGCCGAGACGGCGAAAGAAACTGTCGCGATGGCCGGCTATAGCGACATTGCCCCTATCGCCCGGGAATGCGGTCCTGTCGAGCCATCCCAGGCCGCTGTCCAGAGCGACATCATCAACGCCTTGCAGAACCGGTGCCTCTACGCGGATCGTCGGTGCCCTGAAAACGCCTATGATCCTGTCCTCGGCGGTATCGGATTTTCGAAAGGATGCAATGCGCGTTGCCGACCAGTCTGACTGATCGGTCGCCCAGTTGACCTGCAGCGGTGCCAGGCTCAGATCACCCGGGCGGCCCTGCTGGTCACGTGGGTCCCCCTCAGGCAATTGACGTGGTTTGCGGCCGGTAAACCCGCGGCTTACCGGCGACGGGACGTCAGCACCCTGCTGTTGTACGGCAACCGCATCCGGCGCACTCTCGCTACGTTCAGTCGTCTGCTCGAACTGGACGAGTGCCTGGCGCTCGAACGCGTCGACCAACTCATTCGCGTGCCGGTCTCGCCAGGCAACCAGTCCGAGACAAAGCAACATCACCGCTGCGCCGCCGCC
>JAHEKH010000140.1 GCA_024638445.1 Gammaproteobacteria bacterium | reverse complement strand
CGTGGTCCTGCTGGGGCAGGGCGAAACCATCGAAGGCCTGGATTTTGGCAACCAGCAAATCCTGCCCGGCACCCTGCATGGCGTTAAATGGTCCGATACCAACGGCAACGGGCAACAGGAGACCAATGAACCGGGCCTCGCAGGCGTGACGATCTATGTGGATCTCAACAACAGCGGCCAGCTGGATGTCGGCGAGCCCCGGACTGTCACCATCAACGACGATCCACAAACGGGTTTTGACGAAGCAGGCCTGTACTGGCTGGACGGCATCGAGGCCGGCGTGCACATTATCCGCGAAGTGGTCCCGGAGGGATTCACCCAGACGTTTCCGGCCGGGGGCGCTCACCAGGTGACACTCGGCCAGGGGCAAACCGTCGAAGGGCTCGACTTCGGCAACCAGCCGACCCAGTCGGGCACGCTCCACGGCCGCAAGTGGCTCGATGAGAATGGCAACGGGCAGCTGGATGACGATGAACCGGGACTGCCCGGGGTGATCATTTTCGTGGACCGCAACTTTAACGAACAGCTCGATACCGGTGAGCCCAGGACGGTGACGATTGCCGACGATCCCGTCACCGATTTCGACGAAGCAGGGCTGTACTGGCTGGAGACTCTCGAGCCCGGCCTGCAGCTCATTCGCGAGGTGGTCCCCGACGGGTTCAGGCAGACTTTCCCGACCCTGGGCTTCTACGAAGTCATGCTGGGCCAGGGACAGACCATCGAGGGACTGAATTTCGGCAACCAGCGCGATATCGGCGACATGGATGGCGATGGAGTGCTCGATATCCGCGACAACTGCACCCTGATTGCGAACCCGGATCAGCGGGATACGAATCAGGACGGTTACGGCAACCTCTGCGATCCCGACCTGGACGACAGCGGATTCACCAACTTCAGCGACCTTGCCGTGTTCGAACTGGTTTTCTTTACCGACGATCCCGATGCCGACCTGAACGGCGACGGCAACGTCAACTTCAGCGATCTCCTCATCGTGGAGGCAATGTTCTTCCAGCCGCCCGGGCCCAGCGGCCTGGTGCCATAGCCACATAAGCGTAGAACCGCGACACCGCGCCCAAAAAGATCGCGCAATCGCGAAGAACCCTGCTGGATTCGTCACACCTCGTTCTCAATGTAACCCGCCGCAACCGTGTAGCGTTTGGCTGTTTACGGCGCCAATCAGCCCACACGCTAATACCAGGGGGTTGCAGACGACAACGCTTCCCAGGAACACCGTTCCGCCGCGATTCCCTCAGAAACACGGTTATTACGTCGCTTCCTGACGACCGGAACCGGCTAGGCGTCGTTTCCCTTGGCCAGGAGGTACAAGCCGGTAAGCAACATCAGCAACTGGAACTCATAGCCGCCATTCATGACGTTGAATCCATTCGGGAGGTGCACTATGAATATGGCACCAATCATGATGACAATGACGATTGCGGCGCCGATACGGGTAACGAGATCCCTGGTAAACGCGCCCGCCAGCAGGGCGACCCCGGCAACGAGTTCGGCGACCGCGACGGCCAGCGCCAAAGGGGCCGGCATGTCCATTGCGGCCGAAAAGTCCGCTATCGGGAATTTAGCGTAACCGTGATAAATAAAAGTCGCCGCCAACGATACCCGCAATCCCCAGTGAACATGAGGCGCCAACGCTTTAAATAAACCATCCATTCGATTCCCCTGATTTTTTCGACCCCGTGTAGGCTAGCCATTTGCATGGTTATCTGCATGCCGCATAGCAACACCCGGGGTGCCTCGCTCAGACTTTCGGACAGCGGAAGGGTCGAACCGCGGTTGTTCACAGCACCTGGCCCAGAAAAAATTGCGCGGTGATCGATCCATCACAATCACGCTTTTCAACGGAAGCCGCCGGTACCGGAAATCGCGTGGCGGTTTACGGCGCAACCCCGCCAATGCGCCAATAGCCCCCATCATCAGCCACACGCCAGCAGGGAGCGGCACCGGACCTTCGGGCGTGGTGATCGTGATACTGGCGCCCCGGAAGGCCGGCGCACTCATGAACTGAAAACCGGCGTCAAACCAGCCTCCGGTAATGTCCGTGTAGTCGATAATATCCAGAGTTGTCGAACCACAACATTGCAAGGCAGTCATCTCGAGCGTCGCCATCAGTGTCGCCCCGCTTTTCGGCGCAATGAGGTTGCCAAGGAACTGGCCCCAAACGATGGTGAGTGTGCCGGGCGGATCGTCCAGACAGAAGTTGCCGCCCGGACAGGAAAAGAAGGGATCGACGGCGAGGTTGGTTTGGAAGCTGTTCAGCGACAATCTCGTCGGATCGAAGATTAACTGGAGGCCACCGGCCAGCAAACCCATGGCCTGGAAATCGAACGACGGTGCCGGGCACTGACTTATTTGACTAACCAAATCGCGCGCTGTCAACGACAATCTCAGCTGCGGGAACGGTGAAAGTCCAGCAATTAGTCCTGTAAATCAGTGCCCGGCACCGTGGGTTCTGGAACGAGTCCATTCTGGCGCCTTGACAAAGACGGTCTGCGATTTACTCTGATTACGCTGTAACCTGGTTTCACTCGGCCGACCCTGGATCGGCATCGAAGTTATGGGGCCAGACGGCTTAAAAAAAACGCATCAGGCCGAGGGGAAACCATGACTATTGAATTACGCCAACGTCTGCGGGGCGCATCTCTGTGCACGGCAGCACTTCTGATCATGCTGAGCGCGGTCGCGGTCGGCGAGGAACCGGTCACCAGCATCTACGACCGGAAAGCCAAAATGACGGACGATGCACTGGCGGGCGCCAACGTGCCCCGGCAATATCGCGGTGCCACGGTTGTCTATTCCTCGGCGGTGACGGCCTTCGAGGGTGACCTGCGGGAATTACCGAAGGTCGCGGGCTGGAAACCGGGCGATCCCATCAAGGAAATACCGCGGCGAAACAACCGCCAGGAAGACTACGTCCAACCTGGCCCGCCCGCCAACCCGGTGAAGTGGGAGATCGATCCACTGCTCGAGCGCCAGGCCGCCGTCACCCGGGGCACTGCCATACGTACATTCGACCCACCCGAACTCAGTTTTCCTGGCACGCCGTTCAACGGAGTAACGCCGGCTGACCCCGTCGGCGACGTGGGCGCAAATTATTACGTACAGATGACCAACACGAGTGGTGGTTCCGCTTTTACTTTTTACGACAAGAACAACGGCGCTGTGGTTGCCGGCCCATCAACCGTGGACAATCTCGGAAGCAGTCAGTGCGCCAGCGGCCTGGGCGACCCCGTCGTGTTGTACGACGAATCTGCCGGTCGTTGGCTGATCAGCGAATTCTCCTCGTTTGGCAACCGCCTGTGCGTCTACGTTTCCCAGACCGGAAACCCGATCACCGGGGGTTGGTACGCATACAACTTTCCGGCGACCAATTTTCCGGACTACCCGAAATACGGCGTATGGTCCGATGCCTATTACGTTTCCAGCAATGAAAACCAGCCGGCCGCCTATGCCCTGGAGCGCAACGCCATGCTGAACGGCCAGGCGGCTTCGTTCCAGAGACTCACCGCACCGAGTCTGGCCGGATTTGGTTTCCAGGCGCTGCAGCCGGCCGATATTGATGGCTCGAGCGCACCCCCTGCCGGTTCACCGGGATATTTCATGCGTCATCGTGACGACGAAGTCCACAACGCGGGCAGCAACAATCCCGGCCAGGACTTCCTCGAGGTCTGGGAGTTCGATGTCAATTTCTCCAACCCGGCCCTGTCATCGCTCACGGGGCCCTTCAACATCGCTGTCACCGAATTCGATTCGAGCCTGTGCGGCCTGTTCTCATTCTCGTGTTTCGATCAGCCGGGCGGCGGATCCGACCTGGATCCGCTCCGGGAAGTCATCATGTGGCGCCTGCAGTACCGCAATTTCGGCAGTCACGAATCCCTGGTGGGCAACCTGGTGACTGACGTCAACGGCAATGATCGCGGTGGCGTCCGCTGGTTCGAACTGCGGCGCACCGGTGGCAACTGGTCGCTGCACCAGGAGGGCACTTATTCTCCGGACAGCGACAACCGCTTCATGGGCAGCGCTGCGATGGATGGCGACGGCAATCTCGCGGTCGCCTACAGCGTCTCGAGTACGGCCACTTTCCCGTCGTTACGCTATGCGGGCCGGCTGGCCACCGATCCCCAGGGCACCCTGCCGCAGGGAGAAGTCAGCCTGATCGAGGGCACCGGCCGCAGCAACAGCAATCGCTGGGGCGACTACAGTTCACTGAACGTGGATCCTGTCGACGAGTGCACCTTCTGGTACACGATGCAGTACGGCGCCGTCGGTAACGTATGGAATACCCAGATCGGGCGGTTCAAATTCGATTCCTGCGGCGGACCCGTTGGCGGCACGTGTGGCGACGGCGAGCTGCAGGCTGGTGAGACCTGCGATGACGGCAATGGCGCCGGCGGCGACGGCTGCTCCGCCTCCTGCCAGGTCGAGAGCGGTTTTGTGTGCACGGATCCGATCCCGCCGTCACCGGGCGGGAACCTCGTCGCCGACCCGGGTTTCGAGGGCGGCACACCCAACCCGTCCTGGAACGAAGCGTCCACGAACTTCGGAACACCGCTATGCGACCCCGTCTCGTGCAGTTTTGGCGGCGGCACCGGGCCGCTCAGCGGCAGCTGGTGGTCTTTCTTCGGTGGCGTCAGCGGCGTGCTGGAAAGCGGCAGTGTCGACCAGGACCTGGTGATACCTGTCGGCGCCGATACTCTGACATTCTGGCTCGAGATCCCGGCCGTGAACACGACCGGATCGGTCACGGCATCCATCGACGGTAACGTGCTGTTCACCGCGACCCAGGCCGATGCCCCGACCTACGCGGTTTACGACCAGGTGAGCCTGGATATTTCCGCGTTTGCCGATGGCGGCGTTCACAACCTGAGCTTTGAGTCGACGACCAACCCGGGCGCTGGCCCGCTGAACTTCATGGTCGACGACATCGAGATCAACGGTCCGGCTACCGGCGGGTCACCCAGTGTCTGCACGCCGATCAGTGGCGACGTGCTGTGCGATGTCGAATCGACTCAGGCAAGCTACGTCACCGGCGAACAGATCGGTCTTTCGACGCTGCGCTATGCCAACCTCAGCGGGTCCAGTCTCGATACACGTCTGCGGCTGCAGCTGAGCTACAGCACGTTCTTCACGGCCAACCTGATCGATTTCAGTTTCGTCCTGCCGGACACTGCGGACTTCGATGTCGCACCACTCGGGCTGTTCAATGTGAGCAGCAGCCTGCCCCGTGGGACATGGACTTTCCGCTGTGCGCTGGAAGACCCGGTCACCGGAGCAGTCCAGGCTGAGGATCTTTCCAACTTCGAGGTCCAGTAACGCAACGCATCCCGCCTGGCAGGGGCTCCTTTAGCGAGCTCCTGCCGGTGCGTGGTGCCGGTGCGTGGTGCCGGGCTCTGGCTTATTTGACGAACCAGCTCACGAGCAACGTGGACTCGCGGTTCACAGGGCATCCTTTCCCACCGGGAATTTCAAGCGTTA
>JAHEKH010000044.1 GCA_024638445.1 Gammaproteobacteria bacterium | reverse complement strand
TCATCGCCGTAACCCGAGCCGTTCGTCCGCGGGGCGTTTCGCACTGCGTTATCGCGGCGAATGTCGCCAATCTGCCCGATCGCCGCGGCCAGGACCTGGTCGGCACTGGTGTAGTCGTAGCCATCCAGCCCGAGATGGTTGCCCAGGACACGCAGGACTTTCCAGCCGGGACGCGCCTCGCCTACCGGTTTGGCTACGCCCGAAAAGGTCTGCAGGTCGCCCTGCAGGTTGACGAAGCTGCCGGCAGTCTCGGCAAAGGTCCCTACGGGCAGGACGATGTCGGCGTATTCAATGGCGGTCGGATCCAGCCAGGGCGACAGCATCACGACCAGCGATGCCTCGCGCAGCGTCTCGATGGCGGCGGCGCCCTCGACAGTGTCGTGCTGTGGCTCGAAGCCATAAAGCAGGTAGGCATCACAGGTGTCGGTCAGCATCTGCCGTGCATTGCGGCCGGCCGACGCTGATCCGTCCGGTCGCCGGTGTGGAACCGCGCCGGCCAGCCAGGCGCCGGCGCCGTTGGCGCCTTCCGGCAGGTAGCCAAAGGTGGCGCCGGCAATCTCCGCCACAGCTGCAACGATGGCTCGCAGCTGGGTAAAAGCCGGGTGACGCTGCGCCAGGTGACCCAGCAGGATATGCGACCGTTCGCCTTCCACGAGCGCGCGGGCCATGGCCTGCACCGCGTCGTCAGCCTGACCCCGGGCAACGTCCAGCGAGGCACGCCGGCCTGCGACCTGCTCGACCGCACCGAGCAGCGCGCCGAGCTTCGCGGGCAGCTCACGCAACGCGCTTTCCGCATACGTGTGATTAAACAGGTATTCGTAGCCAGGCGGATTGATGAAACCAACGCTGGCACCGCCGAGTGCCGCCTTTCGTAACCGATGGGCGAGCATCGGCACTTCGTTACGCAGGTTCGCGCCCGCAACGACGATCGCGTTGGCCGATTCGAGCGCCGCAACGTCGGTGCCCAGCCAGGGAAATGGCGGGTCGTTGTCGCTGTCACCGAGATCCCGCATTCGCAGGCGGTGGTCAATATTGTCGCTGCCCAGGTCGCGGGTCAGCTTCTGCAGCAGGTAGAGCTCCTCCAGCGTGGCGCTGGGTGACACCAGGGTCCCCAGGTTGCCCGCCTGCTTCAGCCGCCCTGCCACCTGTTCCAGGGCGGTAGCCCAGTCTGTCGGCCGGAACTCACCATCGACCCGCATGACCGGTGTCTTGAGCCGGTCGTCCGAGTAGATTCCCGCGTAGCTGAATCGATCGCGGTCGGAAATCCAGGTTTCGTTCAGTGCCTCGTTCGGCTGCGGCACAATGCGCATGACTTTGCCATGCAGCACGTGAGCAAAAAGATTGGAGCCAAAGCTGTCGTGTGGCGAAACGGTCGCCTGCTGGATCATCTCCCAGGACCGTGCCCGGAACCGGAACGGCCGCGAGTTGAGGGCACCCACCGGGCACAGGTCAATCACGTTACCCGACAGCTCATGGTCTACCGAGCGTTCGATGAAAGTGCCGATTTCCATGTTCTCGCCCCGGCCGAGCGTACCCAGCTCCTGCAGGCCGGCGATTTCCTCGGTAAAACGGACACAGCGGGTGCAATGGATGCAGCGCGTCATGTCGGTCGAGATCAACGGACCGATGTCCTTGTCGGCAACAACCCGCTTACGCTCCTGGTAGCGCGAGATATCGCGACCGAAACCCATAGCCAGGTCCTGCAGCTCGCACTCACCGCCCTGGTCGCAGATCGGGCAGTCCAGCGGATGGTTGATCAGCAGGAATTCCATCGTCGCCCGCTGCGCGGCAATGGCCGCCGGCGACTTGGTGAAGACTTTCATGCCTTCGGCAACCGGCGTTGCACAGGCCGGCAGCGGCTTCGGCGCCTTTTCCACCTCGACTAGGCACATACGGCAGTTGGCGGCGATCGACAGCTTCTTGTGATAACAGAAACGCGGGATGTAGATGCCCGCCTCGTCGGTCACCTCCATCAGCATGTCGCCCTTGTTCGCCTTGAGGGGAACGCCGTTGACTTCGATGTTTACCTGGTCGTCACTCATTATCAGGCTGCCGCCTTGCCGTTTGCTTCGACGATGCTCTTGCCGCCGTGTTCGATCATGTACTGGAATTCATGCCGGTAGTGCTTCATGAAGCTCTGTACCGGCCACGCCGCGGCGTCGCCGAGCGCACAAGTGGTGTGGCCCTCGATCTTGTTGGCCACGTCGACCAGCATGTCCATGTCTTCCGCCCGGCCTTTGCCCGCCATGATTCGCCGGATCACCCGGTTCAGCCAGCCGGTGCCTTCACGGCACGGCGTACACTGACCGCAGGACTCGGCAAAATAAAATCGCGAGATACGCTCCAGCATGCTGACCATGCAGGTCGTCTCATCCATCACCACAACCGCACCGGTGCCCAGCGCGGAACCGGCCTCGCGCAGCGTTTCGTAATCCATCGTCAGGTCGATAATGACCTCGGCAGGCATCACCGGAACCGACGAGCCGCCTGGAATAACGGCTTTCAGCTTGCGGCCGCCCAGAACGCCGCCGCAGATCTCGAGGAGGTCGCGAAACGGCAGCCCCATCGGCAGCTCGTAATTACCAGGCTTTTCGACGTGCCCCGAGACAGAGTAAATCGCGGTGCCACCGGATTTTTCCGGACCCAGACCGGCGAACCACTCAGCACCGTTGCGCAGGATCGTCGGCACAGAGGAAAGCGTATAGGTGTTATTGACCGTCGTCGGCTTGCCGTAGAGGCCGTAGTTGGCGGGAAACGGCGGCTTGAAGCGTGGTTTCCCGGGCTTGCCTTCCAGCGACTCAAGCAGGCCGGTTTCCTCGCCGCAGATATAGGCACCGGCGCCGACAAACATGTAGAGATCGAAGTCGATCTGGCTGCCGCGTATCGACTTGCCCAGCAGCGATGCTGCATAAGCCTCCCGAACGGCCGCTTCGAAGCGGGGTACCGGTTCGGCGTAAAACTCGCCACGGATATAGTTGTAACCAACGGTCGCACCCATTGCGTAACCGGCAATCGCCATGCCCTCGATCAGGGCATGCGGGTTGTAGCGGAGAATGTCCCGGTCGTGGCAGGTCCCCGGCTCGCTCTCGTCTGAATTGCAGACGATGTACTTCTGCACCGGCGCGGTACGCGGCATGAAGCTCCACTTCAGCCCGGTCGGAAAACCTGCCCCGCCGCGGCCACGCAGCCCCGACGCTTTGACGATGTCGATAACCTCGTCTGGCGAAAGCTCGCCACGGAGGATTCGCTCCCAGGCCTGGTAACCACCGATCTTGCGATAGTTTTCCAGCGACCAGGGCTGGTCCATTCCGAAGGTGGCGAACGCGACCAGGTTCTCGTTTTCGAGCCGGCTCATTCGAGGTCCTCCAGGATCTGGTCGACTTTTTCAGGGGTCAGGTTTTCGTAGTAAACGTGGTCGATCATCATCATTGGTGCATTGACGCAGGCGGCCAGGCATTCTTCTTCCTGCTTGAGAAAGTACTTGCCGTCCGGGGTGCTCTCGCCCGTCTTGACACCCAGTCGTTTCTCGATGTGCTCGACGATTTCTGCCGATCCACGCAGGTGACAGGAAATATTGGTGCATACCGAGATGTGGCAGCGGCCGACCGGCTTGGTCTCGAAGATCGAGTAGAACGTGGCAACTTCGTAGACCTGGATCTTCGGTAAATCGAGATACACTGCTACCGCATCCATCAGCTCAGGCGTGAGGTATCCCTCGTTCTCGTGCTGCACGGTGCGCAACGCCTCGATCACCGCCGAGCGCTGCCGGCCCGGTGGAAACTTCGCGACCCAGTGATCGATCACTTCACGGGCGTGATCGGACAGCACGTCGCTCTTGCGTCCATTTGCTGTGCTCATCGGTCAATCTCGCCAAACACGATATCCATGGTGCCGATTACCGCCACGACGTCCGCCAGCATATGGCCACGCACCATGTAGTCCATGGCGGCAATGTGGGCAAAACCCGGCGCGCGCACCTTCAGCCGGAAGGGTTTATTCGCGCCATCCGATACCAGGTAGACGCCGAATTCACCCTTGGGGTGTTCGATCGCCGCGTAGGCCTCACCGGCAGGAACGCAATAACCCTCGGTGTACAGCTTGAAGTGATGAATCAACGATTCCATGTCGTCTTTCATTTCTTCGCGTGTTGGCGGCACGATCTTGTTGTCGTCGATCATTACCGGGCCCGGATTGGCGCGCAGCCACTCGATGCACTGACGAATGATCCTGTTCGATTCGCGCATTTCCGCTATGCGCACCAGGTAACGGTCATAGCAATCGCCATGGGTTCCGACCGGAATATCAAAGTCTACCTGGTCGTAAACCTCGTAGGGCTGCTTCTTGCGCAGGTCCCACTCGACCCCGGAACCACGCAGCATCGGCCCGGAAAACCCGTAAGCCATCGCTTCTTCCGGGCTGATTACGGCAATATTGACGGTGCGCTGTTTCCAGATGCGGTTATCGGTCAAAAGCGTTTCGTATTCGTCGACGCACGCCGGAAATCTCTCGGTGAAATCCCAGAGAAAATCCAGCAGCGAGCCCCTGCGTGTCTCGTTCAGCTTGTCGACTTCTTTCTGGTTGCGCCATTTCGACGGCTGATACTGCGGCATCTGCTCGGGCAGATCGCGGTAGACACCGCCCGGGCGATAATAGGTGGCGTGCATCCGGGTGCCCGAGACCGCCTCGTAGCAGTCCATCAGGTCTTCGCGTTCCCGGAAGCAATAGAGGAACATCGTCATGGCGCCGATGTCGAGTCCGTGCGCACCCAGCCACATCAGGTGATTAAGGATGCGGGTAACTTCGTCGAACATTACGCGGATGTACTGCGCCCGAATGGGCGCCTCGATTCCCAGCAGCTTCTCGATGGCCAGCACATAGCCGTGCTCGTTGCACATCATTGAAACGTAATCGAGCCGGTCCATGTAGCCGATGCTCTGGTTGAACGGCTTGCTCTCCGCCAGCTTCTCGGTAGCCCGATGCAGCAGGCCGACGTGTGGGTCAGCCTTCTGGATGACCTCGCCGTCCATCTCCAGCACCAGCCGCAGCACACCGTGTGCCGCCGGGTGCTGTGGGCCGAAGTTCATCGTGTAGCTTTCGATTTCACGCATCGGTGTCAGCTCCGGACGGCCGGTCGGTCAGTTCGCCCGAATAGCGGTTGTCGTCGCGTATGACCCGAGGTACCAGGGTTCGCGGCTCGATCGACACCGGTTCGTAGACCACACGGCCCTTCTCCGGGTCGTAACGAACCTCGACGTTACCGATGAGCGGAAAGTCCTTGCGGAACGGGTGGCCGATAAACCCATAGTCCGTTAACAGCCGGCGCAGGTCCGGGTGGCCCTGGAACAGGATGCCAAACAGGTCGAAGGCCTCGCGTTCGAACCAGTTTGCCGACGGCCAGACATCGACCACTGAATCGACGAGCGGCATCGCAGTATCCGGACAGCGGACCCGCAGCCGGGCGCGCTCGTTGCGCGAAATCGACAACAGGTGATAGACGACCGCCAGCCGGCCGGGCGCGTCCTTGTCGATTACGCCACCTTCAGGGCTGACCGCGCGGCTGAATCCGCTGTCGGTAGCTACCTGGGTTTTCCATTCATCGGCACCGAAGCCGAGATAATCCACCCCGGCCACATCGATCAAAACCTCGAACTTTTCGTCGTCGCGGAGGGACAGCGAAACTTCTTTCAGGCGCGATGGATCCTGGAGCTCCAGCGTCAGTTCGCCGATGGCAGACACACCCGCGCTCACTGCGTCACCGAAACGATCACCCATGCTTGCCGCTATTGCTTGCAGGTCGGATTCGGCCATTGGTCAGCGGGCAATTGTGTTGGTGCGACGGATTTTTTTCTGCAGCTGCAAAAGCCCGTACAGCAAAGCCTCTGCGGTAGGCGGGCAGCCGGGGACGTAGACATCGACCGGGATGACCCGATCGCAGCCGCGCACAACCGAGTAGGAATAGTGATAGTAGCCGCCGCCGTTTGCGCACGACCCCATCGAGACCACCCAGCGAGGCTCTGGCATCTGGTCGTAAACCTTCCGCAGTGCCGGCGCCATCTTGTTGACCAGCGTACCAGCGACGATCATGACATCGGACTGGCGCGGGCTCGGCCGAAAGATAATGCCAAAGCGGTCCGTGTCATATCGCGAGGCGCCGGCCTGCATCATCTCGACCGCACAACAGGCCAGGCCGAAGGTCATCGGCCACATGGACCCGGTACGGGCCCAGTTGATCACGGTGTCGATCGTCGTTACGGCAAACCCGCGATTGGGCGAGCTGTCGGTAACGGCGGGTTCGTTCAATCCCACTCCAGGGCCCCCTTCTTCCATTCGTAGATGAAGCCGATCACCAGGACTCCGATAAAAATCGCCATCGCCAGCAGCACGAAAACCTGTGTGCCTTTGGTGGCAAAATTATCGAGCGTGACGGCCCATGGAAAGAGAAACGCGATTTCCAGGTCAAAAATAATGAACAGGATGGCGACCAGGTAATACCGCACATCGAATTTCATCCGGGTATCTTCGAATGCCTCGAAACCGCATTCGTAGGGAGACAGCTTCTCAGCGTCGGGTTTGCGCGGGGCCAGCAGGAAACCCAGCGACAACAGCACGACGGCCAGGCCACCGGCCACGGCCAGGAAGATCATGATGGGCACGTATTCCTGCAGCATTCCTACGGTATCCCCAACCTGTTAACTGCAACTATGGTGCCGATGGCCGGACTCGAACCGGCACGGCTTGCGCCACTGCCCCCTCAAGACAGCGTGTCTACCAATTCCACCACATCGGCATGTTTGTCAGTCGCCGCTATTGCGGATCTGGTTCGCCCTCTTCCTCCGGCGGTTCAGGCGTCGCGAGATCCGGCAATGCCGGCAACTCGCCCGGCAGTTCGCTCGGCAGACCATCCGGCAACGGCAGGAAATCCGGCGCCGCTTCCTCGATGACCGTGCCTTCCTGGGCACGCTCGAGCACGCTGGTCGGCGCCTGCTTGCCGGCGAGGTACGCCAGCGACAGGCTCGTCGCGAAGAACAGGGTTGCCAGGACCGCGGTCATCCGGGTCAGGAAAGACCCCGATCCCGCGCTGCCGAACACGGTGCCGGATGCGCCGGCCCCGAAAGCCGCGCCCGCTTCGGCACCCTTGCCGCGTTGAAACAGGATCAACGCGATCAACAGGACCGATAACAGGACGTGACTGATAGAAACTGCTGTACTAATCATTACGCTCGTGCCGGTGTACCGGCCGCCTCACAAATCGCCAGGAATTCGGATGCTTCAAGAGATGCCCCACCGATCAGGCCGCCGTCGATGTCGGGCATGCCAAACAGCGCCCGGGCATTGGCGCCCTTAACGCTGCCGCCGTAAAGAATCCTCAAATCGGAAGCTATTTTATCACTCATTTTGGCCAGCAGCCCACGCAATCCGGCATGAACTTCCTGGGCCTGCTCGGGAGTCGCGGTCAGGCCAGTGCCGATGGCCCAGACCGGCTCATAGGCGAGAACTGCCTTATCGAAGGCCTCGATGCCGGCGGCGGCGGTCACCGCCTCCACCTGCTCGGCCACCACGACGCCGGTCGTGCCGGCTTCGCGTTCTTCCAGCGTCTCGCCCACGCACAGCACCGGTATCAGTCCGGCGGCCTGAGCGGCCTGGAAGTTGGCGGCGACAACGGCGTCGTCGTCGCCATACATGGCGCGGCGCTCGGAATGCCCGACAATCACGTGGGTGCAGCCCAGGTCGGCCAGCATCGGCGCCGATACCTCGCCGGTGTGGGCGCCGCCCGGATTGGGGTTGAGGTGCTGGGCACCCAGGGCAATCCCCGAGCCGTCCAGCTGCCTGGAGGCCTCGTCCAGGTAGACGTAGGGCGGGCAAATCAGGATCTCGGTATCCCAGCTGTCGTCGACACCGTCCCGAATGGCCATGATCAGCTCACGGGTCATTTCCCGTGATCCGTGCATTTTCCAGTTAGCGGCTACCAGCGGTTTTCTCATCAGTCCAATCCGCAGTCAAAAAGACGCGAAAGGTTAACGAGGCGGGGCCGGGAAATCAATTTAACCGGCGGTTTCCGCCTCCGCGGCCTCGCGCACCGCCCCGGCCAGCTGCTCCGCAAAATCAGCTACTACCGATTCGTTGCGCCCTTCGACCATCACCCGGATGACCGGCTCGGTGCCGGACGCCCGCAGGACGACCCGGCCTTCCCCGCCCAGCGCGCGCTCGACGGCCTGCAGGGCCTCGGCCACCCGGGCCGAGCCGGTATGGTCGAATCCCGGTACCACCTGCACGTTGACCAGTCGCTGGGGAAACCGCGCCATACCCGCCACCAGGGACGCCAGCGGCTGCCCGCTGCGCTTGATCGCTTCGAGCACCTGGATTGCGGCGACGATCCCGTCGCCGGTGGTGGTCCGGTCCAGGCAGAGGATGTGCCCTGAAGTCTCGCCGCCGAGAATCCCGCCGTTTTTGCGCAACGAGGCGAGCACATTCCGGTCACCGACTGCCGCCCGGTGAAACCCGACACCCAGACCCTCGAGGGCCTTTTCCAGTCCCAGGTTGCTCATCACGGTGCCCACCACCGGGCCGTGCAGACCCCCGCTGGCCAGCCGAGATCCGACGATGGCAAACAACAGCTGGTCGCCATCGACTACCGCACCGGTGTGGTCAACCATCATGACCCGGTCGCCGTCGCCATCGAAGGCGATGCCGAGGTCGGCCTCCAGCGCCTTGACCGTGCTCTGCAGCACGTTCGGGGCGGTGGATCCACAGCCGTCATTGATGTTCTTGCCGTTCGGTGAGCAGGCGATCGTCACGACATCCGCGCCGAGGTCGGCGAATACCCGCGGCGCGATCTTGTAGGTAGCACCATTGGCGCCGTCCACGACGAGTCTCATACCCGACAAATCGAGCGGTTCCGGCGTCGACTGCTTGCAGAAGCCGATGTAGCGGTCGACGGCATCATAGCGTCGTTCCGCCCGGCCCAGCCGCGATGATTCGCGGGTGACCGGCGGTTCATCGATGAGGGCTTCGATCTGCTGCTGCACGCTGTCGTCCAGCTTGCTGCCATGACGATCGAAAAACTTGATGCCGTTATCGTCATAGCGGTTGTGGGATGCACTGATAACCACGCCGAGATCGGCCCCGAGCACTCGCGTGAGGTAGGCAATTCCCGGTGTAGGCATCACCTGCAGGAGTTTCACGTCTACACCGGCAGCCACGAAACCCGCCTCCAGGGCCGCCTCGAACATGTATCCCGAGATTCGCGTGTCCTTGCCAACCGCAACACTGCCGCCATCGGGAGCCAGCACCCGCCCGGCTGCGCTGGCCAGCCGCATCGCGAAATCGACAGTCATCGGGTCCGATCCCACCGTTCCACGAACGCCGTCGGTGCCAAAAACTCGTCCCATTCTTATTCCCCCGCTGCTTTGACTGCGGCCGCTACCCGGACAGCATCGACCGTCGCGGCAACATCGTGTGCCCGAATGATACTGGCGCCCCGGGTAACCGCCAATGCCGCCAGCGCCAGGCTGCCGGGCAGACGCTGATCGACCTCCCGGTCGAGCAACTGCCCCAGCATCGATTTTCGCGACAGGCCCGCCAGCACCGGCTGGCCCATGGCACAAAGGCGATCGAGATTCGCCAGCAACGCCAGGTTGTGCTGCAGCGTTTTACCGAAGCCGAATCCCGGGTCGATCACGATGCGCTCCGGGCCGATTCCGGCATCGACACAGGCATTGATGCGCTCGTCCAGGAAGCGACAGACCTCGACCACCACATCGTCATAACGGGGGTCTTTCTGCATGTCACGCGGTGCGCCCCGCATGTGCATCAGGCAAACCGAAGTTTCGCTGTCCGCAACGGTTTCGAGGGCCCCGGGTGCACGCAGCGCATTGACGTCGTTGATCAGGGCGGCGCCGGCATCGATTGCGGCCTGCATCACCTCCGGCTTGCTCGTATCGACCGAGACCGGAACGGAGCCGGCGGCCACCAGTTCGCTGACGACGGGAATCACCCGGGAAATCTCTTCCTGGCTGTTGACCGGCAGTGATCCCGGCCGGGTCGACTCGCCGCCTACATCGATCAGCGCCGCGCCCTCCTGCTGGAGCTCCATGGCACGCGCGACGGCCTGATCGAGGCGGGCATAGCGGCCGCCATCGGAAAACGAATCGGGGGTGACGTTCAGCACACCCATGACGAGCGGGTCGCCCAGATCGAGCGCCCCGCTGGCCAGAATGAGGTTCATTTCGTCGCGGCGGTCAGTGTTGTGACGCAGGCCCGCCGATGGGTGTCTCGGGAGATTCATCGCCGGGTTTAACCGGGGGCGGAGTGCCGGAATCATCCCAGCCCTCGGGCGGCGGCGGCATCCGGCCTTCCATGATCTCCTTGATCTGCGATTCATCGATGGTCTCGTATTTCATCAATACTTCGGCCATGAGATGCAGCTTGTCGACGTGCTCCTCGAGGATCTTCCGGGCACGCTGGTAGTTGTCGTCAATCAGCCGGTGCACCTCTTCGTCAATCGTGTGCGCGGTGACGTCGGAAACATGCTTATGCTGAGTCACCGAACGGCCGAGAAACACTTCACCGTCTTCCTCGCTGTAGGTCTGCGGACCGAGCTTGTCGGACAGTCCCCACTTGGTGACCATGTTTCGTGCGATCTCGGTTGCCCGCTCGATATCGTTAGAGGCTCCGGTGGTAACCGAATCCGGCCCGAATATCAGCTCCTCGGCAATCCGCCCGCCAAACAGGGTCGAGATGCGGCTCTCGAGCATGCGCTTGCTGTTGCTGTAGCGGTCTTCTTCCGGCAGGTACATGGTGACGCCCAGCGCCCTGCCCCGCGGAATAATCGTGACCTTGTAAACCGGGTCGTGCTCCGGAACCTTGATACCCACAATCGCATGACCGGCTTCGTGATAAGCAGTCAGGCGTTTCTCGTCTTCGCTCATCACCATGGACTTGCGCTCTGCGCCCATCATGATCTTGTCCTTGGCCTTTTCGAACTCCTCCATCGTTACCGTGCGCTTGTTAGCACGCGCGGCAAACAGGGCGGCCTCGTTGACCAGGTTAGCCAGGTCTGCGCCGGAGAAGCCCGGCGTACCGCGGGCAATAATCTTGGGCTTGACGTCTTCGTTGATCGGCACCTTGCGCATGTGCACCTTGAGTATCTGTTCGCGACCGCGAACATCGGGCAGCGGAACGACGACCTGGCGGTCGAAACGACCCGGCCGCAGCAGCGC
This sequence comes from Gammaproteobacteria bacterium, assembly GCA_024638445.1. Lineage (GTDB taxonomy): Bacteria > Pseudomonadota > Gammaproteobacteria > Steroidobacterales > JABDKV01 > JABDJB01. The sequence continues at coordinate 11,072 of JAHEKH010000044.1, read as the reverse complement.
GGGGTCGAGCACGTCGGGACGGTTGGTCGCCGCAATTACGATGACCCCTTCGTTACCCTCGAAACCGTCCATCTCGACGAGCAGCTGGTTCAGCGTCTGTTCGCGCTCATCGTGTCCACCACCCAGCCCGGCACCGCGATGGCGGCCGACCGCATCGATCTCATCGATGAAGATAATGCAGGGTGCGTGCTTCTTCGCCTGGTCGAACATGTCGCGTACGCGCGATGCACCGACACCGACAAACATCTCGACAAAATCCGAACCTGAAATGGTGAAGAACGGCACTCGCGCTTCGCCGGCGATGGCTCGCGCCAGCAGTGTCTTACCTGTGCCCGGCTGACCGACCATCAGGACGCCACGGGGGATCTTGCCGCCGAGCCGCTGGAACTTGCTGGGGTCTTTCAGGAAGTCGACGATCTCGCTGACTTCTTCTTTCGCTTCCTCGACACCGGCGACATCGCCGAAGTTGACGTTCACCTGGTCTTCGCCCAGCAGGCGGGCCTTGCTCTTGCCGAAAGACATCGCACCACGGCCACCGGCACCGCCCTGCATCTGGCGCATGAAATAGACCCAGACTCCGATCAGCAAAAGGATCGGGAACGAGGAGATGAACAGCTGCATGAGCCACGTCTGGCGTTCAGGCTCTTTGGCCGCAAAACGGACGTTGCGCTTGTCGAGCTGGCCAATCAGCCAGTCATAGTCGGTCTCTGGGCTGTAGGTGACGAAACCCTGCCCCGATTTCAGCTTGCCGGAGATCGTCTCGCCGTCAATCATGACCTCGGAAACGCCGTTGGCCTCGACCTCGTCGAGGAAATCCGAATAAGTGATTGTCCGCACCCGGTCCGTTGCCGGACCGAAGCTCTGGAACACCGAAACCAGGACGACCGCAATGACGACCCAGAGAATGAGGTTTTTAGCGAGATCGCTCAAATGTTTACTCCACCGCGCGTCTGTAAGTCATTGACGCACTTAGTTAGACCCTACTACACCTTATAGTTTCTCGCCACAAGGTAAGTCTCACGACTGGCAGGTCGTGAGGCCTTGGGCTTGCGTACCGCGACTTTGTCAAAAGACTGCCGGAGGTCCCGCACGAAATCGTCAAATCCCTCGCCATGAAACAGCTTGGTGACGAAGGCACCGCCGGGACGCAATATGTCGAACGCCAGGTCCCGGGCCAGCTCCGCCAGGGCCATGGAGCGAGGCTGGTCCACGACCCGCATACCACTGATATTGGGGGCCATATCGGACATTACAAGCCCGGCCTTTTCGTCGCCCAGCGACGCGAGGACCTGGTCCAGTACGGCCTGCTCCTCGAAGTCGCCCTGGATAAACTCGACGTCCGGCAATGGATCCATCGGCAACAGGTCAACCGCGACGATCCGCCCACTGCCCTTGAGCCGGTAGGCGGCATACTGACTCCACCCGCCGGGTGCTGCACCGAGGTCGACCACCGTCATGCCCGGTTTGAGCAGCTGGGCCCGGCGGTCGATTTCCTCCAGCTTGAACACGGCCCGTGACCGCCAGCCCTCGGCGCGCGCCTTCTTTACCCACGGATCTCGCTCCTGGGTGTTATGCCATTGACGGCTCTTGCTGCGGCGTTTCATGTGCGATGATTGGCTCGATGAAAGAAAGAGAAAAGAAAAGTCTCCGGGGACGGGGTCACGCGCTCAAGGCCGTGGTCATTGTTGGCGCCGCCGGCCTGACGCCCGCTGTGGTCGCCGAGATCGACCTCGCCCTCGATGCGCACGAGCTGATCAAGGTGAAAGTCCGGGTCGGTGACCGTGGCGAGCGCGACACGGCAATTCGCAAGATCTGCGAAGAAACCGGCGCCGAACTGATTCAACGGGTCGGCAACACGGCGCTGCTGTATCGCAAGCGCCCGGCTCAGACGTAACGCACCTCGAGTATCTCGTAATGGCGGCTGCCGCCCGGCGCCGCGACCTCGACCTCGGCGCCCTCCTCGCGGCCGATCAGCGCCCGTGCAATCGGTGACGTCACAGAAACCAGGCCCTTGGCGATATCGGCCTCTTCTTCGCCCACGATCTGGTAGGTCACTTCCTCGCTCGAGGACACCTCCAGCAACTCGATGGTGGCGCCAAAAACGATGCGGCTGCCGGCATTGAGTGTTGCCACGTCAATCACCTGGGCGTTCGACAGGATCCACTCGAGTTCCTTGATCCGGCCTTCCATGAAGCTCTGCTGCTCACGGGCAGCATGGTATTCGGCGTTCTCTTTGAGATCGCCATGCTCCCGCGCAACCGCAATCGCCTCGATGACTTTCGGCCGCTCGTCGCGCTTGAGACGCGTCAGCTCCGCGCGAAGCATCTCTGCGCCACCGACGGTCAGCGGAATACGGTTCATACGCCCAGCTCCCTGTGCATGTCCTGCAGCCGGTTGACGCCCGCGGCGTCAATATAATCGAGCGCCACACAGGTCGCCCGTGCTGCTGCAATCGTGGTGTAGTAAGTGACCTTGTTATGGACGGCCTGGCGACGTATCGAATCGGATTCGCGAATCGCCTGCTTGCCTTCGGTGGTGTTGACGATCAGGTCGATCTCGTCGTTCTTGATGATGTCGACGATGTGCGGGCGTCCTTCACGAACCTTGTTGGCCCGCCGGCAGGCCAGGCCCGCTTCCTGCAGCGCCGTCGCGGTACCGTCGGTAGCGATTAGCTCGAAGCCTCGCGCAATCAGCAGCCGGCCGAGTTCGATCGCGCCCGGCTTGTCGCGATCGCGCACGCTCAACAGGGCCGCACCTTCACGCGGCAGCGTTACACCCGACGCAAGCTGCGCCTTGGCATAAGCCTCACCGAAGGTATTCCCGGTACCCATGACCTCACCGGTCGATTTCATTTCCGGTCCGAGAATCGGGTCGGCGTCAGGAAACTTGACGAAAGGAAACACGGATTCTTTCACTGAGAAATATCGCGGCGAGATTTCTTTCAGAACGCCCTGCTCACGCAGCGATCGTCCTGCCATCACGCGGGCGGCAATTTTTGCCAGCGGCTGACCCGTCGCTTTTGACACGAAAGGCACCGTACGAGATGCCCGCGGATTGACCTCCAGGATGTAGATATCGTCGCCCTGGATAGCAAACTGGGTATTCATCAGCCCCCGCACGCCCAGCGCCCTGGCCATGGCCTGCACCTGGTTCTTCAGCTCGCCTTGCACTTCCTGGTTCAGCGTGGCCGGTGGCAGCGAGCAACCCGAATCGCCCGAGTGCACGCCGGCCTGCTCGATATGTTCCATGATGCCGCCGATCAGGACATCGTCGCCGTCGCAGATGGCATCGACGTCGACCTCGACCGCCATGTCGAGAAAGTGATCGAGCAGCACCGGCGCCTCGTTGGAGACGTCCACGGCGTTATCGATGTACTCCATCAGGTCACGATCGTTGAACACCACCTCCATGGCGCGTCCACCGAGCACGTAGGACGGCCGCACCACCAGCGGAAAGCCAACTTCGCCGGCCAGCCGCAGCGCCGATTCGCGGTCGCGGGCAGTGCGGTTGGCGGGCTGGCGCAAACCGAGCTTCTCGATCAGCTGCTGAAAACGCTCGCGATCCTCGGCCAGGTCGATGCTGTCCGGCGATGTGCCGATAATGGGCACACCGGCCTTCTCGAGATCACGCGCCAGTTTCAGCGGCGTCTGTCCGCCGTACTGGACGATGACGCCGTCGGGTTTCTCACGGTGCACGATCTCGAGCACATCCTCGAGAGTCAGCGACTCGAAGTACAACCGGTCCGAGGTGTCGTAGTCGGTCGACACGGTTTCCGGGTTGCAGTTGACCATGATGGTCTCGATCCCGTCCTCGCGCAGCGCCAGCGCCGCGTGCACGCAGCAATAATCGAACTCGATGCCCTGACCGATCCGGTTCGGTCCGCCGCCGAGGATCATGACCTTGCGGCGGTCGTCCGGCTCTGCCTCGCACTCTTCTTCGTAGGTCGAATAGAGGTAGGCCGTCGTCGTGGCAAATTCTGCTGCGCAGGTGTCAACGCGCTTGTAGACCGGCCTGACACCCAGCTGGTGGCGTCGTGCGCGCAGATCGGTTTCATCGCTGCCGGTCAGGAACGCCATGCGCCGGTCGGAGAACCCCTTCTGCTTGAGCGTCAGCATGCGATCCCGGTCGAGCGCCTCCAGCCGCGTGCTGCGCAGAGCTTCTTCTTCAGCGATGAGATCCTCGATCTGTGCGAGGAACCACGGGTCGATGGCGCACAGCTCGTGGATATCCTCAAAGCTCATCCCGCGGCGAAACGCTTCGGCAACGAACCACAGGCGCTCGGCACCCGGCTGGCGCAACTCATGGCGCAGGCGCAGCTCGATCTCGTCGGCATTCAGTCCTGCCGGCAAAACTTCGTTGAACCCGTCGGTACCGGTCTCCAGTCCGCGCAACGCCTTTTGCAGCGATTCCTGGAAAGTCCGGCCCATCGACATGACCTCACCCACCGACTTCATCTGCGTCGTCAGGCGGTCGTTGGCCTTGGGGAATTTCTCGAAGGTAAAACGCGGAATCTTGGTGACGACGTAGTCGATCGCCGGCTCGAATGACGCCGGCGTGGCGCCACCGGTGATCTCGTTACGCAGCTCATCCAGCGTATAGCCAATCGCCAGCTTTGCCGCGACCTTCGCAATCGGGAAACCGGTGGCCTTCGAGGCCAGCGCCGATGACCGGGAAACGCGCGGGTTCATCTCGATGACAATCAGGCGGCCGTCGGCCGGATCGATCGCAAACTGCACGTTCGATCCACCCGTCTCGACGCCGATACGGCGCAAGACTGCCAGCGAGGCGTCGCGCATGACCTGGTATTCCTTGTCGGTCAGCGTCTGTGCCGGCGCCACGGTGATGGAGTCACCGGTATGTACGCCCATCGGATCGAGGTTCTCGATCGAACAGACGATGATGCAGTTGTCCTCGCGGTCCCGCACCACCTCCATCTCGAATTCTTTCCATCCGAGAACGGATTCCTCGAGCAACACCTCGGTGGTCGGCGACAGGTCGAGACCGCGGGCAATGATCTCCTCGAATTCCTCGCGGTTATAGGCGATACCCCCACCGCTTCCACCCAGCGTGAACGACGGACGGATGATGCACGGAAAGCCGATATCCGGCTGAGCGGCCAACGCCTGCTCCAGGTCGTGCACCAGGTGTGCCCGCGGCACCTCGAGACCGATATCGACCATGGCCTCGCGAAAACGTTCGCGGTCTTCGGCGGTATCGATAGCGTCGCGCGAAGCACCGATCAGTTCGACGCCGTGTTTTTCCAGCACGCCTTCGCGTACCAGGTCCAGCGCGCAGTTGAGTCCCGTCTGGCCGCCCATGGTCGGCAGCAATGCGTCCGGTTTTTCTTTTTCTATGACCTGCGCCACGTGCCGCCAGTGCACCGGCTCGATATACACGGCATCGGCCATTTCCGGGTCGGTCATGATCGTGGCCGGATTCGAATTGACCAGGATGACCCGCAGACCTTCCTCGCGCAGTGCCTTGCAGGCCTGGGCACCCGAGTAATCGAACTCGCAGGCCTGGCCGATCACAATAGGCCCTGCGCCAATGATCAGTACGCTCTTGATGTCGTCGCGTTTTGGCATTTTTTAACCCGGGACAGCGGACACGCGCCCGTCGCGGGCGGTTTCCATCAGGTAACGGAATCGGTCGAACAGGCTGCGCAGATCGTGCGGGCCGGGGCTGGCCTCGGGGTGACCCTGGAAGCCGAAGGCCGGCAGATCGGTCCGCTCGATGCCCTGCAGGCTGCCGTCGAACAGCGAGCGATGCGTCGCTGAAAGGCAATCCGGCAGCGTCTTCTCATCTACCGCGAAGCCGTGATTCTGGCTGGTGATCATCACCCGGCCACCCTCCAGCTCCTGCACGGGGTGGTTTGCGCCGTGATGCCCAAATTTCATTTTTACCGTCTGCGCCCCGCTGGCGAGCGCCAGCAGCTGGTGACCGAGGCAAATTCCGAATACCGGCATCCCCGCCGCGAGAATGTCGGCGATTGCGGCGATGGCGTAATCACAAGGCTCCGGATCACCGGGCCCGTTCGATAGAAATACGCCATCCGGATTCATCGCCAGCACTTCAGCGGCCGGTGTTTTCGCCGGCACGACGGTTACCCGGCAGCCGCTGGCAACCAGCAGCCGCAGGATGTTGCGCTTGATGCCGAAGTCGTAAGCCACCACCTGCAGATGCTGTGCAGGCGCGCCTTCCTGCCAGGGGGGGTCGCTCCATTCATAGGCCTCGGTGCAGCTAACGACCTGGGCAAGATCCAGCCCCTTGAGACCGTCGAATTGACGCGCGCGCTCGATCCCCGCGCTGTCGTCGACATCGCCGGTCGCGATGCAGCCGCCCTGGGCGCCTTTTTCACGGATCAGACGGGTCAGGCGCCGGGTGTCGAGACCGGCGATGGCCGTCAAGCCGTTAGCGGCGAGGTAATCGCCAAGACTCTGTTCCGCACGCCAGCTGGAATGCCGCAACGGCAGGTCGCGGATAATCAGCCCGGCTGCCTGGACACCGCCGGACTCTTCGTCCTCCGCGGTGACGCCCGTGTTGCCGATGTGCGGATAGGTCAGCGTGACCAGCTGGCGGCAATACGACGGATCGGTCAGGATTTCCTGGTAACCGGTCATCGCGGTATTGAAAACGACCTCACCGACGGCAATGCCGGGTGCACCGATGGAGCGGCCGCGGAAGATACTCCCGTCGGCCAATGCAAGAATTGCAGAATCGCTCAAGCCCAAATCCCCTGTGCAGTTACGCGAAGCGCACATACACGAACGGGACAGGCCGACACGGCACTGTCCCGAGACGAGGATTCTACGCGAGAACCGCCGCTTGCCCAAGCCTCCGGCAGGCACCGGGCCTTGCCGTCAGCGCTCAGGATCGAAAAACTTTCAGGCCCGCCAACACCCTGTGCGGCATTGCTCAGGCGACGCTTACAGTCCAAGTACGTCCGCCATCGCGTAGAGGCCCGGCTGGCGGCCCTCCAGCCACCGGGCAGCGCGCAGTGCGCCATCGACAAACGCACCACGATGTGAGGCCCGGTGCCGGATAGAGATGGTCTCGCTTTCGGAGGCGAACATCACGGTGTGCCGCCCGACTTCCGCACCCGCCCGCACCGCGGAGAAACCGATGCCGCCACGGTGACGCTGGTGGCGCTTGCCGGGGCCGCGAAATTCGGCCACGTCATCGAGCTTGCGTCCCCGCGCAGCCGCGATTCTCTCGCCAAACTCCAGCGCCGTTCCCGACGGCACGTCGCGCTTGTAGCGATGATGCTCGTCCAGGATTTCGACGTCGTACTCCGGACCCAGGGCCTTCGCGGCAATCTCGGCCAGCCGGAAAGACAGGGTTACGCCCACGCTCATGTTCGGCGACCAGACGACAGGCAGCTTGCGGCCGACGTCGCGCAACCGGGTCATCTGCGGCGAAGCGAGCCCGGTCGTGCCGATGACCAGGGGCACGCCTGCTTCGAGGCAGGCCATGAGATTACTGTTGAAAGCTTCGGGAAGGGTGAAATCGATCGCCACTTCCGCGCCGTCAAGCGCGCTGACCGGCTGATCGGTAAAGGCCGTGCCGTCGCAGGCCGGCTCACCGACGACCTGGCTGCCCGGGCGCACCAGCGCTCCGGCCAGCACGTAATCATCACTTTCGGCAATTGCCTGGAGCAGCGCCTGGCCCATGCGCCCGCTGGCTCCCAGCAGTGCGATCCGCAGACTCATGGGGTCCTCCAGCCGATCCAATCAGGATCGCAAGTCGTCAAAAAAGGCTTTTACGCCATCCATCCAGGATCTCGAACGGGGATTATGCCTTGAGCCGCCTGCGTCGAGCGACTCATCGAACTTTCGCAGCAGGTCTTTCTGTTCGCGACTGAGATTGACCGGGGTTTCGACGACGACCCGGCAATGCAGGTCGCCGGCGACCCCGCCGCGGACCGGTTTCACGCCCTTGCCGCGCAGGCGCAGGACTTTTCCGGACTGTGTGCCGCCGGGAATTTTCAGCGCGACCTTGCCGTCGAGAGTCGGCACGTCGACCGATCCACCCATTACGGCCGTGGCGTAGCTGACAGGGACCTCGCTGGCCAGGTCCGCACCGTTGCGCTCGAAGATCGGGTGCGGCCGAACGTTGACCTCGACATAGAGATCGCCGGCCGGCCCGCCATTACGCCCGGCTTCGCCTTCACCGGTCAGGCGAATCCGGTCGCCGGTATCGACGCCGGGCGGCACCTTGACCGACAGCGTCCGGGTCTTGCGTGTCCGCCCCTGGCCGCTGCAGGTGCCACAGGGGTCGCTGATGACCTCGCCACTGCCCTTGCAGCGCGGGCAGGTCTGCTGCACCGAGAAAAAGCCCTGCTGCATCCGGACCTGGCCATGCCCGCCGCAGGTGCCACAGGTTTCCGGCGTGCTGCCGGGAGCCGCACCGTCGCCGTTACAGGTTTCACAGGCCACGAGCGTCGGAACGTCGATATTCGCCGTCGTGCCGCCGACCGCCTGCTCCAGGTCGAGATCGAGCTGGTAGCGCAGGTCGGCGCCGCGATAAACGCGGGTGCCGCGACGGCGCCCGCCGCCGCCACCGAAGATATCGCCGAACACGTCGCCGAAAATATCGCCGAACACGTCGCCCGGATCGAAACCGCCGGCGCCGGGTCCACCGCCACCCGGCGAACCGTCGATACCGGCATGCCCGAACTGGTCATAGGCGGCCCGCTTGCGCTGGTCGCTGAGCACCTCGTAGGCGAGCTTGGCTTCCTTGAACGCAGCCTCGGCCTCCGCATCGTCAGGATTGCGATCGGGATGGTGCTTCATAGCAAGGCGACGGTACGCCTTCTTGATTTCGGCGTCCGTCGCGTTGCGTGCTACATCGAGCACCTCGTAAAGATCACGTTGTGACATGCGCTAAGAGGCCTCCGGCACTCAGCCGTCGCGTTTCTCGTCCACTTCCTCGAACTCGGCGTCGACGACGTCCTCGCCATCGCTGCCACCCTCGGCGCCGGCCCCTTCGCCACCGCCCTCGGCGGCCTGGGCTTCTTCGTACACACGCTGTGCCAGCGTCGCCGACGCTTCGCCCAGTGCACGTGTCTTCGCCTCGATGCGTTCCTTGTCGTCACCCTTGAGCGCCTCTTTCAGATCGTTGGCGGCTGCCTCGATCTTGCTGCGCTCTTCGGCCGTGACTTTCTCGCCCAGCTCTTCCAGCGACTTGTCCGTCGCATGCAGCAGCGCGTCGGCCTGGTTGCGGGTATCGACCAGCTCGCGGAACTTCTTGTCCTCGTCGGCATGCGCCTCGGCGTCACGCACCATCCGCTCGATCTCGTCATCCGCCAGGCCGCTCGAGGCCTTGATCACGATGTTCTGCTCCTTGCCGGTCGCCTTGTCCTTGGCCGACACGTTCAGGATACCGTTGGCATCGATATCGAAGCTCACCTCGATCTGCGGGATGCCGCGCGGAGCCGGCGGGATATCCGCCAGGTCAAAACGGCCCAGCGACTTGTTGTCGCCCGAGCGTTCGCGCTCGCCCTGCAGCACGTGGATCGTTACCGCAGTCTGCTGGTCATCGGCAGTCGAAAACGTCTGCGTCGCCTTGGTCGGGATCGTCGTGTTTTTCTCGATCAGCCGGGTCATGACGCCACCGAGGGTCTCGATTCCGAGCGACAGCGGAGTCACGTCCAGCAGCAGAACGTCCTTGACGTCACCGGCCAGCACGCCACCCTGGATCGCCGCACCGACGGCAACCGCCTCGTCCGGGTTCACGTCGCGACGCGGCTCCTGGCCGAAAAATTCTTCCACGGCCTTCTGCACCAGCGGCATGCGGGTCTGGCCACCGACCAGGATCACGTCGTCGATCTCGCTGGCCGACAGGCCGGCATCCTTGATCGCCGTGCGGCAGGGGCCGATCGTGCGCTTGACCAGGTCTTCGACCAGCGACTCGAGCTTGGCCCGGGTCAGCTTGATATTGAGATGCTTCGGTCCGCTGGCGTCGGCGGTGATGTACGGCAGGTTGACGTCAGTCTGTTGCGACGACGACAGCTCGATCTTGGCTTTTTCGGCTGCCTCTTTCAGGCGCTGCATCGCCAGCGAGTCGCTGCGGATATCGATGCCTGAGTCTTTCTCGAAACCGTCCGCCAGGTACTCGATGATGCGCATGTCGAAGTCCTCACCGCCGAGGAAGGTGTCACCGTTGGTCGACAGCACTTCGAACTGGTGCTCGCCATCGACATCCGCGATCTCGATGATAGAGATATCGAAGGTACCGCCACCGAGATCGTACACGGCAATCTTGGCGTCACCACGCTTCTTGTCCATGCCATAGGCCAGCGCTGCGGCCGTCGGCTCGTTGATGATGCGCTTGACCTCGAGACCGGCAATCTTGCCGGCATCCTTGGTCGCCTGGCGCTGTGAATCATTGAAATACGCCGGCACGGTAATGACGGCTTCCGTGACTTTCTCGCCAAGGTAGTCTTCCGCGGTCTGCTTCATCTTCATCAGCACGCGCGCGGAAATCTCCGGCGGCGCCATCTTCGTGTCGTTGACCGTGACCCAGGCATCGCCGTTGTCGGCGGCCACGATCTCGTACGGCACCATGCCGATGTCTTTCTGCACCACGTCGTCTTCGAAGCGGCGCCCGATCAGGCGCTTGATCGCGAACAGCGTGTTGCTCGGGTTAGTTACCGCCTGGCGCTTGGCCGGCTGGCCAACCAGCACTTCGTCGTCTTTGGTGAAGGCCACCATCGACGGCGTAGTCCGGTCGCCCTCACTGTTTTCGATGACCCGGGGCTTGTCGCCCTCCATCACGGCCACACACGAGTTCGTGGTGCCGAGGTCAATACCGATAATTTTGCTCATTTCGGTCTCCAGGTAAGTTCAAAAATCGTTAGTCGGAAAATGGGGATGAAGGCCGCGGCTTCAAGCCGTGCCTCCGGATTCGTTCTCGGCGGCCTTGGCCACGACGACACGCGCCGGGCGCAGCAGGCGCTCGTTGATCTGGTAGCCCTTCTGCACCACCTCGATAATGGTGTTCGGCTCGGCGTCGGATTCCAGCACCGCGATCGCTTCGTGCAGCTCGGGATTGAAGGGCTCGCCACGAGGCTC
>JAHEKH010000043.1:2849-22396 GCA_024638445.1 Gammaproteobacteria bacterium | reverse complement strand
CGACGACACCGGCCTGCTGAATCGCGTCGATAATGTCCTCTCGGGTGGCGGTTTCGACGTCACAGGGCGTGCCGTCGTCGACTTCCTGTGTCGCCGCGGGCACCGGTTCGAGAAACGCGCTTTCGCACATCGCACCCGAGATCGTGGGTGCGAGCGCGAAACGCCGCACCACCGCAGTTGCCGGCGCATGCATTGCCACCGACATGAAGCCGTCCGGACGCGCGATCGTCTGGCCCCGGGCGACTTCCTGGCCCGCCCGGACCACGGGCACGGAGGGAGCGCCGAGGTGCTGCTGGAGCGGCACGATCAGGACCGGCGCGAACGGGAACTGGCGGATCGGCAGGTCCCGGGTCTCCTTGTGGTCCTGCGGGTGAATGCCGTGGCGAAAGCTCGGCGCCCCCAGCATCGTGTCCATGATCCCGCTCATCCGTTAAACCTGGCTCCTCGGCGGATCCACTGCTCGATACCGGATGCACTCTGATCGGCCGGGACTCCGGGGTGGATGACCTCAGCGGTGCACTTCTCCGCGGCACGGACCAGGTCGCGGTAGGGGCCGCCCGCCGCATTCTGGATGTAGGCCTTGCCCTCGTCGTTGTACGCGAAAATGTCGGGGTTGATGGCGATGCACTCATCGCAGGACGTGCAGTCCTGGGTATCGATCCACGGCGCCATCGCCTCGCTGGCCGGTGCGGCCCCGGCTGCCTCCGGCGGAACGGCGGGCGTCGGGCCGGGCGTTGACTCGGGCGTTGCCTCAGTTGTCGAATGAGGCGTCAGCGTCAGGGCGGGCGCAGCCGCCGGGTTGCCACCAGCCAGGTCGATCAGGCCAGCGGTGATCTTCTGGATCACTTCCTGGCGAATCCGCGATTCCAGCCCCACCGCATCCGGGCCGGTCTCTTCTTCGCTGCCGGCCAGGGCCTTGAGCATGACCCAGAAATCGCGGCGTTCCTCGGTCGCCTGGACCATCGCCTCGGACACCATCAGCCGACCCAGTTTTCGCCTGGCATCGAGTGCCCAGACATAGGGCACCTTGCCGCTGCGGTCTTCCGGGTCTAGTTCGATGAACTCGGCGACCGTCAGCATGCCGTCGTGCCAGGCATCGCGGGGAACCTTGCGGAAGTGCTTGCGGAACCGTGTTTCGGTCACGGCGAAATCGGCAAAAGTTGTCGGCAGCTCGAGTGTCTTCTGTTGTCCATGTTCGACGTATTCGATCTTTGCCACCGGCCACGGCTTTGCCGGCATCGGGTTGCCGTCGAGATCGAAGCACTCTGCCGGTGTCTTGCCGCGATCCGGGTCGTAGCGGAACAGCGGGTAGGCGCGCGATTCCACCGCCAGCTTTGCCTGGTGATGGCCCATGTCGTCGCCGATACCGTGTTCCGGCTGACACGAGGTATACAGATTGAACAGGGCCGGGCGTCGTGTCATCAGTCCCTGGACGAAACCCTCGATCATGTGGTTGGCGTGGGCGATCGTGCTCTGCATGACATAGGTCGTGCGATGGGCCATCGCGATGAGGCCGATTTCCTTGCGGATTTCCTCCTTGCCCTTGATCGCGTCGCCAAACTGCGCCATGTCCGAGATCTGGCCGAAGAAACCAGAGGTGCAGGCCTGGCCCCCGGTGTTGGAGTAGACCTGCGTATCGACGACCAGCACCTTGATCGGCTTGCCGGACATCATCATGCGCGACAGGTTCTGGAAGCCGATGTCGTACATGGCACCGTCGCCGCCGACGGCGACCACGGGCGGGCACAGGTGAAACTCTTCGTCGGTGAAATCCTGCCAGTCCAGTCGCTGCAGCTCGTCGTCATGGATCGCCGGGTTGTAGGCACCGTCGAGCTCCAGTTCGGCCATGCGGATGGCGCGGAACCCCTCGGCCATCTTGGCCATATGGCCTTCGAAAACACCCATGGCGACCGAGACGCTGTCCTGGAACAGGTGATTGGCCCATGGAAACGGATAGGGGTTGAACGGAAACGTACTGCCCCAGACTGATGTGCAGCCCGTTGCGTTGAGCATTCCCAGGTTTGCACGGCCGGCGCCGGTTACGCCCCTGGTGTAGCGCCACCGCAGATCAGTAAGCGCCGTAATCAGCCCGGTTACGCGCTCGAGCCACTCGCGATCGATCGGCTCCGCTTCGTGCGCTTTCTCGACCCGCTCGGCCAGCGAGGCGAGGGTGATATCGCCACTGGTCTGCGCCAGCATCGCGGCAACTTCGTCGGCATCGCCGAGGTCTATCTCGCTGACCAGCCTGAGGTGCACGTGGCGCTTCAGGTTGTCGATGAGCTTATCCAGCTTCTTCACCTGCGCCGCCACCCGGGGCTGCATCAGTGATTCCGTTGTTGCCACGAACAGGTGAACGACGGTTTTTTCCGAGCAGCCGAGGCAGGCACCGTCGCCGCTGGCGAACGGCAGATAGGCGTCCTTGTTCAGGAGGATGGTTTCGAGTGCCCCGATACCCTGCTCGAGATCGTCGACCCGGATGTATTTCTCCGGCGTGTTGGGCAGATCGAGCCAGAAATCCCAGTTGCGCCTCAGATCGGCAATGCTGCCCTCGGTCTGGTTCATCGGCCGCAGCGCATCGTCGTCGCACACCTCGACACACTCCATGCAGCCCTTGCAGGTGTAGGGGTCGACGGTGATGCTGAGCAGGCCCCCGCTGCCGGGTTGTTTTTTCTCCGGCAGCTTGAAGTAAGGACGCGACAGGGCGAACTGAAATGACCCCAGCTGCGCCCGGAACTCGTCGAACTCCGCCGCCAGCTGTTCCCGGTTGCCGTTGACCAGCGACTTGTCAGCCAGCGTTTCTTCGATCGCTGCCTCGAGCAGCTCGCTGACGCTGGCCGATTCGTCTGCCTCCTGTGCGATACGGCGCAACCTGTTTTCGAGGATGCGCACCGCTTTCGGCAACAGCTCAGCTGTTTGACCGTGCTTGCGCATGCGTCTGAGGACGGTGTCAAACACCTGGCCGATGTCATTGACCAGTCCCGGTATAGCGGTGTCCGGGCAGACCGTGTAGCAGTCGCCACAGGCCGTACAGTTTTCCGGGATCCACTCCGGGTGCTCGAAACGAATCGACGTCATGTCGCGAAAATGTGACGAGACGGCCGGCATCAGGCTCATGCTCATGAAAGGATCGGCCGGGGTGTCATTGCCGCGGCCCCGGGCATACTCGCTGCCCACCTGGGCCCAGAACCGGTGGATGTCGCCGCTCGGTGACTCGCCCTGTGGCCGGCGCCGCACCATGACGGGGACCTGGCTGGCCGTGGCGGCCGGCCGCTCGTCCTCGTCCAGCGGCATGTCGGTTACCGCGCGGATCTCCTCGAATCCGCGCTGGACTACCCGCATGTTGTCCTCGACCACCCGCGCACCCTTCGACCCGAACTTGTGCTGCAGCTGGTCGCGGATTGCATCCAGCAGTTTCGCCTCGTCGAGCCCGTGCCGCTCCAGCAGGGGTGACGTCGCAAAAAAGGCGCCCTGGAAGGCAATGCCCTGCATCCGCAGCTGCAGCTCCGGGTCGGTGGCCTCGGCGCGAGCGATGCCGAACGCATCGAGATAAAAGACCTGGATTTCGTTATCGACGATTTTCTTGCGGTAATGCAGCGGTATTGAGCGCCAGAATTCGCTGGCCGAACCCGCATCGCTCTGCATCACGAGGATACCGCCGCGGGCGAGACCGGCGAGCGCATCGGTGTGACGAAACACGTTCGGATCGGGCGCCAGCACCACGTCCACATAGTGAAACTCGCAGTTGACCCGGATAGGTTCCGGCGCGGCGGCAAGATAGTAGCTGGTCGGCTGGCCTTTCTTTTCGGAACCGTACTTGGGATTCGCCTTGACGTGGTAACCGAGCAGGTCGAAGAGCGTCATCGCCAGGTTCTTGCCCGTCGTTATCGCGCCCCAGCCGCCGACGGAGTGCATCCGGACGGTGATACTGTCGTCGGGCATCAGGTTGGGGTTCTCGCTGCCCTTGACCACGAGATCGCCGATCTCTGGGTAGGCGTCCGTGACACTCTGCCGGTAGACCTCCTGCTGCGGCGTCACGGCAGTCTTGCGAACGAAATCGATAGACAGGTAGAACAGCCGCTTTTTGTCGCCGTCGGGCAGCATGTTTTCAATCGCACCTACAATGCCCTCGGGCTGCAGGTCGCGGCTGCCGAGGCCGAAGGACCCGGAATACAGCGCCGGCATGTCTTTCAGCGACCGGTAGGCGGGCAGGCCGGGATAAGCGTCAGCCTCACGACCATTCTCGAGGCACTTGTTGAGGGTCGCCCGGACTTCCCGCATCAGCGGCAGGTCGACCGCCAGCGGCTGGTCGACACGTTCCAGGACCGCCACGCCCTTCTTGCCACGGAGCAATTCGCCGACCAGGTCGGCCGGAAACGGACGAAACATCACGAGATCTACTACACCGACCCGGATACGACGTTCACGACGCAGGTAGTCGGCGACCGCCTGGGCGCTGGGTATGACGCTGCCCTGGCCAAAGATGACGTACTCGGCATCGTCACAACGGTAGGGCATCACCCGTGCGTAGCGACGGCCGGTCAGGTCGCCAAACTCTGCAAAACTGCGTTCCGTAAGTTCGGTCAGGTGATCGAAGAAGAACGGCCGTTGCGCAGCGACGCTCTGCATGTACGAATCCTGGTTCTGCACCACGCCTGCCATCAGGGGTTCGTCCACGTTCCACAGTTCCGGGATGCGGCGCCGCTTGTCGCCATAGATGATTCGCTGCGCCGGGGTCGGAGTCTCGATGATGTCCGAGGGGCGCCCGAGGTACTCGGCGATCAGTTCGCGCTCGGGGATCATCAGCGACTCGATCAGGTGGGTCGTGAGAAACCCGTCCTGGCCGACGATGCCCGGCGTCAGCGCCAGTTCCGCGATGCGGTGCGCAATGATGTTCAGGTCGGCGGCGGACTGTGCGTTATTGGCAAACACCTGGAAGAAGCCGGTGTCGTCGACGCAGTGGTAGTCGTCGTGACCGGCATGCACGTTGAGCGTGGCCTTGGTCATGGCCCGGCAGCCCATGTTGAGCACGTAGGTCAGCCGTTTGCCGGCCGCGGCATACAGCGACTCGTGCATGTAGGCGATGCCCTGGCCGGAAGAAAAATTCGCGGCACGCAGCCCCGTCATCGACATCCCGGCGGTAACGGCGGCCGCTGCATGCTCGCCTTCGGGCTCGACGAAGATCAGTGGGCGACCCGAGACATTGATATGCCCGGCAGCGGCAGCCTCCGCCCAGAACTCGCCCATCTGAGTCGAGGGCGTGATCGGGTAAGCGCCGGCGGCATCGCTGGCCTCGCGCTCGCACATGATGACAGCGCTGTTGCCGTCCATCGCGGCACGGGTGCCGGGAAATCTGGGTCCTGTTTTTTTACGCATCATTCAGTTCTCGTAGCGTCTCAGGTAGGGGCGGTACGGCGTGCGTCGTGACGCACGATCCTGCGTGCGGCGGCGCCCTTCAACGGGCCGTCTTCAGGGTCCAGCCAGACGATCGCGCCGGTCGGGCATCGTTCGATCGCCTGACGTTGCCGGTGCCGCCGGCTGTAGTCGATGACCGCCAGGTTGTCCTTCATGCTGATCAGGCCGTCCTCGGCATCCTTGGCGCAGCGGCCGCAGCCGGTGCAGGCAACCTCGCAGTCAGCGAGGACTTCGTCTCCCATTTCGAGGTTCCGGCAGGCAACCCATAAACGGTGTTCAGCGGGCTGAATCGAAAAGAGGTCCTTGGGGCAGGCGTCAACACAATCGCCACAAGCGGTACAGGCGTCTTCGTCGACGATCGGCAGGCGCTGCTCCGACATTGCAATGGCATTGAAATCACAAACCGCCTCACAATCTCCAAGACCGAGACAGCCCCAGAAGCATCCCTTGCCGCCACCGGCCACCAGCGCCGCGGCCCGGCAGGAATCCAGGCCGCGGTATCTGGCGTGCATCCGCGACACATTCGCACCACCGGCGCAGGCGAGGCGCGCGACGGTTTTCGTTCGCACGCCAACATCGACACTGAGCAGCGCCGCAATGGCCTGCTGGTCTTCGGCCGCACCCACCGTGCATGCAGCAGGCGCCGCGCTGCCGGCGGCGAGCGCTTCGGCGAAGGCGCGACATCCGGGGAATCCACAGGCGCCGCAATCGGTGTGCGGCAACAGGTCATAGACCGGCTGGATACGAGGGTCTTCATCGACCTGCAGCGTCTGCTGCGCCAGCACGAGCGCCGACGCGATCAACAGGCTCAGCCCACCCAGCGTAAGGACGGCAACGAGCATTCGGCCCCCGGGAAACAGTCATGTGGGGCTAGCCTAGCCAGCAGCTACGCCAGACCTAATCGTGGAATACCCCTAGCAGACGCAACGTGCCGGCCCGGATCAGCGTCGTCAATCGTGGGTTTCCCGAATGTCATTGGCGACAACTGGGCAGACAATCAGGGGGTTAAGGCACGATGCAACTGTGGGGGTACAAAGATGAAATTGTTGGTTAACGTCTTGTTCTGGTTTGGCGTAATATCCATTCCCTTGTCCTGGATTGCCTGGTGGGTGGCCCCGGAGGTGGGTCCGCAGTTGCTGGAGGGCATAACGGATCCGGCAATGCGGGCGGCACTCGAGGAAGCCCACAAACAGCGCTGGGGCATTTATGTAGGTCACTGGCCGGTGACGCTGCTGGTGCTGAGCCTGATTCTCGAGCGCCGGTCGGCCTGACGGCGGGAGCCGTCTTGACGGAACAGCATATCCACGATGTCCTGATTCTCGGCACCGGGATCGCCGGGCTGCGGGCGGCGCTTGGCATTGCCCGCAGGCTCGGCCCCGACGCCGACATTGGCCTGGTTTCGAAAGTCCAGCTCATGCGGGCGCACTCGGTGTGCGCCGAGGGCGGGACTGCGGCAGTGCTCGCCCAGGACGAAGGCGACAACTTCGACCTGCACGCGTGGGACACCATCAAGGGGTCTGACTTCCTTGCGGACCAGGACGTGGTTTTCCGGTTCGTCGAGCAGGCGGCAGAGGAGATATACCGGCTGGATCGTATGGGCTTGCCCTGGTCCCGGCGCGACGACGGCCGGATCCTGCAGCGCCCGTTTGGCGGCCACAGCTTTCCGCGCGCGACCATGGCAGCGGACAAGACCGGTTTCCACGAAATGCAGACGCTCTACGATGGGTTGCAGGAACACGGCAACTTCAAACGCTATGACGAGGTATTTGTCACTTCGATCCTCGTCGAGGCCAACCGGTTCTGCGCGCTGACAGCCATCGACATGATGACCGGCCAGTTTCTCGCGCTGCGGGCGAAAGCGTTGCTCATCGCCTCTGGCGGTGCCGGAACGTTGTATGGCTTTACGACCTATTCCCAGACGGTGACCGGTGACGGGCTGGCGATGGCGTGGCGGGCCGGGATGGCGCTCGAGGACATGGAGTTCATTCAGTTTCACCCCACCGGCCTGGTGCCGTCCGGCATCCTGATCACCGAGGGCTGCCGCGGCGAAGGCGGCTACCTGCTGGATCGCTCGGGCGAACGTTTCATGGCCGGCTACGCGCCCGACAAGATGGAGCTGGCGCCGCGCGACATCATTTCCCGCGCCATGATGACCGAGATCGATGCCGGCCGCGGATTCACGCAGGCCGATGGTCTCGACTATCTGCATCTCGATTTACGTCATTTGGGCGAGAAAAAGATTAACGGCAGGCTGCCGTTGATTCGCGAACTGTGCATGAAGTTTGTCGGGATAGACCCGATTCTCGAGCCGATCCCGGTAAGACCGGTTGCGCACTATTCCATGGGCGGTATTGCGACCGATATCGACGGTGCGACGGGTGTCGAGGGCGTCTGGGCCGCGGGGGAGGCGGCCTGTGTATCTCTGCACGGCGCAAACCGGCTCGGCACCAACTCGACCGCCGAATGCCTGGTCTGGGGCGGAATCTGTGGTGATGCGATTGCCGCGTACCTGCAGTCGGGCGCTGCGCTCGAACCCGCACCCGAACCGGCCATTCGGGCGGAGGAGCACCGCGTGTTCGGTGACCTCCTGGCGCGAAGCGGAACGGAGAATCCCTATGCCGTCAGCCATGAATTGCGACGCCTGATGGACCGGTATCTCGGTGTCTTCCGCTCCGGCGAGGAGCTCGTTGCCGGTCTCGCCGAACTCGAGCGGCTGCGAGAGCGCTACGCGGATATCGCGATCGAGGACAAAGGCCGAATCTACAACAGCAATCTCGTCAACCTGCTGGAGCTGGAGAACCTGCTCGACCTGGCCGGGGTCGCAATGTCTTCCGCCCTGGCGCGGGAAGAATCTCGTGGCGCCCACGCCCGGCGTGATTTCAAGGTGCGCGACGATGAAAACTGGCTGAAACATACGCTGGTTCGGAAGACAGCCGACGGGATGCATACTGATTACGAGCCAGTCGCCATCACGCACTGGCAGCCAGTCGAGCGGACCTACTAGCATGACTCAACCAGAGAACACGCAACGCAGAACCGTCGGGATCTACCGCTGGCTGGCGGGTGGGCGACGTGGTTTCGAAGGCTACCTGTACGTGCTGCACAGGATCAGCGGTACCGCGCTGCTGTTGTTCCTGGCCATGCACGTGTTCTTCACCGCGGCACGCCTGCTCGGCCAGGAAACCTGGGAGCGGCTGATGGCGGCGACGCAGTCACCGGTGCTCATATTTCTCGAGTACCTGGTCTACTGCGCCTTCGTTTTTCATGCGCTCAATGGCGTCCGGCTGATCCTGGTCGAGCTGGGTTTCGCGGTGGGCAAGCCGGATCACCCCGCCTACCCCTACCGGGGTTCCATCCACCGCCAGCGGCCGCTGGCGATTGTGCTCATGGTCATCACAGGGCTGCTCATCGCGCTCGGTGGCTTCGAGTTGCTCCGGTTTCCGCACGGGTGACGGCGATGCGTGAAACGGCTTACTGGCTGATCAACATTGCCTGCGCGATCGTGATACTGGTCCTGCTCGGCGTCCACATGGGCGTGATGCATCTGGACGCGATTCTCGCCCGGCTGGTGGGGACCGTGCCGGAACCGCTGGCCTGGGAGAACATGGTGAATCGTGGCAAGAGCACGACCCAGGTCGTGCTGTACATTGTCCTCTTGGGCACCGCCCTGTTTCACGGCTTCTATGGTCTGCGGACGATGTTGCTGGAGTTCTTTTCCAGTGACCGGGCGGCGCGTGTGATCACCGCTGGCTGCGTGACGGCGGGCGGTGTCCTGTTCGTTACCGGCACGGCGGTAACGGTCGTATTTGCATTGAACGGCGCCGGCTGATGGCACAGCTCACTTTCAGGATCCGGAGATTTCAGCCGGGACGCGGCGACACCGGGTGGCAGGACTTCTCTGTCGAATCGAGCCCCGGTATGACCATACTCGACGGCCTGCATCACATCCGCGAGCACCAGGATGGGTCGCTGGCGTGGCGACATTCCTGCCGGATGGGTGTCTGCGGCTCCTGCGGCCTGATCGTCAACGGCGAGCCGCGCCTGGCGTGCAACACCCAGGTTGAGTCACTGACGGGCAGCCGCATCAGCCTGGAGCCTTTGTGGAACTTCCCGGTTGCCAAGGACCTCGTGCCGGACCTGTCGTCTTTGTTCGAAAAACACAGCGCCGTTGCACCTTACCTGGTCCGGGACGATTCGGAGGATGACGGCAGCGATGGCCGCGAACTGGCACAAAGCCCGGCAGAACTCGATCAATTTCTCCAGTTCACATCGTGCATCAAGTGCGGCGTTTGCATGGCCGCGTGCCCGACGCTGGCCAGCGACCCCGATTTTCTCGGGCCGATGCCGCTCACGGCAGCCTATCGTTACAACGCCGACTCGCGGGATTCAGGCTTCGACGCGCGCAAGACAAAACTGGCCGGGCGCCATGGCATGAGCCATTGCCATTACGCGGCGGAGTGCAGCCGTGCCTGCCCCAAGGGCGTCGATCCCGCCAGGGCTATCCAGTTGCTCAAGCGCGATCTCGTGCTGGACCTGCTGGGCGTGCGACGGCGCGAGCCGGCGCCGCCGGTTGACGGCCGGGCGCCACGCACCCGTGACGGACTGCAGGCGCCGCCATTCACTGTGCCGTCCCCGCCGGAGAATCCGGACGAATGAATCATCACTGAAACAGCACAGGAGGACCCTGCCATGACTGAAAACAGGATACCCGATGCCATTGCGGCCATCCGGCAGCGTGGTTACGTGGTCTGGGCCGGCGACGCGCCGTCCGCGGCGCTGGCCGCACATTTCGACGAAGGGCCGATCAAGGTCGGCGGCATCCGCCACGTCCGTGTCTGGGGGCTGCAGGTCGACGACGAGCGCGAACTGCCGGGACACGAGCGAACGTCGATTCCCGACGAAGAGCTGTGGCAGGTCGAGCTGGTTGCTGCGGATGGTTCGAAGTACGAAGTCAACGCAACGATGGTACGACCGGCACCCTGAGGCCTGCTGCCAGGCTGCAACTAGAGTTGCGTCAGCAGGACAATCACGGTCAGCCACAGTGAGCCGACCGCGTGGATGGCCAGGGTGGTCTTGATTCCATTCTCCAGCGCCGGATCCTGGCCCGTCGCAATCGTGCTGCCCGCGCGCCAGCCGCCCACGAACAGCGCCAGCGGCAGGATGATGGTCCACCAGGGAAATACCTGGAGGAGCACCAGGCCTGCGGCGGCAGCCAGGGCGATTGCATGAAGCCCGACATAGAGCCAGCGGGTCGTATCCTGTCCGAATCGAACCGGCCAGGTGCGTTTCCCCGCCTGCTCGTCAGCGACCCGGTCAGGCACTTCGTTGATCAGCAGAATCGCGGCAACCCAGCAGCTCACAGGCAGTGAGAACAACAGCAGCGGCAGGTCAACTGAACCGGACTGGATCCAGGCAGCGCCGCATACCGGCAGCAGGCCACAGCCGATAGCCACGGCTATCTCGCCGACGCCACGGGCGCTGAGCTGCACTGCCGGCAGTGAATACAGCAGCCCCAGCCCCATTCCGGCAAGGCCGAGATAAAGCACGCCGACCCCTTTCATCCAGATCAGCAGCAGCCCCAGCGCCATCGCCGACAGAAACAATGCGTAGGCCCACCGCCGCATCTGATCGAGCGTGAGAACGCCATTCTGGATGAACCGCGAGCCGCCGGTAAAAGGGTGAATGCGGCTTGCATTGTTGCGGTCAGTGCCGTTGATTTCATCGCCCACATCGTTGTAGACATTGCTGGCTGCCTGCACGGCAACAGTGGCCAGCAGCGCCACGATTGCCGCTGCAATATCGAGTTGTCCCGCCAGGGTGGCCCCCCAGGCGGTGCCAGCGATCACAGGCAGAATTGAAGCGGTAAAAAACTTCGGCCGGGTGGCGAGAAAATAGCGTCGCAGGATATCGCCGGCAGACGAGCCGCCCAGCGCCTGGGCCGTGGGTTCATTCATATCAGCGGTTTCCGTTGTCAGGAAGGGTCGGCATACAGCGGCGCGATGTCCATGTAAATCCGGTAGTCGGAGATCAGCGCATCCTGCATTCGAAAAACATCGGCAAACGGCAGCGTAACGCTGGAGCCGTCGTGGCGTCCGTAAGTGACTTCGCCGCGGCAAATCACGTCGTCACCGAATTCCCAGACATCCTGAAGGTCATGGGACAGTGAGGCAATCGTCGAAAAAAACCCATGCACCGCTGCCGTGATCTCGTTCCGGCCCTGTACCGGCGGCGCATTACCGAAGCGGAACGTGCCATCGGGGGTGAGAAAATTGCCGAAGGCGGCCGCATCCTTGCTGTCGATTACGCCGAATAATTCGGTGATCCAGCCCGGTGGTTGCGGCGTCTGGTTCATTCGTCTCCGGCAGCCTCGTCTGCGGGATCTTCATACTCTTCCTTCGGCAGGTGGAACGGTGCCTGGTTGCCGAAGCGGAAAGTACCACTCTCGGACAGAAAGCCGGCGAAACCGTCAGCGTCGCGCCGGTCGATACAGGCAAACCGGTCGGGTATCCAGCTGTCGGCAGCTGCGGCCTGGCTGGTCATGACCGGTGCGCTATTGCTGGCTGGCGTAATAATGTGCCAGCGCTTCGATGTCAGCTTCGCTGAGGCCGGCCGTCCTGCGCTGCATGGCTTCCGGCTGTTCGCGTTGTTCGGCAGCAAACTGTTTCAGGCTTGTCATCAGGTAGGCCAGTGGCTGCCCGGCCAGGATGCTCGCCTCGTCGTCCGGGTTGCGACCGCCGTCGGTATGGCACTTGGAACACTGCGCCTCGTGGATGGCGGCGCCGGCGGCGGCTTTGTCGGCATCAAACGCCTGCTCCACGGGACGGTATTCCATCGCAGCGTAGTATTCCGCCAGCTCTTCGATCTGCTCGTCGCTCAGCCTGGCAGTCATGGTGCACATGGCTTTGGTCTTGGCGTCACTGCACACTCTGGCACCCTCTTTGTAGGCATACATATAATCGGCATGTACGCCAACAGAGATGCCGGCAATGCTCGGAACATTGTCGCGCGTGCTGATACCGTCCTGGCCATGACAGCCCTGGCACATCTTTGCCGCTGCCGGGCTGGCATGAGCTCCATTCCAGGCTGCCATTAACGCAACGAGCAGTGTGGCTGTGTAGATTCGTTTTTTCATCGTCTGCTTACCTAATAACTGGCTGATGCCGACAGGTAGATTCCGCGGCATCCTGCAGCCATTGTATCGCAGGATGTTTGCTTTACAATGCAAGCAACAATAGAGGATTACCGAAATGTGGCAAAGTGCTGGCGGATTCATCCTGGCCCTGGTCCTCTCGGTTCCGGCGTGGCCGGCCACCGCCCCGCCCGTCGTCGACCAGTGTGATGCTTGCCATAAGGATCCGCATTTCTACGTTCAGAACCGGAAGCTGTACGCCTATTATCAGGACTGGATTAACTCGCCTCACGCTGTCAGCGGATTGGGCTGCAGCGATTGTCACGGTGGCGATTCAAGCAGCGCGGACTTCGATGTAGCCCATAGTGGGGTGCTGGACCTGCGTGATCCGGAACACATGCTGTACTACCGCAATCAACCGGACACTTGTGGTGCGTGCCACGCCGACAAGGCTGCCAGGTTCAGGACCAGCAAGCACTACGCAGCCCTGCTGGGAGATTCGGTCGCGCCTACCTGCACGACCTGCCATCGTGCCATGAACCGTCGGCCTTACTATCGCGATATCCTGATCGATGCCTGCACTACCTGCCATAGCGGGGAGCATGAAGGCAGCCTGCCGCCCGTCACCGGGCAGGTGAAGGAATACCTGCAGCGTCTCAACATCGCCAAGGGATATCTGGGCTGGACCACGCTGCACTACGAATCGCTGGGCTGGCCGACCGGCTCGCGGTGTGAAGTGGACGAGATACGCAAGAAATTTGAAGATGCCGTTGCCCGCGTGCACAGCTTTGATCTCGCGCAGATGGACGAAAGCACCACCGAAATTCTCACCGAGCTGAAGCTCATTTTCCAGAGAATCTGGGACGAACAGAACAGGAAGGCTCCGTTCGCTAGCCCTCCGGATTGACGGCCAGGTCATGCGAGGGCGGTGGCGCGCGCATCCTGCCGGTCTCGACGGCTATTGCCACCTTGGCCATGACGGTAAACATCAACAGGCCGATGGCCCAGATCGCAAGCGCGATGGCAAATTCCGTGCCGGTGGGAAAGTATTCGAATATCTCGCCCAGCGGCGTGGGAATATATCCCGGTATCACCAGGCCCATGCCCTTCTCAATCCAGATGCCGACAAAACCGAGTACGCAGGCAAGGTTCAGTAGCCGCATTTCCCTGCGCCACGGATTGACCGTCAGGATAACCATGGCCACTAAGTTCATCAGTAACGCTATCCAGATCCAGTTACGCAGCGCATCAAAACCGTGCATGCCCAAAAACAGGTAGTGTATCGATGCCGCGTGCGCGCCTTCGTTATAAAAATCGGTAAATAATTCGGCGATTACAAAAAAGACGTTTATCTGCATAGCAATCATCATGATCACCGCGAGCATGTCGATGACGCTCTGTTTCACCGGGTAAGCCGTCACCCTCCGCAGCACCTGCAGGGTCAGGATGATCAAGGCAGGTCCCGACGCAAAAGCAGATGCAATGAATCGAGGCGCCAGCAGCGAGGTATGCCAGAAAGGCCTGCCGCTGTTGGCGGAGAACAGGAACGCGGTGACGGCATGGATCGATATTGCCCAGAACATCGCCAGCACTACGAAAGGGAAGTACGCCCTGGTGCTGGGTGCATGCCCGCGATAACGGCTGTACAGAATATAGAACGGGATGCAGAGATTGAGGAGCAGGTATACATTGAGTACTACTACATCCCATGCCAGCAGCGAACCGGGAAAGTTGAAGCGTCCAATGTAGGGGATCATGTGCCATAGTCGGTCCGGGCGGCCGAGATCGACGATCACGAACAGGATAGCCATGGTGACGGCGGCTACGGCCATGCCTTCGCCGAGCAGGACGACTTCCTTGACGTCGCTGCGATGGAATGCATAGGCAGGTATTACCAGTAGAACCGCAGCCGCAGCGATGCCAACCAGGAACGCGAAATTGGCAATGTAGAATCCCCACGACACCTGGTCACTCATGCCGGTTACCATCAGCCCGTGACGCAGCTGTTCGATGTATTGCAGCGTACCGAACGCTGCGACGACGAGCAGGCCTATACACCACAGGCGGTACATGCTGCCGCCCCTGAGTGCCTCACGGGCACCGTCCAGCAGGAAGCGAAACAGCGACTGCATCAGTCCGTGTAGTACCAGAGCTTGGGTTCGGTACCGAGGTCTTCCTTGAGCCTGAAGACCGTCTTGTTTTCCAGGATGTAACGGATTTCGCTGTCAGGGTCTAACAAGTTGCCGAACACGCGTGCGCCGGTCGGACAGGCCTCCATGCAGGCCGGCTGGCCGCCTTCGCGCGTGCGCTGGATACAGAAATGGCATTTTTCCACTACTCCGCGCGGCCGTGGGCGGTTACCGAGGTAGTGAGTCTTGGTGTTTATTTCCTCGGGTGGCAGTTTTGGCTGGCTCCAGTTGAAGTGACGCGCCCAGTAGGGACAGGCAGCCATGCAATAGCGACAACCGATGCACCAGTCGTAGTCGATGACCACGATTCCGTCCGGCTCCATCCAGGTGGCTTCGACCGGGCACGCCTTGACGCAGGGCGGGTCGTCGCACTGCATGCACTGTACAGGCAGGTAGTACTTGCCTTCGACCGGGACCGTGTCCGGATCGTAGTAATGGTCGGCCTCCTCGAGGTTGCGTGTGCCCTGGTCCATTTCCAGCACGCGAATGTATTCGACCTGTGAATCACGGCCGAGATTGTTTTCCTTTACGCAGGCGTGCACGCAGTCACGATAGCCCTGGCAAGTGGATATATTGATGGCGTAGCCGAATACGACGTTCTCCTGTGGCGGTGTATCGTCACAATCGATCTCGACGCCGTACTGCCGCAGGGCCCTGCGCCTGATACGGGACAGGGCAGCATCGATTTCCTTCCGCGTCATCTTCTTGTACTGCTTGTTGAACATGTCCCCGAATGCCTCCAGGAAGGACGCTCCGCCCCAGGCCGGTGCCGGTAGTGCCGAAGCGGCGCCAGCTCCGGCTGCGGCCTTGCCCAGTTTTTCGAGGAAGCCTCGCCGTGCCTGGTCGAACTTGTCGCCGGCTTTTTGACTGTCATTGCTCATGTTTCTGCTCCTGGCTGTCGCGGCGCTGCCAGACCTTCGGTTTTTCATGGCGTTCGGGAGCAACACGCTCCAGCCCCGTCCGCACGCCGGGGCCAGCCATTGGCTCGCGCGGCTTTATCACCGGGTCGTGGGCGTCGTGGCAGTGGGTGCAATTGTAGATCACCCGATCCTCTGTCCAGCTGGTCTGGCGCTTGCCGTGCGCGCCGAAGGCCCAGTCCTTGTGCCGCAGTCCATGGCAGCCACCGCAAACAAGGTGAGAGTCGTCGAAACTGACCGGTTCACCGTTGACAGCAACAAGCTGCTCACGGTTATCGAGCTTGTGGCAGGCGTAACACCAGAAACGGCCCTGTCCATGTTTGAACTCGACTTCGTGCGGCGACATCAGTTCGCGGATGGTGGCGTCCGGCTCCATGAACTCGTGGCATTGAGAGCAGGGGAAAAACACCAGCTCACCCTGGCGTGGAACGACGCTGAATTCCGATGCCGCGGCATATCCAGTAAAGGGCGTGAACCCGGTTTCTTCATCAGCAGCCGTAACAGGTGGCACGGCCAGTGCGGCGAATGTGAGTGCAGTAAGGCCTGCAACAGTGCGGATCATTGGTGGCAGACGTTGCATGCGATGCCATCGGCGTGCTCCGCCCGGTTGCCATGGCACATCATGCAGCTGGTTTCAGGATTTACCTGCCAGCCGTGCGGCTGGTGACAACTGGTGCATTCAGCGTGGGCTTCCGGCCCGTGCAGCGGTGATTCTTCCAGCTGCGATTCGTGGCACTGCAGGCAATCGGCGCGCCCCATCAGCGGCTTGCTGTGCGGCTTGTGGCATTCACTGCATTCCCAGTGCATGGAGCCATGTTCCCCATCGTCCGGGAAAATCTCTGCACTGACCTGCAGCCAGCGATGGCATTCAAGACAGTCCTGACGCTGCGGCCGCAGATGTTCGCGCTCGACTGCGCGGAACTGGTGGCACGACGTGCAGTGCTGGTCCATTACGGATTCTTCCAGCGTGGTGTGTTTGTGGCACTCCTGGCAGATCTTTTCCGGCGGCTCGAACTGGTGCAAAGAGGTCGAGTGGCAGCGGATACACTGAATTTTCTGCTTGCCGACATGCTCGCGGTGGCCCGCCTCTGCCATCACAGCTTGCCAGTGTCCATTGCCTTTTTCGTCATCAGAGACCGCGCCCGGTTCGCTGTTATGACACCGCACGCAAATGGAATTTTCCAGCTCCGGCCGGTGTCGCGGTTTCTCGGGCGGATCCGTGAGATATACGTAGAGCTGCTTGATATTGCTCGACAGTTTCGGGATATGACAATCGTGGCAGGTAATCTCACTGTGCACGCTGTCGGACCACTTGTCATAGGCCTCGTCCATGATGTGGCAGTTGATACAGAATGCCGGATCGTGCTGCACATAGTCATACGTCTTGTAACCGGCGAGGGATACCACAGCCAGGACAACCATGAGAGCAATCGCCAGCACTGGTGTGATTCTGAGGGTTGGCATGAGTAATCCCCGGCGCTGCCAAGACCGGCGCGAGTGATCTTCTTTGTCTCCCCGCACCGCCTAGATCGTTGAGAATACTACAGAAATAATTTTCGTTTCCCCTACGTACTTGTGCGTATGGCAGCGCACGCTGGTGGCACGAATGATATAAAAGGGAAGTTGGATGCCATAGCATTGGGTAGTTTGCCAAATTGGGGGATCAAATGACCAGAAAGTCGGCGTATTCGAGCGGTTTCCTTGCTCTGGTGACGCTCGCCATACTGCTTGTCGGGTGCGAGGGTGATGACGGGATTCAGGGACCACCGGGGCCGGCGGGTCCTGCCGGCCTGACCGGGCCACCGGGAGATCCGGGTGGTGGTAGCGGAACAAATAATGTGAGCGACGCCGGATCGATCACCGGCCAGATCACCAGCGTCACAATCGGCAGCCCGCCGGTTGTCAATTTCACGCTTACCGATGAAAACGGAAATCCGCTCGTCGGCCTGACGAAGAGCAACATTGATTTCACGATTGCCCGACTCGTGCCGGGCCTGGACGGAAATTCCAGTGAGTGGCAGAGCTATGTCACCAGGACGGAATCTGCCGATGGCGACGAACCCGATGCCCTGGCCTCTGCAATACAGGCAACAACCGAAGACGGCGATGACGGCGAGCTGATCGACAACGAGGATGGCAGCTACAGCTACACCTTCGCTACTGACCTGGATGATGCGGCGGTGCCTTTTGACGCCACGTTGACGCATCGCATCGCGATGCAATTCCGCGGTGTGCCCGACGCAACCGATAATGCACTGTATACGTGGCGGCCGTCCGATAACGCTACCACCGAAATTTTCAGTCGCGACATCGTGGCGACGGAATCCTGTAACAAGTGCCACAACCGGCTGGCCGAGCACGGCGGGCGGCGCTTCGAGGCCGGCTATTGCGTGACCTGCCACAATCCCGGCTCGGTAGATCAGGATAGCGGCAACACGGTCGATATGAAGGTGATGATCCACAAAATCCATATGGGCGAAGATCTGCCCAGCGTGGTTGCCGGCACTCCATATGTTATTTACGGCTTCAGGGAAAGTGAGCATGATTACTCCCACGTGGTATTTCCGCAGGACGTTCGCAATTGTCGTACCTGCCACGACGAGAACGACGCAGCTACGCCGGACGCCGGCAACTGGCTGGCAAACCCCACGCGTGAAGCCTGCGGCTCCTGTCACGACAACGTAAATTTCGAAACTGGCGAAGGTCACAGCGGCGCCAATTTGGCCGCTACAAATGCAGACTGCACGTTGTGCCATGGCCCGGACGCATTCGCGGGCGGGATCGACGAGGTCCACGCACTGCTGGCGCAGGAAGCAGCCGGACGGTTCCAGTTCAATGTCGTAGAGGTAACAGATACGGCACCGGCTGAATTCCCAACGGTCAGGTTCTCGGTTACCGACCCGACCAACGACGATCAGCCGTATGATATCCAGAATGATTCGGCGTTCATCCAGGGTTCCGGCGCCAGCCGCGTGGCGATCGATCTGGGGTGGTCTACCACTGACTACACCAATACCGGCAGCGGTAGCGAGGTGCCAGGCTTCCGTCCCGGCTCGCCGGCACAGTTGGTGAGTCTGAACCCGTTGTTCGGCGGCGCTACCGATAACGGCGACGGTACTTTCAGCATAACCTCTGGAGTTGCGATACCGCTCGATGTGATCGGCTCAGGCCTGGTGGCGATAGAAGGGCATCCGGCGGAGGATCTCGACGACGACGGCTCGGCAGACCGTATTCCGGTCGGTGGCGCGGTGGACTTTTTCGCGATCACTGACAGTTCGCCGGTAGCACGGCGACAGGTTGTCGATCTCAACAACTGCCTCAACTGTCACCAGCAGCTGAGTATTCACGGCAATAACCGCACCGACAATGATCAGCTTTGTGTCGGCTGCCACAATGCCAACGCCACTGATATCCGCGCCCGTACCGAGGCCGGGGTTGATGCAGCTACTGCCCCTGACGGTAAGGACGAAGAGCCGGTTGACTTCAAGCGCATGATTCATCGCATCCACTACGGCGGCGAGTCGGTTAATGGCGTTTTTGTCTACGGTTTCGGCGGCAGCCTGCATGATTACAGCGAGGTTCACTTCCCGGGCGAGCTGAGCAAGTGCACGACCTGCCACCTGGAGGGTACTTACTATCCGGTCGGCTCCAATGTCCTGGCGACCACTATCGATTCGGGTGCCGATCTCGGCGACCCGCTGGATGACATCAACATCACGCCAACCACAGCGGTTTGCTCCGCCTGCCATGAGGGCGAGCTGGCCATCGCCCACATGAAGCAGAACGGCGGTGCTTTTGACGCCATGCAGACTGCTGAAGGCACGCTGATCTCGGCGTCGGCCGGAACCGTGTTGGAGACATGTACGCTGTGCCATGGGCAAGGCAATATTGCAGACGTTC
>JAHEKH010000043.1:0-2839 GCA_024638445.1 Gammaproteobacteria bacterium | reverse complement strand
GAGGTGCATGGCTTTTGATTAGAGTGATCGGGCGCCGGAGGGATCCGGCGCCCGGAACCCCGCAAACCAAAGCAAGGCGGCATATGCGTCAAGCTACAGGTGTCCTGCTGACGGTGGTGCTGGTCCTGTCCTCATTACCCGCTAGCCTGGCTGCAGACGAACAAGCCGGTCCCGACTACAGCCGTAGTGGTGCGGATACTTGTCTGCGCTGTCATGACGAGAGTTCCGAGTTTCCCGTGCTGGACATTTTTCTCACACCGCATGGCAATCGCGAAAATGAACGTAGCCCCTTCGGCGGCTTGCAGTGCGAGAGCTGTCATGGACCCGGTGGCGACCATTCCGGACGGGTCAGGCGTGGCCAGGAACGCCCGCCGATGATCCGCTTCGGCAGCGATACGCCGACCCCCGTGGAGGAGCAGAATGCAGCCTGCACGGCCTGTCATGCGGCCGATATCGACACCAACTGGCATGGCGGAATGCACGAGAGCGCGGGGCTGTCCTGCGCGGATTGCCACCAGGTGCATCGTAGCCGGGACCCGGTGCTGGATAGCCGTGCGCAGCCGGCGGTGTGTTACGACTGCCATTCGTCGCAACGGGCCGACAGCATGAAATTCTCTTCGCATCCCGTGCGGTTCGGCAAGATGGCCTGCACGGCGTGCCACGATCCGCATGGGTCGGTCGCGGAGAACGAACTGCGCCGCGATAATCTCAACGACACCTGTTACCAGTGCCATGCCGAAAAGCGCGGGCCGTTTCTCTGGGAGCACGCGCCGGTGGCCGAAGACTGTTCACTGTGTCACGCCAGCCACGGTTCGAATCACCCGGCGTTGCTGAGCCGGCGGGCACCGCTGTTGTGCCAGCAGTGCCATTCCCAGGCGGGTCATCCGAGTCTCGCGTACGGGTCGGACGGTATTCCCGCCGGCACCGGCACTGTGTTCCTCGGCGGGCAGAGTTGCGTCAATTGTCACTCGCAGGTGCACGGATCGAATCACCCATCGGGCGCGGGGCTGACACGATGAAACGTGTTGGCAGTTACCTGGCTCTCTGCCTGCTGGCGCTGCCGGCAGTCGGTGAGGAGGTCGATACCTCGACCTGGGAGTGCCGCTTCTGCCCGCTGCCGGACGGCCTGTATTTCGACGGCGCTGCGGGCATTGCGCATGTCGGCGACGATGCCTACCGCTTCGGCGACTATCGTGGGTTCGACGGCGACGGCCTGGCGGTGCTTGCCGAAGGGGACCTTCGCTACTGGGTCGGCGATGGCAGCTACTGGGAGGTGACCGGTCACGACCTCGGGCTGGATTCCCGTGAAATCGGGGCGCAATGGCGTCGTCCCGGGCTGAGCCTGTCGCTGACTTACGACGAACTCCCGCGCCGGCTGTACGGGAACCCGATGACGCCCTTTGCCGGGTCGTCATCCCTCACACTGCCGGCCGGCTGGGTTACCGCGGGCTCCACGGCCGGGATGAGCGCGCTGGCGGATAGCCTGGCGTCATCGCCGGTCGGACACGACCGCGAGCGTCTCGGCCTGGGCCTGGCGTTTGCGCCCTCGAGTCGGTGGCAATACGAAGTCAGCTACCGTCGGGAGGACCGTAACGGCCGCGGCATACGCGGCGGCAGCTTCATTTCGCAGACCACCCAGCTCCCCGAGGTCATTGACTATTCGACCGACGAGGTCGAGGCGTCGGTCAGCTACGCGGGTACCCGCGGCCATGCCAGGGTGGCCTATTTCGCGTCCCTGTTCGACAGTGGCCCGGCCGCGCTGACCTGGGACAACCCGTTCAACCCGCTCGCACCCGGAGCAGACCGTGGCCGCGCGGCGATGCCGCCGGATAACGAGGCTTACCAGATCAGTGTGTCCGGCGGTTACCGGCTGATGCCGGCGACCCGGCTGACCGGCCTGCTGGCCATCGGCAAGCTCGAGCAGAACGAGTCCTTCCTGGCCTACACGATCAACCCGGCACTCCCCGCTACGCCATTGCCGGTGGACTCTCCGCGCGCCGAGGTCGATACCCGCAAGCTGAATCTGCGCCTGACCGCGCGTCCCATGGACGGTTTGCGGGTCCGGGCAGACCTGGACGTCGACGATCGCGACAACCAGACGCCGCGTAACGACTACGCCGTGGTCGAATCCGACCTGTACGCATCGGGACTGCGCCGTAACGTCCCCTACAGTTTCAAGCGCTCGCGGGCCCGGCTTCGCGGTGACTACCGGATGGATCACGGGCTCACCCTCAGCGCCGGATACCGTTACCGCGAAATCGACCGGGATTTCCAGGAGGTCCGCACGACCGACGAGCAGGGTGGCTGGTTCGGCGCCAACCTGCGGCGGGACGACACGCTCTCCGCGGTTGCGCTGAAATTCGGTCATGACGAACGGGAGGGTTCGGACTATGCGCTGCCGGGCGACCCGGTAACCACGCAAAATCCACTGCTGCGCAAGTACAACCTGGCCGATCGCGACCGGGAGTTTGTCGAGGGCAGCGTACGGCTGAGTCCGTCGAGCCGGATCGACCTGGGGCTCACCTTCGAGAGCGCCGAAGAAGATTACGCGCCCGCGACGCTCGGCCTGATCGATACGACCTCGCGGCGAATGAACATCGACGCGGCCATGCAGCTGGGTGAAGCGGTATCGATGAGTCTCTACTACGGACGGGAGTTGATCGAATCCCTGCAGGCCGGCAGCGCTGCCTTCTCGACCGCCGACTGGTCCGCCGCAACCGAAGACGAGGTCGACACCCTCAGTCTCGGGCTGCGCTGGCCGGGTATTCGGGACGGGTTTGACCTCGGATTCGAGTTTCTCTACAGCGACTCCACGGGCCGGATTGCGCTGCAGCGTGCA
>JAHEKH010000139.1 GCA_024638445.1 Gammaproteobacteria bacterium | reverse complement strand
CGGACCTCGTCTTCGTGACCATCATGACCAGCGAGCGTGACGGCTACGGTCACCCGGCTACAGCAGAAACCGCTGCGCACTGGGCGAAACGCTTCGACCTGGATCCGTCGCACGTCTGGGCCGCCAATCTCACCAGCTGGACGCTGCCGCGTCACCGGCTGCTGTCGCCCGACGGCAGCGTGCTGCTCGATCACACCGGCGAGCTCGGCGCCGATGCGATCAAAGCAAAGATCCGACGCATGATGCCAGCAGGTATCTCGCGCAATCCCGCTACCGCCAAAAATCAGAGCAATGCAGACCCGGCCCGCCGTCAGTCGCCGAATAATGAATAGGCGAGATGAGACAACACGACGTACAGGATGATGAGTACGTCGGGTGACCTGAATTCGCGGTCATAAAGATCGGCTGCCACCATCGGCACGAACAGCGCAAAAAGCGCCAGCATGATCGCCATGAACCCTGCCATGACACGCGACCCGTGTTCATGAAATCGAAACGGCCGAAACCACAGCATCAGCTCGATGCTGCCGACCGCGGCCGGCCAGAGAATGACTCGCCAGGCGAACGGGCCGTAAGCCTGTCCGATTTGCCCGGCGCGCAGGAGGTTTACGCCAATATCGTAAGCGCAGAACAGGATCAACAACCAGACCGACACGAGAAAGTTGACCCGGATCAGGCCGCGGTTCATCTCACGCCCGGTGATGCATGAAGCTGGCCGGCAGGTGCTGATCCAAAACGATCAGCAACGGGTGGACCGGCCATGGCCGCTACTTGAAAACAACGGTTTTGCCGGCGTTGGTCAGGATACGGTGCTCGCAGTGCCAGGTGACCGCACGGGCCAGCACCTGGGTCTCGATGTTCTTGCCGAGACGCACCATCGCAGCGCTGTCGTGGAAGTGCTCCACGCGCTGGACATCCTGCTCGATGATCGGGCCCTCGTCCAGGTCGGCCGTGACGTAGTGCGCCGTAGCGCCGATGACCTTGACCCCACGATCGAAAGCCTGGTGATACGGTCGCCCGCCCTTGAAGCTCGGCAGGAAGGAATGGTGGATGTTGATGGCGCGGCCCGCGACCTTCTCGCACATCGCATCGGAGAGAATCTGCATGTAGCGCGCCAGCACCAGCAGGTCGACCTGCAGCCCGTCCATGATTTCCAGCAGCCTGGCCTCCTGCGCGGGCTTGGTCTCCGGGGTGACGGGCAGGTAGTGATAAGGCAGGCCATACCACTCGACTTTCTCTCGAAAGGTTTCGTGGTTTGAGACGACGCCGACAATCTCGCCCGGGAAATCCTTTTCGGTCGAACGGAACAACAGGTCATTGAGACAGTGACCGGTGGTGGACACGGCAACCAGTATCCGCGGCCTGACTGCCGCATCACGCAGTCTCCACTTCATGCCGAATTCCTGCGCGACTGGTTCGAAGCGCGT
Source organism: Gammaproteobacteria bacterium (assembly GCA_024638445.1). Taxonomy (GTDB): domain Bacteria; phylum Pseudomonadota; class Gammaproteobacteria; order Steroidobacterales; family JABDKV01; genus JABDJB01. The sequence continues at coordinate 4,346 of JAHEKH010000139.1, read as the reverse complement.
ACGCAGCTCCGCCATCGGCGGCAGGTCTTTGGTATCGGGTACGAACTCCCAGCGGGTATAAAACCGCTGCTGATCGAAATCCGAAAACTGGGCCGCCTCGATTATCGACGCACCCAGCTCATAAAAATAGTTCGACACGGCCCGGACGATGCCAATCTTTTCCGGGCAGCTTGCAACGAGTATGTAGCGTTTCACGGTTTCATCATGGATTGAGGCCGGGGTACCCTAGGTTAGCCCAGCTCGAACCGGGTCGCTCGTCTTTGCCCCCCTATCCAGCAGAAAGCCCGCTGGCCGGAGACTCAACATGCACACCAACGCCGATCTCGAATGCCGTATCACCCGGATAGAAAGAGAAAATCGCCGCCTGCGGCTACTCGGACTGGTCCTGCTCGCCACGGCTCTGAGCGCCTGCGTTGCATTGAACGCCACGCCGGGCACGCAGACCCTGACCGCTGAGCGGCTGCTCATCGTCGACGCGAATGGCGAAACGGTAATCGAGCTCGGCGCCGTCGAGGGCGGCTATGGCCTGCAGCTGCGCGACGGCGACGGCCGCGTCCGGGTGTCGCTACACGATAATGCTGAGGAGACCGGTCTGTTCGTCAGGGACCAGGCCGGCGACTCGCGGGTGGGCATGGCGCACTTCGCCCACGGCGGCAGCGGTTTTGCCCTGCATGGCGAAGGTCTGCGCGGTGCCGCGGTGCTCTACTACAAGAAAAAAGGTGCGCTCTCGTTCTACAGCGAAGACGGTGAGGTAACTGCCCGTTTTCCGGTGCGCCGAGACAGCAACGACTAACCTGGGCAGCCGGGCCCGGCAACCGTCTCCGGCGACGTCATCGCAGGAGCGGCTGCCAGCCGCGATTCCAAAACCCGGGAGATTGCGGTCCCTAGAAATCGCGGCTGGAAGCTGCTCCTGCGCGGAAAGCCGACGACGCCAGTGGCGCGATGGTTCCCGATGCAGATGGCTCATTATGTTCAATCGCCGATTCGTCGCGGGGCCTGCCCTATACTGATTGTTGGGGGCCCGGTCAGCGCCCGTCGCCGCTGGCCACGACACGCACGATAAGAAGGAAACTCATGATTTTTTCGGATGCATCCGCGCGCCGTTCTGCCATCGCGCAAGGCGGCCTGTTCATTATTCTTGCTGCGGCCGTCGGCAACGCCGGTGCGCAGCTGGTCGTTAACGAGATCGACTACGATCAGCCCGGCAGCGATTTTGCCGAGTTTGTCGAACTGAAAAACATCTCCGGAGCGGTGGTCAATCTCGACGCCTACACGGTGGAACTGGTCAACGGCAACGGCGGTACGGTCTACCAGACCGTGGACCTGCCCAACGTCGACCTCGACGCCGGTGAGTTTTACGTGTTGTGCGAAAACGCAGCCACGGTTCCAGCCTGCGATCTCGACATACTCAATCAGGTGCAGAACGGGTCACCCGATGCGGTCGCAATCCGCAATGGCGGCACCGTGGTCGATACCGTCAGCTATGAGGGCAACACGGTGGCGCCCTACACCGAGGGCTCCGGAGCCGGCCTGGTGGACGATAATGGCGCCGCGTTCATGAGCATCTCCAGGATTCCGGACGGCACCGACACAGACGTCAATAACGTCGACCTGCAGGCCACCTGCATCACCCCGGGCTTCGCCAATACGCCGGAAAACACCAACTGCATGGCGCCACCCGAAGAAAAGGTCGTCGTCAATGAAGTCGATTACGACCAGGGTGCGACTGACGGCGCCGAGTTCATCGAACTGTACAACAGCGGCAACCAGGACGTGGCGCTGGCCTCTCTCGAAGTGCAGCTGGTCAATGGCACCACCGGCGCCATCGAAAACAGCATCCTGCCGGGTGCCGGCAATTTTGCCGCGGGCGCCTATTTCGTCATCTGCGTCAATGCGGCCAGCACCGCCAACTGCGACCTCGATGTCGGTGCCGCGACCGATTTTATCGGCGACGCCGGACCCCGGGCCGTCGCGCTGCGTCAGAACGGTATCCTGATCGATACCCTGAGCTATGGCGGCAACAGCATTGCCCCCTATACCGAGGGCACGGGCGCCGGCTCCGATAACCCGGCCACGACCGACTCCGGCCTGTCGCGCTTCCCCAACGGTACCGACAGCGACAACAACGCTGCCGATTTCAGCGAACGCTGTATCACGCCCGGCCAGTCCAACACGGCGGTCTCGGGGACCTGTGGCGGCGGCGCCGGCGTGGAGATCTTTGCCATCCAGGGCAGCGGGCTCGCCAGTCCGCTGGACGGCCAGGTCGTTACCACCAACGACAACATCGTAACTGCGGTTGGTCCCGATGGTTTTTACATGCAGACGCCCACCGCACGCAGCGATGGCGACCCCGAAACCGCCGAGGGTATTTTCGTGTTCACCGGCGGCACGCCGACGGTAGCGGTCGGCGACCAGGTCGACGTGACCGGCACGGTCGACGAGTTTTTTGACCTCACCGAGATGACCGGCAGCCCGCTGGTCAGCATAGACAGCAGCGGCAATGCCCTGCCCGCGCCCGTGGTTTTCGACGCAACAACGCCGTCGCCGAACCAGCCGCAGCCGGACAACGAGCTGGAACGTTACGAGGGTATGCTGGTTTCCTCGAGCGGTATCGCAACCGGCGCCTCCGACCGGTTCGGTGACGTTCGAATTGTCGCCACCGAAGTTCGGACGTACCGCGAGCCCGGCATCACCTATCCCGGGCTGCCGGGACTGCCAGTCTATGACGGCAACCCGCAGGTCTTCGACCTCAATCCGGATGACCTGAGCCTGCCGGATGAAGCGGTTTTTGCCACACAGGCCTATACCGCGATCGGCCCGTTATCCTATGCCTTCGGTGACTACTCGCTCGTACCCACCTCGCTGAGTCTCGGCCCGGTCCCGGCGCTGCCCCGCGGCGTACGCGAAGCGATGCCGGGCGAGATGACCATCGCCACCTACAACATGCTGCGGTTTTTCGACACGGTGGACGACCCGCTGATCGACGACACCGTCGAAACACCCGAAGACTTTGCGGCGCGGCTGGAGAAGTTCTCTTCTTACATCCGGGTAACGCTCGCCACACCCGACATTATTGCCGTGCAGGAGGTGGAAAACCTGGCCTCACTCCAGGCCCTGGCCGACCAGCTGGCCGCCGATGAGCCCGGCCTGGTGTACAGCGCCTTTCTCGTCGACGGCAACGATGTCGGCGGAATCGACGTCGGCTACCTCACGCGTGATGCGACCGTCACCGTCAACAGCGTCACCCGCTACGGTGAAGACCTGATTCTCGATTTCGACGGCAGCCTGTTGTTCGACCGGCCGCCGCTGATCCTGGATGCGGTCTACACCGGTAACGGCGCCGACTTCCCGGTGACGGTGATCAACCTTCACCAGCGCTCGCTGGGCGGCATCGATGGCAACGAAGCGGAGCGGGTCAGGACCAAGCGCTTCGAGCAGGCCTTCGAAGTGGCCACTCTCGCGCAGGATCTGCAGACCGCCAATCCTGAGATTCACCTGGTGGTTACCGGTGACTTCAACGCCTACGAATTTACCGACGGCTATGTCGACGTCACCGGCCAGATCACCGGCGTGCTCGATCCGCTGGGCGACGAATTCGATACGGTCGATATCGTCAACCCGGACCTGCGCAATCACGTGCTGGACCTGCCGGCGGAAGAACGCTACTCGTTCATCTTCGACGGCTCGGCGCAAGCGCTCGATCACACCGCATCGTCGATTACCCTAAACGCGTTCTTCCGCGATGCAGCCTTTGCGCGCGGTAACGCGGATGCGCCCAACAGCCTGCTGCTGGCAACCGGGCCGGATATCGGTCTGCGCGTATCCGATCACGATGCGCTGGTGGTCTATTACATGACCGATGCTGACGGTGACGGCCTGGCCGACGACCAGGACAACTGCATCCTGGTGGAGAACCCGGACCAGGTCGACAGCAACAAGGACGGGATCGGCAACCGCTGCGATGCCGACATCGCCCAACCGAATGACTGTTTCGTCAACTTCCTGGACCTGACCGCGATCAGCGATGCGTTTTTCACCAACCCGTCATCGCCGGCCTGGAACCCGGATGCGGACATGATCCCGGACGGCTCTATCAACTTCCTCGACCTGGACGTGATCAGCGACCAGTTCTTCAGTACCCCGGGCCCCAGCGCCAGCGGTTGCAACTAGCCGGGCGGGGCAACCTCTCCGCGGGACGCGGTTTCAACCACTGAAACTGCGTCCCGCGGCCCCTATTCCGGTAGCCCCCTCAGGCGCCACACCAGGAATACCGCTGGAATCACCAGCAGCGTTAGCAGGGTCGCACTCGCTATGCCACCGAACATCGGGGTCGCGATCCGGCGCAT
>JAHEKH010000042.1 GCA_024638445.1 Gammaproteobacteria bacterium | reverse complement strand
GTGGTGTGCGGCGTCGGTACGCTGCAACTGCGCAAATGGTTTCATTGTCTCCCCCGCGGCGGTTAAACGTTCAGCAGCAGGTATTCACGCTCCCACGAACTGATTACGCGAAAGAATGTCTCATATTCCTGGCGCTTGATGGCGGCATAGCCGGTGCACAGGTCTTCACCCATCATCTCACGGAAGGCCGGCTCCTGCTCCAGGCAAATCAGCGCCTCTTCCATGGTATGCGGCAGGGTGTGCTCCATTTCCCGCGCATTCTGGTCCGTCGGCGCCGAAGGTTCGATCTGCTCCTTCATGCCGAGGTATCCCGACGCCAGCGCCGCGGCAATTGCGAGGTAGGGATTGACGTCGGAACCGGCAAACCGGCATTCGATCCGGCGATTCTCGGGCGACGAGATCGGCACCCGCAGACCGGCGGTGCGGTTGTCGATGCCCCAGTGGACATTGGTGGGCGCAACGTCGCCATAGGCAAATCGCCGGTAGCTGTTTACATACGGCCCGTAGAAGATCATCGCCGCCGGCGTGTAGCGCTGCAGCCCGCCGATGAAATGACGAAAAGCCTCATTCATTTCGCTGTCGTCACCGTCGGCAAAAATATTCTTGCCCGTTTTGACCTCGTGAACCGACTGGTGGATATGCATCGAGCTGCCCGGCTCGTTCTCCATGGGCTTGGCCAGGAAGGTCGCAAACACGTCGTTGCGCATTGCCACCTCGCGCATCAGGCGCTTGAACAGGAACACCTGGTCCGCCCGGCTCATCGCCCCCGCATGCTCGAAGTTGACCTCCATCTGCGCTGCACCCGATTCATGGATCAACGTGTCGAGGTCGAGCTCCATTGCCTCCGCAAAGTCATACATTTCCTCGAACAGCGGATCGAATTCGTTGACTGCGTCAATGGAAAAAGACTGTCGAGCGCGCTCCGGCCGACCCGAACGGCCGACGGGAGGCCTCAGGGGATTATCGGCATTGGTATTTTTCTCGACCAGGTAAAACTCGACCTCGGGTGCGATGACCGGATCGAGTCCGTCCTGGCGATAACGTTCTATCACCCGCCGCAACACGGTTCGGGGCGCCAGGCCGTGAAACTCGCCTTCAGCGTTGACGCAATCATGAATGATCTGCGCGGTCGGTTCGTCGACCCAGGGAACCATGCAGGCCGTTGCTGGATCCGCGCGCAGAAACAGGTCGCGGTCCGAGGGATGCACCAGCATTTCGTAAACGTCCTCTGCTGGCCAGTCCCCCGTCACCGTCTGCATGAAAACCGCTTCGGGCAGACGCACGCCCTCACCCTTGAGAAACCGGTAGGCCGGAATAATTTTTCCTCGCGCGTTTCCGGTCATGTCGGGAACCAGCGCCTCGACCTCGTCAATTTTTCGGCTCTTGAGCCACTCGCGCAACTTGTCGCTGACTTGTGCCATAGGATCAACCGTGTGACTGGCGGCGGTTACGACCGGCGTGGTCACGGCAGGCATCGCCGAAGGCCTGCCAGGTGGCCGCATAAAACGGGTTCGAAAGCGGTTTCCACTCCGGATGCCATTGTACCGCCAGTGCGAAGCGGCTGGCGTCAGCGACGCGAAACGCTTCGACCAGGCCGTCACCCGCCGTGGCCTCGATGACCAGTCCGTCAGCCAGCCTGTTGATCCCCTGTCCATGCAGGCTGTTGACGGTCTGCTCGCCCGTACCCGCCAGGTCCTCGAGCAAACCACCCTCTACGAGGTAGACCGGGTGGGCCGGTCCGTACTGCCGGTCGAGGGGCTCGCTGTTGTCCTCGAGGTGATAGTCGTAGTCCGGTTGTTCGTGCACCTTCTGATGCAGGCTGCCGCCAAGCGCGACGTTGACCTCCTGGAATCCACGGCAAACGCCGAAAAGCGGAACCGATGCCTCGAGTGCAGCGGGGATCAGGCGCAGGTTAGCCAGGTCGCGTTGGTGATCGAGAGGACTGCCCTCGTAGGGCTCGCCGCCGTCGTAGTGACGGGGATGGATATTGGCGTAGCTGCCTGTCAGCACGATGCCGTCCACCATGGACAGAACCTCATCGCAGCTGACCCCGTCGGTGAGCGCCGGCAACATGACCGGAACCACGTCAGCGGCTTCGATCAGGGCACGCAGGTACTTGTCACCGACGCAATGGTAGTCATGCGGCTCGATGTGTTTGAAACAGGCGCTCAGGCCAACAACCGGTCGACGGGACATTCTTTGGCTCATTGAATCGATGCCGCCGAAAGTTAACACCGGGAACCCGCCTATTCAAGGAATAGCGGCCTGATTTTTTATAAAAACCAGTATTTTAAGAACGTTTTTTCAGATCACTTCGCGCGTTGTGACCTGTGACCGCGGGCCGCTTCTTCTGTGGTTTTACCAGGGGCTGAGCGGGAACCTATCCCAATCGGCCTCTGCTAGCATGCCGCCATGGGCGAGCCTCACCTGCAGCGATATCTTGACGATCATCCGGACCTGGAGAGCATCGACCTGTTGATGCCCGACCTCAACGGACTGGCGCGAGGCAAGCAGATTGGTCGAAGCCTGTTTGCCAAGAGCTTCCGGGAGGGCATCCTTCTGCCCCGCTCCGTTTATGGCGGCAACATTTGCGGCGAGACGGTCGAAGCGACCGACCTCGGGATTCGCACGGGTGACCAGGATCAGCCCTGCCTGCTCGAGGCAGCGACGCTTCGCCCGGTGCCCTGGGCCAACCGTTCAACCGCCCAGTGCATGATGGAGATGCATGGCACTGACGGCACGCCCTTCCCCGCCAGCCCCCGGCAGGTCCTGCGAAATATCGTTAAACGGCTGCACGATGACGGGCTGTATCCGACGGTAGCCGTCGAACTGGAGTTTTACCTGTTTCGCGACGCCCTCGACGACACGGGCCGTCCGCTGTTGCTGATCGATCCTGTGACCGGCCGCGAAGCAAACAGCACGCAGGTTTACAGCATGGACGAACTGGCGCTGGCCGCGCCGTTCATCGATACCGTGCAACGTTACTGCCAGGCGCAGGGCGTTCCCGCGTCTGCGGCGGTCGCCGAATATGCACCGTGCCAGTTCGAAATCAATCTCGCCCACAGGTCCGACCCACTGGCAGCCTGTGACGATGCCCTTTACCTGAAACGGATCGTTCGTCAGGCCGCCCGCAACAACCAGGCACTCGCCAGCTTCATGGCCAAACCGCTGGCCGGCCAGACCGGCTGTGGAATGCACATCCACGTGAGCTTGTTCGACGAGCAGGGCAATAACCGGTTCAGCGCCCGGGATGGTGAACTCGGCCAGGCCATCGGCGGCCTGCAGGCCACGATCAACGAGGCGATGTTGCTCTACGCTCCGCACGGCAATTCGTACCGCCGTTTCAGGCCGAAAGCCTACGTGCCGCTTAGCCCGACCTGGGGTTACAACAACCGAACGGTGGCGATGCGGATTCCGGCCGGCCCGGAAAAAGCCAGGCGTATCGAGCACCGGGTCGCCGGGGCCGACGCCAACCCGCACCTGGTGATGGCTGCGGTGCTGGCCGGCATCCATCACGGGTATCGCAATTCGCTGGCGACGGATGAACCCATCGAGGGCGATGCGGCCGGCCAGCGCGAGCCCACGCTGCCGACTGACTGGCGCCGCGCAATCGACCTGTTCGATGACAGCATGTGGATACGCGACTATTTCGGTCACGAATTCCAGTCGCTGTACGGGACCATCAAGCTGGACGAATACGAGGACTACCAGCGGGAGGTAACCCCACTGGACATCCGCTGGTACCTGCAAACGGTCTGATACGGGATGACCGGGAAACCACTGGCGGGAATTCGCGTCCTCGACCTCAGCCGTATACTGGCCGGGCCCTGGGCCGGTCAGCTGCTGGCAGATCTGGGCGCCGAAGTCATCAAGGTCGAACGACCCCGCCAGGGTGACGACACACGGCACTGGGGCCCGCCATGGCTGAAGGATGCCGACGGCCGGGAAACGTCGACGGCAACGTATTACCTCGCCGCGAATCGCGGCAAGCAGTCCATCACGGTCAACCTGCAAAGCCGGCGCGGCCAGGATATCGTGCGCCGGCTTGCCTGCCAGAGTGATGTGCTGATCGAGAATTTTCGTGCCGGGCAGATGCGCAGGTTCGGACTCGATCACGAGACTCTCCTGAAGGCCAGACCCGGGCTGGTCTATTGCTCAATCACCGGGTTCGGCCATACCGGCCCGCTGAGCGAGCGCCCGGGCTACGATTTACTGATCCAGGGTATGGGCGGACTCATGAGCATTACCGGCGATGCCGACGGGCCGCCGCAAAAAGTCGGTGTCGCCGTCGCTGACCTGGCCGCTGGCCTGTATGCCACGGTTGCTATCCAGGGTGCGCTGCTGGAGCGCGAGCGATCCGGGCTGGGGCAGCATATCGATCTCGCGCTGCTCGATGTCCAGGTTGCCTTGCTGGCCAACCAGGCCATGAATTACCTGGCCGGCGGCGTGGTGCCGCACCGGCGGGGTAACGCTCACCCCAATATCGTGCCCTACGAGGTCTTCGAGGCAGCCGACGGCCATTTCATACTCGCTGTCGGCAATGACCGGCAGTTTGCCCGCCTGGCCGATGTCATTGGCAAACCCGATCTGGCCCGCGATAAGCGATTCAGAACCAACGCTGCGCGGGTGGACAATCGCGACACCCTGGTGCCCCTCCTGACAACGGCATTCAAAACGCAGCCGGGTGAGACCTGGCTGGCCCGTCTCGAGGCAGCCTCCATACCTGCAGGTCGCATTAACAATATTTCTGAAGTTTATGATTTAGAACAAGTTAAGCAGCGTGGGATGTTGACTGAAACAGCGCATCCGGAGGCTGGCTCCCTGCCCTTGGGGGCGAGTCCGATTCGCTACAGCCGCAGCACCGGTGACCCCGCTGGCGCACCCCCACTGCTGGGTGCCGATACCGAGACCGTGCTCGCCCGGCTGCTGGACTATGACCCGGGCACCCTCGCAGCGCTTCGCCGCGACGATGTCATCTGACAGCCTCCCTTCCAGCGCCACCAGCCGCTACTGAGATTGCCCTCGATTACCGGCCGCGCAGGCACCCTCTGACGCAAATGCCGGCAGTGCCAATCCACCTCTTACAACTTGTCGAGTAGTGAATGCCATGCCATTCCTGCAACGAGGCCTGGCCAGCGCAAATACGTACCACCGGGAAACCGGCGGGTGGGCAGCCTGGCAAACAGGTCGAACCGGCTGCGGTCGCCGTCGATGGCTTCTGCAATCAGCGCCCCGGCCAGCGTCGCGGTCGGCACGCCGTGACCGGAAAATCCCTGCGCATAGTAAACATTCCCATCGAGACAGCCATAGCTCGGCATTCGGCTCATCGTTACGGCCAGGGTTCCGCCCCAGGCGTAGTCGATGCGCGTATCGGCCAGCTGCGGATAAACCCGCAGGAGATACTTGCGCACGAATGCCTTGATATCGCGCGGAAAGCGCCGCGTGTAGTTCTCGCCGCCACCAAACAACAGCCGGTTATCGGCGCTGAGTTTCCAATAGTTGATGACAAACAGCGTGTCGGCGACGGCAACATCATCACGGATCAGTTCACGCGCGAGTTCCCCGCCGAGTGGCTCGGTTGCGAGAATAAAATTGTTGATCGGCATGATCATGCCGGCGACACGCTTGTCGAGACCACCGAGATAGCCGTTGCAGCCGAGCACGACCCGTTTGGCCCTCACCTCGCCGCCGCTCGTGTGAACCGTCAGGCCTTCAGCGCGGTCTATCCGCGTAACCCGACTGGCCTCATGAAGGGTGGCCCCCGCCTTTTCCGCCGCCCTGGCCAGGCCGAGCGCATACTTCAGGGGATGAAGGTGCGCCGCATCGCGGTCAAGCTGGGCACCGTGGTAACGACCGGTCCCGAGCATTTGCCGGGTTTCCTCACGATCGACATACCGGGTGGCCCCATAGCCGTAGCGTTGCTGCAGCAGCCGGCAATACTCACGCAACTCCTCCGCGTGCGCCGGTTTCGCCGCAACGTGCAGAATGCCGCGCTTGAGGTCGCAGTCGATGCCGTGATCGGCAATCAGGTCACGGACGAGGCCAACGGCTTCGAGTCCCAGGGCCCAGAGACCCCGGGCGTGTTCTTCCCCGACCAGTGCTTCGAGCTCTGCCTGGTCCCTGCGTTGCCCGATGCCCACGTGCCCGCCGTTGCGTCCTGAGGCACCCCAGCCGGCCCGCTCCGCCTCCAGCAAAACAACGCGGTAACCGCGGCGGGACAGGTGCAGTGCCGCCGACAGGCCGGTAAAACCGCCGCCGACGACTGCAACATCAGTTTCGACCGACCCGGATAAAGCATCGCGCTGCGCCGGCAGAGGAGCGGACGCGGAATAATAGGAGTCAATATAGCCAGTGGTCATAGGCGCCGGCCTATAATAGCAGCCCGCCGATAGCTAACCGGACTGCCACGATGAAAGACTGCACCCGCTTTTACATTGCCGGCGAATGGGTCGAACCCCATTCAACGGAAACACTCGACGTAATTAACCCGGCAACTGAGCGTCCCATAGCGCGGATTGCGCTGGGTGATGCGACGGACATCGATCGCGCGGTGAAGGCGGCGCGCAATGCCTTCGACAGTTTTTCGCAAACGACTCGTGAAGAGCGCCTCGCCCTGCTCGGCCGCATACTCGAGGTGTACAACGAGCGATATGACGAAATGGCCCAGGTCATTTCGGACGAGATGGGTGCCCCGATGAAGCTTGCGACGCGCTCACAGGCTGCCTGTGGAAAGGCGCACCTGTATTTTGCAATGAAGGCCCTGAAAAACTATGCATTCGAGGAACGCGTCGGCGCGAGTGTCGTTTTGAAAGAGCCGATCGGGGTCTGTGGTTTTATCACGCCGTGGAACTGGCCGATCAACCAGATCGCCTGCAAGGTTGCCCCGGCGCTGGCGACCGGCTGCACGATGGTGCTGAAGCCGAGTGAAATTGCACCGCTGTCCGGTTTGCTGTTCGCCGAAATGCTGCACGAAGCCGGTGTTCCGGCGGGAGTCTTCAACCTGGTCAATGGCACGGGGCCTGATGCCGGAGCACCGTTGTCGGCGCACCCCGACGTCGACATGATGTCTTTTACCGGCTCGACCCGTGCGGGTGTCCTGGTGGCCAAGGCGGCCGCGGACACCGTGAAACGAGTCGCACAGGAGCTGGGCGGAAAATCCGCGAACGTCATTCTCGACGACGCAGATCTCGAGGCGGCGGTGAAGTCGGGTGTCTACAACTGTTTCTCCAACACCGGGCAATCCTGCAATGCCCCGACGCGAATGCTGGTGCCGCGCGACCGCATGAAAGAGGCAGCCGAAATTGCGGGTCGCGTTGCCGAGCGCATGCAGGTTGGTGACCCGAAAGCCGAAGGCACCCGGATGGGTCCGGTCGTCAGCCGGACGCAATACGACAAGATCCAGCGGCTGATCCAGCAGGCGCTCAACGAGAAAACCGAGCTGGTATCCGGTGGTCCGGGCCGGCCGGCAGGCCTGGAAACCGGCTATTACGTGCGCCCGACGGTATTTACCAACGTCTCCAATGACATGACCATAGCCCGCGAGGAAGTCTTCGGACCCGTGCTGGCAATTATTCCTTACGACGACGAGGAAGAAGCGGTGCAAATCGCCAACGACACGGTCTATGGCCTGTCCGGCTACGTCCAGTCGGGAAGCCTCGAACGGGCACGGCGAGTCGCCAGGCGGCTACGGACCGGCATGGTCCATATCAATGGGGCCGACGGCGATTTCGAGGCGCCATTTGGCGGCTACAAGCAATCGGGCAACGGGCGCGAATGGGGACCGTATGCCTTCGAAGACTTCCTGGAAGCAAAGTCCGTCATGGGATACGACCAGGCCGGGTGACACGTCAGAGTTTCGCAAGCTACTGAGAAAACGTGATTTTTTTGGCTGGTAGACTTTCCGCAACCGAAGTTGCCGGACCTGCCATGACCGTCCGCCTGATCTTATTGGCCGCTGCGCTGACCCTCGCCGGCTGCAGCAACACCAGGCTGCTGAAAGAGCCCCTGCCCCAACCGGTTGCCCCGGCCCTGGCGTCGGCCGCCAGCGACAGACTGGAGGCACATCTCGAGTGGGTGATCATCCGTGACGGGCCCGGCTCGTGGGTCGAGCATGCCGACTGGGACGAGTACCTGTTCAGCGTCCGCAACCTGTCCGATCAGACCCTGGTCATCACGCAGGTATCCGTGGTCGATTCGCTGGGAACCGTCATTAGTCGCGGACTGAACCGCGACAAGCTAGTTAAAGGGACCCGCGATACCGCGAGGCGCTATGAGGCTGCCGACATTCCCGTCTATGCGGGCATGAGCGGCGTCGGCATGTTTGCAACCGGAACGGGTCTGGCTGTTGCCGGCACCTATGTCGCGCTGCAATCAGTGCTGGGTGTGCTGGCGGGCTCCGCCAGTTCCGCGTTCCTGGCACCGGTAGCGGCTGGCGCTATTTACGCCGCTCCCGTTGTCATGTTTGGCGGCATCGCTCGCGGCGTCAACAACGCCAGGGTGAACAGCGAGATTCTCAAGCGGCAGACTGAACTGCCGCTGACCCTGGCCCCTGGCGAGGCGCGGGTAATCGATCTGATGTACCCAATCGCGCCCTCGCCACGACAGGTCATCATTCACTTTGGCGATAAAGAAACATTGATTCTCGACACCTCGGAGGCATTGCGTGGCCTGCACCTGGAATCTTTGCCGCCCGAGACACTGCCAGGAGGCAAAAACTCCGCCGGCTCCGACGCTCAGTCGCCCGTCGTCGACACACCGCCGGAGGATGCGGTTTTTCCCTGATTGTCCGGCCCGATCGTCGCCTGCTTTTCCGCGACCCGGATCGCAACCTCGCCCAGAGTAATTAACGCCGCGGCACCGAGCAGCACGGGCCACTGGATACCTTCACCCGGCGTATAGATAAACAGGACAATGGCCCCGCTGAGTACCCCAAAACAGGTCCACGCCAGCAGTTTTGCTACGAGTATGCCGCCAGGGATGGAAAAAGGCCGCGGGTGATCCGGGTCACGGGTTCGCAAGCGGACAAAGGCCAGCATCATGCCGAGGTATGGCAGGAGAAATATCACGGCGCTGAAGGCAAACAGGGACCAGAACAGGTCTTCGTTCGAACCCGCCATGAATCCGTAGAGCACGAGCACCGCCGTGCCGACCAGGCCCATGGTTATCGCCGCCCCCGCCGGCGTACCGCGATGGGTCTCCAGGGCCAGGAGTTTGGGCAATTCATGCTCCTGGCCGGCCTCGGCGGCCGCCCGGTTGCAGCCCAGTGTCCAGGTGACGCCGTTGGAAAAGAAGCTGTACAGCGCAAAGATGCCCAGCAGCATGGCGGCGCCACGGCCAACGGCGGAGTCGCCAAGCAGCTTGTGCAGGGTGTCCAGCAGGCCCTCGACGAGATCGATTTCCCCAGCCGGCAGCGCTGCCAGCACCGCCATCGTTGCCAGCGTATAGAGCGTGATAATAATTACACCCGAGGTAAATACGGCGCGCGGAACGTCGCGTTCCGGGTGCTTCATTTCCTCGCTGCTGGCGCTGATCAGTTCGAACCCCAGCATGCCGTAGATAATCGCAGGAATGTACTGAGCGGCTCCACGCCAGTCGGGGCGCAATGTTTCAAGACTCAGGGGATTGGCCATCCCGTGATTTCGTGTGTAGACCCACGCCGCGCCGATCAGTGACAGAAAAACAGCAACTTTCAGGACCGCGCCGACATTGGGAATCCACTTGCCGATATCGAGCGTTACCACATTGAGTCCCACCGCAATCCAAAGCAGCACAATCCCCATCACGATCTGCAATTGCAGCGACAGGTCCGGCATGAACAGCTGGGCAAAGATTCCGGCAAACAGGATATTGATCGCCGGAAGCCAGACCGCGGTGTTCACCCAGTAGCCCCAGCTTGCCCGCGCGCCCCAGCGTCCGCCGAAGGCATCGCGTACCCAGGCATAAATACCGCCCTGCTCGGGGTAGGCACAACCCATCTCGGCACAGATCAGGGCAAACGGTATATAAAATATGACGCCGAGGAACAGCCACCAGAATACGCTCGACGCACCAATCGAGGCTGCGGCTGTCAGCGTCTCGAGCAGCATGATGGCCGAGACGGTAAACAGGACCAGGTCGGTCTGTCCCAGCGATTTCTTGCGTACTACATCGGCAGGGTTGCTGCTCAGTATGTCTGGCATGGGAGAGTCCGCCGCGTAACAACCGTTACAATAGGTAGACGCCGTCACCCGATCAGGAAAGTAACGCCGCCAGATGAAACAGGATACACCCGACCCGGGCAAACGCTCGAACCAGGAACTGCTCCGGGCGGGATTTCGTGCGCTCAACCAGGGCCGGATCGCGGAGGCCACCGAATGCTGCAAAACGGTCCTGCAGCGCAGTCCTGACGTGGTTCCGGCCCACTTCCTGGTCGGACTCGTCGCACTCGAAGCGGGGGAACGAAAAACGGCATTCAGCGCTTTTCGCTCGGTCACCAAACTGCAGCCGGATCATGCGGCGGCCTGGGCCCAGCTCGCGAGGCTGCTGATGAGCGAGGGCCAGGTCAACCGCGCAGATTTCGCGCTGGAGGAGGCTCTGCGGCACGTGACCGAGGAGCCGATCGTCGAAGATCTCCTCGGCACTGTGTATTCCCTGATGGGAGATTACGGACAGGCACGCCTGTGGTTTGAGCGTGCGGTCGGCCACCAGCCCCGGCACCCGCCTTTCATGCTCAACTACGCGAACAACCTGGTCTATCACGGTGAGACGGGCGACGCGGACGAGGTGTACCGCGACATCGTCAAACTGCAGCCGAACAGCCCGCAGGCCCACTGGGCCCTCGCCGGCGCCCGCCGGGCGACAGACGAAGGCCATATCCGCGAGATGCAGCAGCTGTTGAGCACACCCGGACTTCATCCCCGGGCAGCTGCATTTTATTGTTATGCAATTGGCAAAGAGTACGAGGACCTCGAGCAATGGGACCCGGCATTCGCGGCTTTCGAGGCCGGGGCACGGGCGCGCCGGTCGACCGTCGACTACGACGAAGCGGCGGAAAAGGAAATGTTCGAGTATCTCGAAGCGCACTACCATCCCGGCGACCTGTCGGGCGACGGCAATCCTTCGGTAAAACCTGTTTTTGTGCTTGGTCAGCCGCGTACCGGTACCACGCTGATCGAGCGCATCATTGCCAGCCACTCGCAGGTTCATTCGGCTGGCGAGCTGCAGCAGTTCGGGCTGGCCATCAGGCGGCTGGGCAACCACACCGATCCAAAACGATTCTCGGCGGCGATGTTTGCCACTGCAAAGGAGCTCGATCCCGGAAAACTGGGAACTCTCTACCTCGAAACGACCCAACGCATGCAGGGCGATGCCCCGCGCTTTATCGACAAGCTGCCGCAGAATTACCTGATGATCCCCCTGATCCTGTCGGCGTTGCCCAACGCGAAGATCGTTCACCTGACCCGAGACCCCATGGACGCCTGCTTCGCCAGCTACAAGCAGCTTTTTGCCGATGCTTACCTGCACTCGTACGACCAGCAGGAAATGGCCCGGCATCACGCTCGTTACCGGCAGCTGATGGACCGCTGGCGTGAGCGGTTTCCGGATCGTTTTCTCGATATCTCTTACGAACAGACGGTTGCCAACCTGCGCCCTGCGGTCGAGACACTGCTCAGGTACCTCGAGCTGCCCTGGGAAGAGGCGTGCCTCGAGTTTCATCGACAGGAATCAGCCGTCTCAACAGCGAGCGCGGTACAGGTCCGCCAGCCGGTACACACACGGTCGGTTGGCCGCTGGAGGAAGTATGCCGCCCGGCTCGGACCCATGCGTTCAGAGCTGATAAGTAACGGGGTTGAAGTCGGCGCCTAAGTAGGCTGACCTGATTGACTTTATTGGGTAAACCCAACACTATCGTTGCGATAAGATTCAGACCAAGAGGTGATCCTGTGAAGCTGCAAACGATCCGTCCGCCGGTACGTTTCCACCTGGCCCGCCGCTCCCGCCTCGCTGAAGCCGTAACAGCGGCAATCGCAGGCACCTGCGTCGCATCTTCCGGCAATGCGCAGGAGCTCGAGGAGGTCCTGGTCACCGCAACCAAGCGTGAGGAGTCGGTGCAGGATGTACCTCTCGCGATCACCGCACTGTCCGGAGATTTTACCCGCGAAGTTAACCTCAACGACGTCAAGGATCTCGTGTCGTTCACGCCTGGCGTAACCGGCAACAGCCAGGACAGCTTTATCGATGCGATCAGCGTTCGGGGAATACGGACGCAGGATTTCGGTGTCGGCGGCGATCCGTCAGCGGCATTCTTCAAGAACGATCTGTACGAAGGTCGCAACGGTTCCGCAGTTACCAGCCTCTATGACATGCAGCGCTCGGAAATCCTGCGTGGGCCACAGGGTTTCCTGTTCGGCCGGAACTCGATTGGCGGTGCCTTCAGCGTACACACCCAGCGGGCTGAAATCGATGGTGGCAACAGCGGCTACCTGGAACTCGATGCGGGCGAGAGCGGACACTTCGTAGGCGAAGGCGCTGTCAATGTGCCCGTCAACGACAATTTTGCCATGCGCTTTGCCGGCTACTACTCGATGGAAGACGGCTTTGCCAGGAACTTTTCCAACGGCGACGACCTGATCGAGCACGATAAAGGTGCCATCCGCTGGAGCACGACTTACCAGAAGGACGCCCTGTCGGTGTACACCACGGCCGAGTTCGAGTCCCGTGAGCAATCGGGATCGGTCTACCGTGCGATCGACACCGGCGATATCTGGGACACCTTCGTCGCTGCGACCGGGGCCGCTGCACCACGCGGTGGATCGGAGGACGTCGACAGCGACCAGTCGGGTGGCGATGACGACAATGCCGACATTCTCACGCTCGGTGTTCGCTTCGACTACGACTTCGAGAACATGACGCTGACCTCGAATACCGGGTTCAAGGATCACGACTATTTTTATAACGAAGACTATGATGGCTTGCCGATTACCATCAATAACTATCGGCAGGACCAGGAAGGCGACTATTTCCAACAGGAATTTCGCCTGACCTCGAACACCGACGGACCGTTTTCGTGGTACGCGGGCGTGTCTTTTTATAACGAAAGTATCGACACCAAATTCCGCTTTTCCGGCATCGAGGATGTCTTCTGCCAGTACTACGGGTACTACTACAACTACGGCATGACCTTTACCGGCTGCGAGGACCTGTACGCTTATTACGGCTCGCCCTTCAGCCCTGCCGCCGACGGCTTGCTGACAGAAACGGGCCGCATCGTGGGCGACTATTCGGGTTGGGCCGGTTACGTCGATCTGACGCTTGCCGCAAGCGACACCCTCGATTTCAGTCTCGGGGTACGTTACACCGACGACGAAAAAGACTTCACGATCAATGTGCCGGTACCGGACAGCGATCTCGGTGCCTACTGGGCCTATACGTTTGCCACTGACGGCGATATTTCGGACACGAAGAGCTGGGACGATACGACAATACGTTTCGTCACCCGTTACCGGCCTACCGACACGGCCCTGCTGTTCGGCAGCTACACAGAGGGATTCAAGTCGGGCGGATTCGGCAGCTTTGCGCTGGTCGACGCTAACGGCGATGGCGTCGGCGGCGGACTCGACGATGCCAGCCAGGCAGACGGATTCAGACCCAACACGTTCAACCCGGAGACGGTCGATTCCTGGGAATTTGGCTACAAGGACACCGTGTTCGATGGCCAGGCCGATGTGGCCCTGACCGCATTCTTTTACGACTACAAGGACCTGCAGGTCGTGGTATTCGACGGTGGCGCCGCAACGGTCGAAAACGTCGGACAGGTCGACGGCAAGGGGCTGGAGGGCTCGATCACGGCCCGGCTGGGGGACAACTACGATGTCTATGCGGCCCTGTCGTGGCTCGATACGGAAGCGACGCAGCTGCAGAGCATCTGTGGCCTGGAAAATGCCAGTGGCTGCGAGGGCAGCAGCCTGTTCTGGGCGCCCGACTTCTCCGGAGCACTCGTGCTCAACGGCCACTGGCCTGCAGCCAACGGTGAATGGGTAGGCAGCCTCGAGGCGTTCTGGGAATCCGAGCGCGGCGGCGGTTTCGAAGGTCTGTCCAGCACCATGATCGATTCGTACACGGAATCCTCATTGCGCTTCGGCTACGAGTCCAACAACAACTGGGCCGTAAAGCTCTACATCGAGAACCTGACCGATGAATTCACCTGGGACGGACTGAACAACAACGGTGGCGTTTTACCGTCGCATTTTTTCGGTCCCAAGCGGCCTCGCACTATTGGCCTGACCTACAGCTACAGCTGGGACTAGCAGGCTCATTCGATGGGTGACTCGGACCTGACCGGGGCCGGCTCGAGCACGTACGCCAACGTGTTCGGTTTTGCCGGCCTGCCCCTGGGCCGGCAGCTCGATGATGATGTCGATGCCGTGGTCATGGGCGTGCCTTATGACCTGGGCACTTCGGCCCGCCCCGGCGCAAGGTTTGGCCCGGGCGCCATTCGGCAGGCGTCTGCCCAGCTGCGCTGGGAAAAGAGGCGCTGGCCCTGGCAATTTGCCCTCGACTCGTCGATCAACGTGATCGACTACGGCGACCTCGACTACGCAGACGGCGACAGTGCGGACATGGTGGAAACCACGACACGTCACGCGGCACGGGTGCTGGCTGCCGACAAGTTCCTGCTCTGCTTCGGCGGCGATCATTTTGTCTCCCTGCCGCTGCTGCGGGCGACAGCGCAGGTTCACGGGGAAGTGGCGCTGGTGCACTTCGATGCCCATACCGATACCGAGCAGAGCGATCTCGAGTTCTATCACGGCTCGATGTTCCATCGTGGCTTGCAGGAGGGGCTGCTCGACCCGACCACCAGCATTCAGCTCGGCATCCGCACTGAATTCGATACCGGGTCTCACGAGCTGGCCGTACTCGACGCCTCCTGGGTCAACGACCATTCCGCGGACGACGCCATCGCGAGGATTCACGAGCGTGTCGGCAACCGGCCGGTCTATCTGAGTATCGATATCGACTGCCTGGATCCTGCCTACGCGCCGGGCACGGGCACGCCCGTCGTCGGCGGGATTTCCACCGACAAGCTGCTGCAAATCCTGCGGGGCATGACAACGCACAATATCGTTGCTGCCGACGTGATGGAGGTGGCACCGGCCTACGATCCGGCCGAAATCACGGCGCTGGCTGCCGCCACGATTGGCTTGGAATTACTCTACGTCGTCGCCGCCCGTACGCGGTCCTGAGCGCTGCACGCGGTAGAACCGTACATTGAGTTCATCGTGCAGCTGCCGTTCGAACTCGACGTCGGATCGGCTGCTTAAAGCGTGGTAAGCCTGCTCTGTCAGCAGCGTCTCCCCACCGCGCGCAATGTCTTCTCCCAGCTTCGCCGCCAGGTTCATTTCCCGGCCCTGGGCCAGGTTGCTACCGATCGCGTAGACCTCACCAAAACCGATACCGATGCAACACTCGGTATGGACCTCGCGGGTGCTGTCGGAATTGAAAACGCCGACGCGGCGATGAATCTCGAATGCCGCCTCGACTGCCTGGTGGGTGTTATCGAAAAGGGCCACCAGGTCATCGGCAAAGGCCCGTACCAGGCCTGCACCCGACTGTTCCAGCACCGGGATAGCGATTTTCTGAATATCGAAAATTCTCAGCAGGCTGTCGATCTGGCCTTCCTGCATCGAACTCTGGGTGAAGCCGGTCATGTCCAGGTCGAGGATCGCCCGGGTGCGCAGGTACTTGCCGCGAAACTCGTCCCGGCTGAGTTCGCCGGCCTGCAGCGCCCGAAAATCGGCATAGACTTCTTCCGACCACCACCGTAAACCGGCCAGCCGGCCCGGATCGTCGACCATCGGCAGGTCGTTCTTAGGTTTCTTTTTACGCCCGGATTCCATGCACGTTAGCCTAGCAGTTTCCGCAGGCTGCGCCAGCGGTTGAATCGCAACCGGCACCGGGTACACTGTGCGACGATCCCGCCTACAGGACCCGAATCCATGAAAAAGCTTATCGCCCTGATGACCGCCGCAGCATTGATCGCCGCCTGCGATCCGACCGTACCCGATGCTCCCGCGGAGAGCTCCGCCAGCGACGCAATGCCGGTCGAGAAGAGCTCCCGGCTGCCCGAGATCCTCGCAGCGCAAACCGCGGAGGTCCAGGCCCGGTATGCTGCGCGAAATCCTGCCGAAACACTCGAATTTCTCGGCATCGAGCCCGGTATGACCGTGGTCGAGGCCTTACCGGGCGGTGGCTGGTACACGAAGCTGTTGCTGCCCTATCTCGGTTCGGACGGGCATCTCATCGGCGCTGATTACTCCAAGAGCATCTTTCCGCTGTTCGGCTTTTTCTCGCAGGAGTTCATCGACAGCAAGGATTCGTGGGTTGCTGACTGGACCGCGAGCGCCATGAAATGGCGTGACGAAGACAGTGCCCCGGTTACAGCCTTCGTTTTTGGATCCATGCCGGACGATTATGCCGGTACGGCGGATGCCGTCCTGTTCATCCGTGCGATGCATAACCTCAACCGTTTCGAGAGCCAGGGCGGATTCATGACCGATGCCCTTGCGGATGCTCATCGCGTGCTCAAGCCCGGCGGTATTCTTGGCGTCGTGCAACACCAGGCTCCGGACAACGCCCCGGATGACTGGGCGGACGGCTCCAAGGGTTACCTGAAAAAGGATGCGCTAATCGCAACGATCGAGGCTGCCGGCTTCGAGTTTGTCGCCGAGTCGGCGGTTAACGAGAACCCCAAGGACCAGCCTGGGGTGGAAGATGTCGTCTGGCGACTGCCGCCGACCCTGGCTACCAGCCGTGAGGATCCCGAGCTGCGCGACAAGATGATCGCAATCGGAGAATCCAACCGGATGACGCTGAGATTCCGCAAGCAGTAACCGAGAGAATTCGCAGGAGCGGCTTCCAGTCGCCAGTATCACGGCTGGAAGCCGCTCCTGGGCGTTGTCCGCACACGTGTCTCGCCGTTACCAGGCGTTACGCAACTCGCGTAGCCTGAGAAAAATATCGCGCTCGTCGTTGCCGAGACCGGGAAAGTTCTCGCGCAGGCGTTCGACGACCTCCGGGTTGTGCAGACGAAAAAACACGTTGATCTGTTTTTCCAGGCCCAGCGTGGTGACCAATGCGTTATCGGGATCCTGCTCCCGGGCCTGTGCCAGCATTTTTCCCGCGGTTTCATTATGCGGCTCACGGTCCATCGTGAATGCGAGATTGTTGGCGAGGTAGTCGTGGCCGGGGTACACCAGCGTCTCGTCCGCGAGTTTCGCAAGCTGCCCGCTGAACGTCGTGTATAGCGCTTCCGGGTGACCGCCGTTATGGCAGTTGCCGGCGCCGGCGTTAAATAAAGTATCGCCGCAAAACAGCGCTGGCCGGTCGGCGTGAGCAAGCAGGCAAACGTGGCTCATCGTGTGGCCGGGCGTGTCGAGCGCCTCCAGCTCGACAGTCTTGCCGATACGGACCGCATTGCCGGCGACCAGGCCGCGCTGGACACCGTCAATGGCGGCGTCGCGGTGAGCCAGCAGTCTTGCCCCGGTGGCCGCAATCATCCCGCGGTTGCCTCCGGTATGGTCGCCGTGTTCGTGCGTATTGAGTACCTGGCGGATCTCCCAGCCGTGGTGTTTGGCAACAGCCAGGCATCGCCGGTAATCGAGTGGATCGATTGCCAGGGCCTCACCGGTTTCCTCGCACGCTACAAGGTAGTTGAAATTCCGGTAAGCATTAGCCGTCCAGACCTGCTCGACAATCATCCACCCGCTTCCCTTGATGCACGCTTGCGCTCGTGCTCGAGCAGAAAACGTTTCCGTAGCCGCATGCTGGCGGGCGTAACCTCGAGAAGTTCGTCATCGTCGATAAACTCCATCGCCTGCTCCAGCGTAAACCGGACCGGTTGAGACAGCTGCACGTTTTCGTCTTTGCCTGCCGCACGAACATTGGTCAGCTGCTTGCCCTTTAAAGGGTTGACCGTCAGGTCATTGTTGCGGCTGTGGATGCCCACAATCTGGCCTTCGTAAACCTCTTCACCCGGTTCGACCATCATCCGGCCGCGCTCCTGCAGGTTGGCCAGCGAATAGCCCAGCGCCTTGCCACGCCCCTTGGAAATCAGCACCCCCGAGGCACGCCGGGCGATTTGGCGATCATGGACCGGGCCATAGTGGTCGAACACGTGGTGCAGCAGGCCGGTTCCGGAGGTCAGGGTTCGGAACTCCGTCTGGAAACCAATCAGGCCACGTGCCGGTATGAGGTAGTCCAGTCGCACCCGGCCCTGGCCGTCGGGGACCAGGTTTTCCAGCTCTCCACCCCGCTCCCCCAGGGCTTCCATGACGGCACCCTGGTGACCCTCCTCCAGGTCGACAGTGACGCTTTCATAGGGCTCCTCGCGTACACCGTCGTTATCGCGCACGACCACCTGTGGCCGTGACACGGCCATTTCATAACCTTCACGGCGCATCGTCTCGATCAGTACCGCCAGGTGCAACTCACCGCGGCCGGACACCTTGAACTTCTCCGGGTCCTCAGTGTCCTCGACGCGCAGGGCGACGTTGTGCATTGCCTCACGCATCAGGCGCTCGCGAATCTGGCGGCTCGTAACAAAACGTCCCTCGCGCGCGGCAAAGGGAGACGTGTTGGTTTCGAACGTCATGCTGATCGTGGGCTCATCCACCGTCAGCGCCGGCAGCGCCTGGACGTGATCCGGGTCGCACAGCGTGTCGGAAATCTGTGGATGATCGATACCCGCGACCGCGACGATATCGCCGGCGCCGGCTTCTTTGACCTCGACGCGCTCGAGCCCGTCGAAGCCGAGAATCTGGGCGATCTTTTCCTGGCGCACCTGGCCCGCCAGGTCGATCACCGAGACTTGCTGGTTTCGCCGGGCCTTTCCGCGAGCGATACGGCCAATACCGATAGCGCCGATATAGCTCGAATAATCGAGCACGCTGATCTGCAGCTGGAAAGTGCCGTCCGGATCCACGGGCGGCGGTGGGCAGTGCTCGACAATTGTATTGAACAGTACATCCATATCTTCGGTCATCTCGCCAGGATCGGTACCCGAGGTGCCGTTAATGGCCGAGGTGTACACGACGGGAAAGTCGAGCTGCTCGTCGGTGCCGCCGAGGCGGTCAAAAAGCTCGAAGGTCTGGTCCAGCACCCAGTCCGGCCGGGCGCCGTCACGATCGACCTTGTTGATGACAACGATCGGCCTGAAGCCGTGAAGAAACGCTTTCTGCGTTACGAAGCGGGTCTGGGGCATCGGTCCGTCCACTGCGTCTACCAGCAACAGCACCGTGTCGACCATCGACAGGACGCGCTCGACCTCGCCGCCGAAGTCGGCGTGCCCGGGCGTATCGACGATGTTGATGCGGTAATCGCCCCAGCGCAGCGCCGTATTCTTGGACAGGATCGTGATTCCGCGCTCACGTTCGAGGTCACTGGAATCCATCACGCGATCCGGTACTTCGGCACGAGCGCCCAGCGTCCCTGACTGGCGCAGCAGCTGGTCGACCAGGGTCGTCTTGCCGTGGTCGACGTGGGCGATGATCGCGATATTTCTTAATTGGTCAATCATGGGGCGTGCATTCTACAGGCACTTTGGCAGAATCTCCCTATGAAAACCGGCCAAACCGCCCTGCCCCGGTCAATCGTGATCCTGGGCCTGGTCAGCTTCCTGATGGACCTGTCCTCGGAGATGATTTTTGCGGTTCTGCCGGTGTTCATCCTGTCGCTGGGCGCAGGGCCGCTGTTGTTCGGCGTTATGGAGGGGGTTGCCGAAGCGGTCTCCCTGGCCGTAAAGGTCGCATCAGGTGTGCTCAGTGACCGCAGCCAGAGACGCAAACCCTGGGTGGTGAGCGGTTACCTGCTCTCGGCACTGACCAAGCCCGCATTTGCGCTGGCGCAAAGCACGGGAGCGGTGCTCGGAATCCGGTTTGTCGACCGCATAGGCAAGGGTATCCGCGGAGCGCCGCGCGATGCCCTGGTCGGTGACCTGGTACCGGACAACCAACGGGGCTCGGCCTACGGTCTTCGCCAGGCACTGGATACCGCCGGTGCAGTCGCCGGCCCCCTGCTCGCCATGCTGTTGCTCGCAACGGTCGCGGCCGGGCCCCGCGATGTGTTCTGGTACGCGAGTCTGCCGGCCGTTGTCTGCGTGTTCCTGCTTGTCGCGGGTGTGCGCGAAGCGCCCCGCCGTCAATCCCCGAGCAGGACTGCCTGGCAATCCCCGGGCGTGGAGTTCTGGCGGCTTACCAGGGTGGGTGTGGTGCTCGCGCTTGCCCGGTTCAGCGAAGGGTTCCTGGTTCTTCGTGCCACCGAACTGGACTGGCCGCTGCCCGCGATACCGCTTGTCTTCGTGATACTGAATCTCGTTGCGGCGGCTGCCACCTACCCTGCCGGCACGCTTTCGGACCGTTTTGGCAGGCGGGCGCTCCTGCTGCCCGGTATCGTGTGCCTGCTCCTTGCCGACGTTGTGCTTGCCCTGGCCCCCGGATCGGCCGGACTCGTTGCCGGGATAGTGTTGTGGGGCCTGCACCTCGGCCTGTGTGCCGGAGTTATCCCGGCAATGATCGCGGATGCCGCTCCGGCCCGAATTCGCGGATCGGCTTTCGGCCTTTACAACCTGGCCAGCGGCGCGGCCCTGCTCATCGCCAGCGTCCTGGCGGGGCTGTTGTGGCAGATGACCGGTCACACCGCGGCATTTGCAGCCGGCGCCCTGTTTGCGTCCGTAGCCTTACTGCTCGCGCGCGGACTGCGCTAGCCGGCAAACCGGGCATTGCGGGTCCCGCCGGAATGTGAAGGTGCGCCAGGACTGGGCGAGTGCATCGAAAACACGCAGCCGGTCGTATTCCCCGGTACCCAGACCGACCAGGATCTTCAGTGTCTCCAGCGCCATCGCGCAGCCTACCAGTCCGACCAGCGGGGCGATCACGCCCTGCCCCGCACAGTCCTCGAGATCCTCACCCCGCTCATCGTAGAGACAGCGGTAACAAGGTCCATCCAGGTCGGGGCGAAAAACGGCAAGCTGAGCCTCAAAGCGAATTGCCGCTCCTGACACCAACGGCGTACGCGTAGCCACGCACGCGCGATTGACGCCAAAACGAGTGGCAAAATTGTCGCTGCAGTCCAGCACTACGTCAGCCGGGTCGAAGTGCTCCTGCAGACCATCCTCACTTAGACGGCTATCGACAGTCTCAATACGGCAGTCGGGATTCAGCGCCTTGAGCCTGTCGGCTACGACCGCAGCTTTTGCCCGGCCGACGTCGTTCGGACGGTACAGGGGCTGTCGCGGAAGGTTTGATTCGTCGACATCGTCGAAATCGTTGACGACGAGGGTCCCGATCCCACTGGTGACCAGGTAGGTTGCCGCAGGAACACCGAGCCCACCTGCTCCGACCAGGAAAACCCGCGCGCCAGCCAATCGCGCCTGGCCTGAGTCGCCCCATCCCGCCAGCGTTACCTGGCGGCTATAACGAATTCCGCTCACGCGGCCAGTTTAACTGTCGCTGTTATTCTTGACGAACTGAACCAGCGCGTCGGCCTCGAAGGGCTTTGGCAGGAAAGCGCTGATACCGGTCGCAACCAGATCGACATCGACGTTTTCGGTGCTCATGAGCGCGACCGGCACGCCGGGCGCCTGTTTCCGTATTACGTTGGTGGCGGCCAGACCATCGAGTTCGGGCATCCGGTAGTCCATGAGCACGAGGCTGAAACGGTTCGGATGCGCCAGCACCCGATCGACGCCGGCACGCCCATTGGCTGCCTGCTCGACACAGTAGCCTGCCCGGCCGAGGGTCGCCTGAACAAGCGAGCGGATGGCGCTGTCGTCATCGACGACCAATACCGAGGGCTTGTCAGCGGACATCGCTCAACCGCTGTGAAAAGGTGTCGCAAGTATCGATATTGCCGCTCTCGAGACCGGCATAAAACCAGCGAGCGCGTTGCTCGGAAGTGCCGTGGGTAAATGACTCGGGGTGCACTCGGCGGCCCGCCGCTTTCTGCAGCCGGTCGTCGCCGACTGAGGCGGCCGCGGCAAGCCCCTCGTCGATGTCTCCGTGCTCCAGGACCTGGCGGTCCCGATGCGCGTGGTGCGCCCACACACCGGCATAACAATCAGCCTGCAGCTCCATCCGAACCTGCAGGGCATTCTGCTCGGTCTTTCTCGCCCGCGATTTTGCCTCGCGAACCTGTTTGGCGGTGCCGGCCAGGTTCTGCACGTGATGCCCGACCTCATGAGCAATGACGTAGGCGAAGGCAAAGTCACCCGGCGCGCCCAGGCGTTTGAGTTCGTTAACGAAACTCAGATCGATATAGACCTTGTAATCGCCGGGGCAATAGAACGGGCCAGCGGCCGCCTGGCCCAGGCCGCAGGCATCGGTACGGGTGGCATTTTCGTACAGCACCAGTACCGGGGGCTGGTAGCGTGCGCCACGAGCCACAAAGAGCTTTTTCCATACGTCCTCGGTATCGGCCAATACTACCGAGACAAAGTCGGCCGCTTCGTTGCTGGCCGCCGACTGCTGCGCCGGCACCTGTGACGTTGTGACGCCACCAGCGCCACCGAGCTGCTCGAGGATCGCCACCGGGTTTTGTCCCAGAAATACCGCCGCGATAAGGGCCAGGACGACTGCGCCGCCACCGATACCGGCACTACGGCGAACCGAACGGCCCCGCCGATCGTCGATATACCGGCTTCGTCTCCCCTTTTTCCAGCGCATCCTGACTCCCCTCATACACGCAACCCGATTATAGGGATCGTCGGATCTCAGACACCGTCAGAATCTGCACTGACGCAATTCTTCACACTTACCGCTCTCATGCGGCAACCCGAAGCGAAATTGAAGTTCAAGTCAAAACAACGACTAAGCAGCTGTGACTTCTGAACCCACCGATGGCGACCGGAAACCGGCAA
>JAHEKH010000138.1 GCA_024638445.1 Gammaproteobacteria bacterium | reverse complement strand
CGGGTCGAGTGTGTCGACGATGCGCTCGATAACCCGGGGGTCGTGCAGGAAGTGCTGGCCGAAGCGTTTGCGGACGGGCATGCTCAGGCCAGCTCTAGCGCCAGCTTCATCGCGGCCACCAGGCTGCCGGCATTGGCTGTGCCGCTACCGGCAATATCGAATGCCGTTCCGTGGTCGACCGACGTGCGCAGGATCGGCAGTCCGAGCGTGACGTTGACCGCATTGCCGAAAGCGGCGTGCTTGAGTACCGGCAGCCCCTGGTCGTGGTACATCGCCAGTACGGCATCGGCACCATTGAGGCGCTCGGGCAGGAACAGGGTGTCGGCGGGTAGCGGTCCGGTGAGCCGCATGCCGGATTGTCGCAACCTGTCGAGCACCGGTTCGATTACCAGGATTTCTTCCCTGCCGAGATGACCCGATTCACCGGCGTGCGGGTTCAGGCCGCAGACCAGGATGTGCGGCTCGGCGATCCGGAAACGGCGGACCAGGTCACCGTGCAGCACCGCCAGCGTCTGGTCGAGTCGTTCCGCCGTGATGGCGCCCGGCACGTCGGCCAGCGGCATGTGCGTGGTTACCAGCGCGACGCGCAGCGGCCCGCTGCACAACAGCATCACCGGTGTGACGCCACCGCAGGCGAGGGCGATGTACTCGGTATGACCCCGGAAGGGGAATCCCGCATCCGCGATTACCGACTTGGCCACCGGGGCCGTCACCATGGCATCGGCCCGGTCGTGAAGGCAGGCGCTAACCGCCAGGTCGATGCTGCGCAAAACCGGCCGGGCGTGCGCGGGCGACGGCTTGCCGGCAGTGACCGGCTGGCTGACCGGGCACGGATAGACCTGGAGCGTGCCCGGCCGGTGGCGTTCGGGCGCGTTTTTGGCGTCGATAGTCCGGATATCCAGCGGCAGGCCCAGCATTTGCGCGCGGGTTGCGAGTACGGCCGGATCGCCGGCGACGGCAATTGCAGCAGGCCATTCCGCCTGGGCAATGGTGACACACAGGTCGGGACCGATACCCGCCGGATCGCCCGCGGTCAGTACCAGGCGCGGCAGGTGGGTCTCAGCTGCTGTTGCCGAGGCGGATCTCGACATACGCTTCGTCGCGCAGCTGGCGCAGCCAGTCTTGCGCCTCTTCTTCGAACTTGCGCGCCCTCAGGGCCTGGGCGGCCTGGTTCATGCGTGCATCGAATGTGCTGTCGCGTTCGCGGGTGTCCAGCAGCTGCACGAGGTGCCAGCCGAACTCAGTGCGAAACGGTTGCGACAGCTCGCCTTTATCCATGCTGTCGAGCTGCATTTCGAATTCCGGCACGAAGGTGCCGCGCGGTGACCAGCTGAGCTCACCACCCTCGCTGGCCGTACCCGGATCCTCGGAAACTTCCTGGGCGAACCCGGCGAAGTCGGCACCGGCCAGAACCTGCTCGCGGATGTCGGCCAGCTTGTCGCGGGCCTCGTCCTCCGAGACGACTTCGTTCGGTACGACCAGGATGTGCCGCGCCAGCCTTTCGCGGGTGACGACTTTGTCGACGCCGCGAATATCGTTGAGACGAACGATGTGAAAACCGCTGGGGCTCTCCACCGGCGGCGCCACCTCGCCCGGCGACATCCGTCGCACTTCATCGGCGAAAATCGACGGCAGGGCGTCGGCTTTCAGGTAGCCCAGGTTGCCGCGACTGGTCAGTACACCCGGCGCGTTGGAGTAGGCGATAGCGAGGGGACCAAAGTCCGCACCGTCGTCCAGGCGCCGGTACAGCTCTTCGGCTTTTTCACGGGCTTCTTCGATTTCCTCCTCGGTGGCGTCGG
Source organism: Gammaproteobacteria bacterium (assembly GCA_024638445.1). Taxonomy (GTDB): domain Bacteria; phylum Pseudomonadota; class Gammaproteobacteria; order Steroidobacterales; family JABDKV01; genus JABDJB01. The sequence continues at coordinate 4,005 of JAHEKH010000138.1, read as the reverse complement.
AGCCGGTCGCTATCAGTATGTGCTGTACTTCGAACTCGAGGTTGCTCGGCGTGGTGTCCGCGACAATCTTTTCTACTTCCGCACGGGTAATGGAAATTCGCGATGCGACGTCTCGTATTCGCAGCTGCTCCAGCACCATCTCCTTGCGCAGGTCTTCCCGGTAGCGGCCATAGTCGAGTCCTTCACGGGCCAGCGCGGCGGGCAGGTCGCTGAGCGCAACACCGTTTTGCTGTGCCAGTGCCGCCAGTGAGCGGTTGACCTCTTCGTCGGAAACCTCGAGCCCCAGGCGTTCCGCGCGCTGTAGCTGGATTCGTTCCATGACCAGCGATTCGAGTACCTGGTTACGCAACACGTCTTCAGGCGGCAGGGTCACGCCCTGGGCGCTGAGCCCGCGGCGAAACACGGTCATCTTCCGGTCGAGTTCACTTTGCAGGACGATGCCATCATTGACGACCGCGACAACGCGGTCGAGCAGCACACCCTCGCTCGCCAGCTGGGCGGTCACGGGTGCAGCGGCCGCCAGGGTGGCGGCAAGCAAGAGAAAATGGAGCTTTTTCATGGGTCTGTCAGTCTGAGCGGTAGCCAAGAATACCATCTTCGAGCAGCAGATCGGCACGTCCGCCAATGCTCGCGAGCCCCTTGAAGTGGATCTGTGTAAACAGCGCCGTATCACGCTCACCATCGCGGCTGTTGACGAAATTCCTCGAAACCAGTCTCGCAACCCAGCAGCAGGTCTCGTATTCCAGCCCGGCGAATCGTTCCAGGGTGGTGTCGTCCTGCAGCGAGTAGTTCCAGCGTCCGACCAGGTTCCAGCGCTTCGACAGCGGCCAGGCGAAGGACAGGTCCGATTGTTCGAGCTCCTGGCGGCGGAAGCGATAGGCCAGGTTGAGAATTTGCTCGGGCCCGGGCCGGAACTGGACCCGCACCTCGGCTTTCGAGGCCTGTGCGCCCTCGGGGTCCCACTGGTATCCGACGTCGGCGTTCCAGCGGCGGCTGAAATCCACCCCGACTTCGGCAATGAGATTCGAGGAGTTCGCTTCCGGGGCCGCGGTCCCCGGAAGCGAAACGCCGCGCTTGCTGAGAAACAGTGCCTGGCCAAACGTCGCGGTGAGGTACTCCCTGCCATCGGAAAAATTCAGCAGCCGCGAGGTAACGCCGATGCTGACCTTGTCGGTATCGCCGAGGCGGTCGCCACCCGTAAAGCGGTTCTGGCGAAACAGCTGCACGTTGTTGAAATCAGGCTCACCGCTGTCGAATACCGGGATGTCGTCCTGGTTACGGAAAGGTATATGGGTGTACTGCAGACGCGGTTCCAGGGTCTGGGTCAGGCCCGCATTGGCACCGACCGGCCGTTCGAATACGGCACGGGTGTCGAGACTGAAAATCGGGGCGGTGACCGTGGGGGCATCGTCCTTATCGTCGCCGAGGTTGCTCAGCTGATACTGCGTGTGACGAAGCTCCAGCCGGGGGGTAATCGAAAAACCCGGTCCCCCGATCGGCAGGCTCACGTCCGGCCGCAAGTCGAAACGCAGACCCGTAGTGCCGGTACGGCGCTGGAAGTTCACCATCTCGGCGCGCAGGCCGACATTGAAACCGGATACGTCGTTCCAGTTGCCGTTGGCCAGCAGCTGCGGCACCCGTTCGTAAGGCCGGTTTTCTTCGGCAATGTTTTCGGCGAGGGTCTGAAATCCCTGGGCCCGCGCCAGCAGGCGCCAGTAACGACTGCGGTAACGCAGGTCGCCGCGGCGTTCGACGTGCGTGGGGCTGGCCGAGCCGAGACTGCTGCCCAGGTCCTCGAAATACGCATCGTCGCTGACATGCTCGATGCGGGCATCGAGACCCCAGCCGTTGCCAAAGCGGGTCTGGTGACGCAGGCGTGAGCGGGAGCGGGTGCGCCCGGCCAGGTCGTCATCGGGCAGGTAGTCGACATCGAGTTGGCCATTCGAGCGTGGCCACAGGTAGCGAAAATTGGTGGTCAGCTGGGTTCCGCGCTTGCTGAGAATGCGTGGCGTAAAGATGGCGTCGTAGTTCGGCGCCATGTTCCAGTAGATGGGAAGACTGAAGTCCGTCCCGCTGCGCTCGCTGCGGCCCAGGTCGGGAACCAGCAGACCGCTCTTGCGCTTGTCGCTGATCGGAAACGACAGGTAGGGCGCATAAACGATCGGCACGCCCTTGAACCGCATCTGGACATTGCGCCCGACCCCGACTCCGGCCTCGCGGTCGAGTCGCACCTGCGGTGCTAACAGCACCCAGTCATCCTTGTCCACGGGACAGGTCGTGTAGGTGACGTCGCGCATCTCGACGATATTGTCACCCGGTGTCCAGATCTGCTGGGCTTCACCGCGGCCGTCCTGCTGCGGCAGCCGGAATGATGCGCTGACAAAATTGCCCGTGGCGTCGCCGGTCTCAAATTCCCCCTGGCGACCCGTCAGTTCGATCCGGGGGTCGGCATAGCGCACGTTGCCGCTGGCGTTGAGCCGCCCGGTGCCGGGGTCGTAGCGGACTTCGTCGGCGATAATCCGCCGCTCGCCGTACTGCACCTCGACGTCGCCGGTAAACACGGAGTCCTCGGCCAGCGACAGCACGGCCCGGTCGGCGCTGACCTGTACCTTCTGGCTGGTCAGCACGCGACTCATTTCCAGGTTCAGCGTGGGCTTTTCGGCCGCCGGCGCCGGTCCTGCCAGGCAGGTTATGGCCGGTATCAGCAGCAGCCAATGCATCCGGACGTGGCCCGCCGGTCGGGCGCCATCTCGACGGGGGGATGCAGCGTGTTTAATCAAGAATCGATGGAACTCGACTGGGCGCAAAGCGCCGTTACAATGGCACACTTCATGGGAGGCTTCAAACAAACCCCCAGGGCGATGGTGCTGGCTGCCGGTCGTGGTGAAAGACTCCGGCCGTTGACAGACTTTGTGCCAAAACCGCTGCTCCAGGTCGGTGGCGAGACTCTGCTTGGACGTCACCTGCGGCTGCTCGGTTCCATCGGAGTCACGGACGTGGTCGTCAACACCGCCTGGCTCGGCTCGATGCTGGTGCGCCAGGCGGGCGATGGCGACCGCTATGGCGTCAGAATCCACTATTCGGACGAAGGCGACGAGGCGCTCGAGACCGGTGGTGGTATTTTTCGGGCGTTGCCCCGGCTGGGCGAGCAACCCTTCCTGCTGCTCAATGGCGATATCTGGACGGATTTCGACCTGACCCTGATTGCAGAGCCGGCCGGTGACGAACTGGCCAGCCTCGTCATGGTGCCTAACCCGCCGCATAACCCGGCCGGTGATTTCGGGCTGGTCGATACCCGGGTACTTAACGATGGTGCGCGCCTGACCTATTCGGGTATCGCGATGCTGCACCCGGAACTCTTTGCTGACTGCCGGCCGGGCCGGTTTTCCCTGGCACCGCTGCTGCGGCGCGCGATTGCCGATGGGCGGGTGCGGGGCCAGCTGCATGAAGGTGCCTGGTTCGACTGCGGCTCGCCGGCAAACCTCGAGGCCGCCCGCCGTGCTTGCCGCTGACAAAAGAAAACGGCCACGTCTTTCGACGTGGCCGTTTCCTGAGATCGTTCTGAAAGTTACTTAGAACTTCAGTCCGAGCGAACGGATGATCTCCATGGTGATGTACTTCTCACCGGAAGGCAGGCCTTTCTGGTTGGCGTAGCAACGCGCAGCCTGCAGGGTGCAAGGACCGATGATGCCGTCGACCTGGCACTGGTTGCGGTTAGGACCGCAGCGGCAGCAGCCAGTCTTCTGCAGGGCGGCCTGGAGTGCGCTCACGTTCTGGGCAGTCATGTTGACTTCGCACAGAACCGGACGCCACTGCAGGCTTTCGTCCGAGACCTTCGCCGTCAGGGTGACAGTCTCGTACTCGGCCGGGATGGCGATGCGGCGCTCGGAGGCCGCGGACACCAGCTTCTTCACTTTAACCGTGCCGTACTCGGCCGGAATCGTGACTTCGCGGGTGGTGGCCGGCTTGACCAGCTTGGTGACTTCGACGGTCTTGTAGACCGGC
>JAHEKH010000137.1 GCA_024638445.1 Gammaproteobacteria bacterium | reverse complement strand
CCCGATCCCGAAAGCGTCCCCAGCAGCTTGTCGCCGACCGTTACTTCGAGACGCTTCTCCCCGTTGACGAGAATCTCCGCTTTGCCCTGCGGCACCAGCCGGGACCGGGCAAGGAGAATCAGCACCGACAGCGACACAACGATGCCGGTAAAAAACAGCACGCTGAACAGTATCTGGCTGATGCCGCCCATGATCAGAACTGGATCCCGGAAAAACTCATGAAGCCGAGGGACATCAGGCCCACGACGATGAAGGTGATCCCGAGTCCCTGGAGCCCTTCCGGCACGTCGCTGTAGCGCATTTTCTCCCGGATTCCGGCCAGCGCGATGACCGCCAGCGCCCACCCGACGCCGCTGCCCACGCCATAGACGACGCTTTCGCCGAACGTGTAGTTACGCTCGACCATGAACAGCGTGCCGCCGAGAATGGCGCAGTTGACCGTGATCAGCGGCAGGAAGATGCCCAGCGCCTGGAACAGCGCGGGAAAATAACGGTCGAGCGTCATCTCCAGGATCTGGACCATGGCCGCGATGACCCCGATGTAAGTGACCAGCCCGAGGAAGCTCAGGTTGAGTTGGCCCAGCCCGGCCCATTCCAGTGCGCCTTCGCGCAGGACATGAACGTAGAGCAGGTGATTGACCGGCACGGTGATCAGCTGCACGACGATGACCGCGATACCCAGTCCGATGGCGGTGTCGACTCGTTTCGATACGGCCAGGAAAGTGCACATGCCGAGAAAAAACGACAGCGCCAGGTTTTCCACGAAGGCGGCCTGTACGAACAGCTCCAGGTAGGCGCCCATCACACCTGCTCCTCGTGAATGCGAAATTGCGGTTGCTCGACCTGGTCACGCTTCCAGCTGCGCACGGCCCAGATCAGCAGTCCGATAACGAAGAATGCGCTGGGCGGAAGCAGCATCAGTCCGTTCGGGTTGTACCAGCCACCATCCGATACCGTCGGCAGGATCGTGAACCCGAGCAGCGTTCCCGCGCCAAACAGCTCCCGGGTGCTGGCGACGATGATCAGGACCAGGCTGTAACCGATTCCGTTGCCGACGCCGTCGAGGAAACTCGGGATCACGGGGTTGTGCATGGCGAAACTCTCGGCGCGCCCGAGGATGATGCAGTTGGTGATGATCAGCCCCACGAAGACCGACAGCTGCTTGCTCGTTTCGAACGCGTAGGCCTTGAGTACCTGGTCAACGACGATTACCAGCGATGCAATGATCGTCATCTGGACGATGATCCGGATGTTTTTCGGCACCACGCTGCGTATCGCGCTGATTGCCGAATTGGCGATGGCGGCAACGCTGATCACCGCAATGCACATAATCAACGCCGGCAGCAGCGAGGTCGTAACCGCCAGCGCGGAACAGACGCCGAGAATCTGGAGCGTGATCGGGTTGTTGTCGACGATCGGTTCGATCAGGGTCCTGGCTCTGGGTCCGCTCATTGGTTTGTCCCTTCTTTTAACTGCGCCAGGTACGGCCCATAGCCATGCTCGCCGAGCCAGTACCGCACGGTATTGCTCACCCCCCTGGCGGTCAGCGTGGCACCGGTCAGGCCGTCGATACGGTGTTCGGCGCGGGGATCATTCGGCCGCACGCTACCCTTGATCACCTCGATCGCTAAGTCGCCGCTGTCGTCGTATAGCCGCTTGTTCCGCCACGACGCCAGCCAGCCCGGATCGTCGATCTGGTCCCCGAGTCCGGGCGTCTCGGCATGCTCGTAGAACTTGATCGCCAGCACGCGGCCGGCATCAGGGGTAATGGCAACGAAGCCATACATCGTCGACCACAGGCCGTAACCGTGGATCGGTAAAACAATGCGCTCGAGTTCTTCGTTCTCGCGCACCAGGTAGACGCGTCCCAGCCGGGAGCGCCGGTCAATCTGCGCCACGTCGAGATGGGCGGGGATGGCGAGCCCCAACTCGGGGTCGCGGGCAGCGCGGCGCGGATCGAAAGCAGCCGGGTCGGCGCCCGGATCCGCGTACTCGCCGCTATCAAGATGAATCAGCCGGGTTTCGATAGCGTCAAAGGCAGAATCGATGTCGACGGCATCGGTCAGCCGGCCGGCGACGTCGAGTATGTCGTAGCGAATAGCCCGCTGCTCGTTCTGCACACGGCGCGGTTCCAGCAGGACGGCCGCGGTCGCAACGAGGACCGAGCAAACCAGGCTGACGCCGAGAGCGACCAGCAGCGTCTGGCGAATGTCATTGGTCTTGTCAGACACCGCGACGCTCCCGCCGCCGCACGTTGGCACGGATGACGAAGTAGTCGATCAGAGGTGCGAAAATATTGGCGAAAAGTATCGCCAGCATGATGCCCTCCGGGAAGGCGACGTTAACCACGCGGATGACCACCGTCAGGAAGCCGATCAGCAGGCCAAAGATCCAGCGGCCGGCATTGGTCGAACAGGCCGATACGGGATCTGTTGCCATGAACATCGTTCCGAACGCGAAACCCCCGAGCACGAAGTGCCAGTACCAGGGCATTGCGTACATCGGGTTGATGTCCGAGCCGACCACATTGAACAGGATGGCGGTAGCGATCATTCCGCCCATGACCCCGGCGATGATGCGCCACGATGCCACCCCGGTATAAACGACGATCAGACCGCCAATTACGCAGGCCAGCGCCGAGGTCTCCCCCAGCGAGCCCTGGATTGGGCCAAGGAAAGCGTCCATCCAGCTGATGCCGCCGGCAATGACTGCGTCGACGCCATTCTCGGCTGCAACCGCAAGCGCGGTCGCCCCGGTGTAGCCGTCCACCGGCACCCAGACCGCATCGCCGGACATCTGCACCGGGTAGGCGAAATAGAGGAAGGCGCGGCCGGCCAGTGCCGGGTTCATGAAGTTCTTGCCGGTGCCGCCGAACAGTTCCTTGGCGATTACCACACCAAAGGTGATACCCAGCGCAACCTGCCACAGCGGAGTGCTGGCCGGCAGTATCAGGACATAGAGTATCGAGGTGACGAAAAAGCCCTCGTTGACCTCGTGCCCGCGCACCAGTGCGAACAGCACTTCCCAGGCGCCGCCCACCGCCATTGTCACGATGTAGATCGGCAGGAAGTACAGCAGTCCGTGAAAGAAGCAGGCAAATACGCTGGCCGGGTCATAGCCGATACCCAGGCTCTCGAGCAGGAATCCCCGCCAGCCGCCGGCGCCCTGCAGGCCCAATTCGGCGATGGCGGCGTTTGCGTGAAAACCGGTATTCCACATCCCGACGACCGCACAGGGCATTACCGCGATGAACACGATGATCATGACCCGCTTGAGGTCTACGGCATCGCGGGCGTGTGGGGCAACCCGGGTGGTAGCCGACGGCGTGTAGAACAGCGTGTCGACCATTTCGTAGAGCGCGTTGAAAGGCGCCAGCCGGCCGCCGGCCTGGAACCAGGGTTCGATTCGATCCAGCTGACGGCGGAGAAAACGCATCAGCCGTCACGCTCCAGCTTGTTCAGCACCTCGCGCAACGCGGGGCCATAGTCGTGCTTGCCGCAGCAGACGAAGGAACACAGCGCCAGGTCCTCCTCGTCCAGCTCCAGTGCGCCAAGTTCGCGGGCGCTGCCGGCATCGCGTACCAGCAACGCCTTCAGCAAGGGCACCGGCAGCACGTCGAGGGGCATGACGGTTTCAAAATTGCCAATAGGGACGATCGCGCGGGCGCTGCCGTTCTGCGACGTGGACAGCCGAAAACGACGATTGCGTAACAGGCTGGAGGCAAATGCACCGATCGACGAATACTTCTCGAAGCCGGGAACCAGCCACCCGAGAAACTCGCGCTGGCTGCCGTCGGGCAGGACCACGATCTGCTGGTGGCAGCGGCCGAGGTAACGCTCGTCGCCGGTGGCCGCGTGACCGGCCAACAGCGGTCCCGAAACGACGCGGCAGGGCCCGGGCTCCAGCTCGCCTTGCACCAGTTCATCGGTGCTGGCACCGAGGCGTGTCCTGATCAGCCGGGGTTGCCGCACCATCGGGCCACTTAGGGCGATGACACGTTCCTGCCTCAATTCGCCGTGGCGCAGGAGGTGGCCTATGGCCGTCACGTCCTGGTAACCGATATGCCATACCGTTCGCTGGCTGCCGGCCGGTTCCAGGAAATGGATATGCGTGCCCGGCAGCCCCGCCGGATGCGGGCCACGAAACTCGGCTGCGAACAGGCGGGGAAGGTCCGGCAAACCGGTCCGAAAATCGGGGCCGTGGCAGAAATAGATCCGGCCATCCGTCAGGTGCATCAGCGCCGTCAGCCCGTCGCCCAGCGCTTCACGCTGATCGGCGAGCACCACCCCGGGGCTGGGGGCGAGCGGGTTGGTGTCGATGGCGGTCACGAAGATGGCCGCGGGTGCGCTGCCCGGTGGCGGAATCCGGGAAAACGGACGCGTGCGGAACGCGGTCCACAACCCCGAGCGAAGCAGCAGGTCCTTAACGGCGGCAGGATCGGCGCCACCCGGGTCGAGCCGCTGGAACTCAACCGCCTCGTCCCCGTCGATGTCGATCGCGATACTCGTCAGCCGCCGTCGTGCGCCGCGCCGGATGGCGCTGACCTGTCCGCTGCCGGGTGCAACCACGCAAAGATCGCTGTGGCGACGATCCCGCACCAGCGGTTGCCCGGCCGTGACCCGGTTGCCGGGCTGGACCAGCAACTGGGGCCGCAGACCGGGGTAGTCCCGCCCAAGCAGCGCCACCGACCCAACCGCCTCCGACGGATGGATACGCTGCTCGGGCGCACCGGCTACCGGTACGTCCAGGCCACGACGGATTCGGATCACGCGACGTTGATTCAGACCATCCCCCCTGCGGGGACCGTGGTACCGGCCACCCACCATAGGAACAAGGGTACCGGCATGCCCGGGATGTGCCGATAAGTAAATGTACGGAGCAGCTCCCCGCGCCGCAAGGGTCGTGGCAGGTTTGCCGGAGCCGGCTAGCGGTGACGCAACAGCCGGCGCCGCGCCGGCAGCCCGAACAGGTCGATGAAGCGGCCGAAAACGGCCTCACCCAGCGCGTAGGACTCGGCTATGTGGATCTGCGTCTCGCTGCGAATGACGTCCGGATCGATTTGCCCGCGCAGGTCGGCCAGCTCTTCGCGATGCACCGGGACATTCAGCCAGCGCTCGATCAGCGGCTGGTCGACCTCCAGGTGGAACTGGAAACCGTAGGTTCGCTCACCGATGCGAAACGCCTGGTTGGCGCAGTCGGCCGACGACGCCAGGTGCACGGCGTTCGCCGGCAGTTCGGCCACGTCCGAGTGCCACTGGAATATCCGCCGCCGTCCGGCCAGCGGCGCCAGCACCGGGTCATCGGCAGCGGCCGGGGTGGAGTCGATGTCGTACCAGCCGATCTCCGGCGCCGGGCCGGGCGCTACCGTTGCACCATTTGCCCGGGCGATGAGCTGGGCACCCAGGCAGATGCCCAGCACCGGCATCCCCCGGTCCATGGCCTGCCGTATGGCTTCCACCTCGAACGCCAGGTGCGGAAAAGCGTCTTGCTGATCGACATTCATCGGCCCGCCGAGCACGATCAGGCCGTTGTAGTTCCCCACCTTCGGGCGGGCCTCCGGATGCCGGGCAAAGTTCACGTAGCGAATACGGAACCCGCGGTCCTTGAGCATCGGGTGGAAGATCCCGAGGATTTCGAAGGGGACGTGCTGGAAAACCAGGAGCCGGCGCATCCGGAAACAATAAACTTATTTTGAGCTGTTGAAGCTGATGACCTCGGCATTTTTGCGCTCGTAGCCGACGATTATTCCGTCGATTGCGGCGCGCGCTGCCAGGTAATGCTCGGTCTCGTGATGCAGTTCCAGCGCCTCTTCGCT
>JAHEKH010000041.1 GCA_024638445.1 Gammaproteobacteria bacterium | reverse complement strand
TGATGGGCGACCAGGTCGATCCACGGCGGGAGTTCATCGAGCGCAACGCACTAATGGTCGCCAATCTCGATATCTGAGCCCCCAGGTTGAGACGGCTGTCCCAAATAACCCAACCGGCGTTCCGCCACCCTGGCCGCACCAAAACCTGAAAAACGTGTAGTCCCACGCCAAAAGCCGGGCACTTACACCGGTTATGTTAATTTTTACATCATACTTATTGCACTTTCTAGTGCAATAGATGAAAATTGCACTTATGAGTGCACGAAAGGCCGCCCTGATCATCGATGTCCGGGGGTCGCGAAAAATCCAGGACTTTGTCAGTTTGCGCGACCGCAAGCTGGCCTGGGCATCATCGAAACACCTGTCGCTGGGACTGATCCAGGCACCCTATGCGGTCACGGTATGGGATGAGTTCCAGACACTGACCGGCCGGCCCCGTGACATCCCGCGCCTGATCTTCGACCTGCGACGGCTTTTCCAGCCGATGTCACTGTGGGTCGGTGTCGGCATCGGTGAGGTGACCGGCCTGCCGGCTGCGGCAGGCGGGCGGCCCCTGTCCGATGTTGCCGGTGGCGAAGCGTTCCTGCTGGCCCGCGACAGCATCAACCAGGTCAAGGAACGCAGCACGAAGTACCTGCGGCTCACCGCGTTCAAGTCGGTCTTTCCGGCACGCGATGCATTGCTTGGCCACCTGTACGGGTTGCATGACACGTTGCTGATGCAGGTCACAGCCACCCAGTGGCGCACCATCGATGCCGTTATCGAAGAAGGTCAGCAGGACGCGGCGGCGGAAAAACTTGGCGTTAGTGCCTCGACGGTATCGCGCAACCTGCGCCGCGCACACTACTGGCAAATGCTCGAGGCGCAGGATACGGCGGTCAAGCTACTCGGGTCCGAGTAGGCCCGGGCGCCCCGACACCCGTTCGTAACGATGAGGGTGCGCACAGGATCTGCGAGGCAGGAGCGACTACGCGTCGTTTCCGCTGTTGCGGCTGGAAGCCGCTCCTACAGCGTGATGACCCTGCCCGCCGGGCACAGCATTGCGATAGGCCGTGCTGATCTGTTGCATCGTCTGCTCGATCCAGGCCTGGGCTTCTTCGTTGATGGCCTTGGCATCGCGACCGGCGGTTTCGATGGGTGGCCCGATCACCAGGCGCACCGTACCCGGACGTTTTGCCAGGCTGCGGCGCGGCCAGTAGTCGCCGGCGTTGTGGGCCACGGGAACGATGGCCCGGCCGGTCTTGCTCGCCAGCAGGGCGCCACTCAACCCATAGCGTCTTGTCATACCCGGCGCCATCCGCGTGCCCTCGGGAAAGATAATCACCCAGAGCCCCGACTGGAGCGCCACTGCACCCTGCCTGAGCACCTGCTTGACCGCGGTGCTGTGGGCACTGCGGTTGATGCCGATCGGCCGCAACGCCGCCAGCGCCCAGCCAAATATCGGCAGCCAGTAAAGCTCGCGTTTCAGTACCCAGGTTTGCTCCGGAAAGATCATCAGGCCGGCCAGCGTCTCGAACGTGGAGCTGTGCTTGATGTAAACGACGCTGTTGTCGGTGGGGATGTTCTCGGTGCCCGATACCTCGTAGCGCAACCCACACAGCTTTTCACCGATCCAGAGCGCCTGCCGCACCCAGCCGGCTGCCGCGCGGTAGGACGCGGTGCGTCCAAACGGTGCCGCAAGAATGACTCCGATCGCGTAGGGAATCGTCGTCAGAAATAAGAGCACCGTGTAAATCAGGGAGCGCAGGTAAAGCATTACGCGTCTTTCAGCAGAGCATCCACGGCAGCAGCCAGGTCATCATAGACTTCGACGTCGCGGTCACGAAAATACTCGCGTATCGCGCGGCGGCCGTTGCCGGTGCGAACCAGTATCGGCCGGGCACCCACGGCCTCGGCAGCCTGCAGGTCACGCTCGGAATCACCAATGACCGGCACACCGGCGAGAGATACTCCGTAACGGCCCCCGATTTCATACAACAGCCCGGGTTCGGGTTTGCGGCAGTCACAACCATCGTCGGGCCGGTGCGGACAAAAATACACGCTGTCGACCTGACCGCCATGGGACTGCAGTTCCCGCTGCATCTTCTGGTGCATCGCGTGCAGGTCGACGACGCTGAACAACCCGCGGCCGATTCCTGACTGGTTGCTGGCGATACAAACTGTCCAGCCCTCCTGGCACAGGCGGCCGATGGCGTCGAGACTGCGCGGCAGCGCCTTCCACTCGTCAGCATGCTTGATGTAGTCGGGTGAATCGCGGTTGATCGTTCCGTCGCGGTCGAGGATCACCAGTTTTGGTTTTGACGCGTCGCTCATCCGACCTGCAGCCGCGACAGGTCAGCGGCGTGCAGGAACAACTGCCGCAGGCGGCCGAGCAGCGCCAGCCGGTTGAGCCGCAGGCTGTCGTCGTCTGCCATCACCAGCACGTCGTCGAAAAACCGGTCTACCGCCGGCCGCAGACCGGCCAGCCGGGTCAGCGCGGCGGCGTAATCCCGGTCCTGCAGCAGTGGCATGACGCTACCCTCGAGCCCGGTCATCTCGTCGAACAGCGTCTTCTCGGCGGGTTCGACCAGCGCGGAGGGGTCTACTTCGCGCGGAACAGAGTCGTCGCTGCTGCGCAGGATATTGGCGATCCGCTTGTTGGCGGCCGCCAGCGATTCAGCGGCGTCCAGCCGGGAGAACTCGCGCACCGCCTGCAGGCGCTGGTGAAAATCCAGCGGGCTGGAAGGGCGCCGTGCGGCCACTGCCTCGAACATCTGCGGTGTGATTCCGGCCTCAGGGTCATCGACGTAATAGGCGCGCAGGCGGTCGAGAAAATAATCGGCTATTTCTCCCGCCATTTCCGCCGGGTCAGTATCGACCGGCTGAAGCGCAACGGCCTTTTCGGCCAGGGCCTGAAGGTCGAGGTCGAGCCCGTTCTCGATCAGCAGCCGCAGTACCCCCAGCGCGCTGCGCCGCAGGGCAAACGGATCACGGGTGCCGGTCGGCCGCTGGCCGATCGAAAAAATACCGGCAATGGTGTCGAGTTTTTCCGCCAGCGACAGGGCCGCACCGGTACCCGTTGCCGGCAGCTCGTCGCCGGCATAGCGCGGCAGGTATTGTTCCTCCAGGGCCGCTGCGACTTCAGCCGGCTCACCGTCGTGGGTGGCGTAGTAGCGCCCCATCGTGCCCTGCAGAGGAGGAAACTCCCCGACCATTTCCGTCAGCAGGTCGCACTTGCCGATCTGCGCCGCGCGGCGTGCCAGCTGCGGGTCGCTGCCGCAGGCCCCGGCAATCTCGGCAGCCAGTTGCTCCACGCGTTCGGCCTTGTCTCGCAACGTACCCAGTTTCTTCTGGAAAACGACGCGACCCAGCGCATCGACGCGCTCTGCGAGCGGCGTGCGCCGGTCGGTGTCCCAGAAGAAAGCCGCGTCGGCCAGCCGCGGGCGGACCACCCGCTCGTTGCCGGCGCGGACCTGTTCCGGATCGCGGCTGTCGATATTACTGATGGTCACGAAAGCCGGCAGCAGGCCATCGTCGCCGCGCACGGGAAAATAGCGCTGGTGCGCCTGCAGCGTTTCGATCAGCACTTCGTCAGGCAGCTCCAGGAACCGGTCATCGAAGCCGGCGCTGACGGCAACCGGCCATTCCACCAGCGCCGTCACCTCGTCGAGCAGGGCGTCATCGCTGACTACCGCGCCACCGGCAGCCGCTGCGGCCTTGTCGATTTCGGTCTCGATGAGCGTGCGCCGGGCCATGAAGTCAGCCATTACGTGACCCTGACGGTCGAGGACTTCTTCGTAGGCAGCAGGTGACGTCACCGTGATGGCCTCGGGCGCATGGAAGCGGTGGCCGTGCGTAGAGTTTCCGGACGCGATGCCGAGCAACTCGGTTGGCACGATCTCTTCGTCCAGCAGCATGACGACCCAGTGCACGGGACGAACGAACTCGGCCTCGTTGCTTCCCCAACGCATGCGTTTCGGGATAGGCAGTTTGTCCAGCGCGGCTGCCACGATGCCGGGCAACAGCTCGGCCGCAGGCTGGCCAGTCTCCGTGCCCCGGTAGACCAGCCACGCACCCTTGTCGGTTTCGATCGTCTCGAGCGCGTCGACCGCAACGCCGCACTTGGCGGCAAAGGCGGCGCCGGCGCGCGTTGGTTTGCCGTCGTCATCGAAGGCGATACGCGTCGGCGGGCCGCGCATTTCCATGTCGCGGTCGGCCTGGCGCGACTGGAGCTGCGGCACCTGGACGGCCAGCCGCCGGGGCGTGGCAAACAGCCGGGCCTCGCCGTGGGCCAGCGCCGCTTCGTCGATACCCTCGACAATCAGCCGCCCGAAGGCCTCCGACAACCGGCGCAAAGCCTTGGGCGGCAGCTCCTCGGTACCGATCTCGACCAGGAATTCTTTGGTATCGCTCATCTACTGTTGCCTTCAGGCCGCGTCGTCGAGCAGCGGGAAACCCAGCGCTTCGCGGCTGGCGTAATAGGATTCAGCAACGCCCCGGGCCATGGCACGAACCCGCAGGATGTACCGTTGACGCTCGGTGACCGAAATGGCGTGGCGGGCGTCGAGCAGGTTGAAGGCGTGAGACGCCAGCATGACCTGTTCATAGGCCGGCAGCGCGAGCCCGGCTTCGATCAGCTTGTTGAATTCCTTCTCGCAGCTGTCGAACCAGGCGAACAGGAAATCGACATCGGCATGCTCGAAGTTGTAGGCCGACATCTCTACTTCGTTCTGGTGAAAAACGTCGCCATAGGTCACGGTACCCTGCGGCCCCCGGGTCCAGACCAGGTCGAAAATACTCTCGGTCGACTGCAGGTACATCGCGAGGCGCTCGAGACCGTAGGTCAGTTCGCCGGTTACCGGCCGGCAGTCGAGGCCCCCGACCTGCTGGAAGTAGGTGAACTGCGTCACCTCCATCCCGTTCAGCCACACCTCCCAGCCCAGGCCCCAGGCACCCAGCGTCGGCGATTCCCAGTTGTCCTCGACAAACCGGATATCGTGGGTCAGCGGGTCGAAGCCCAGCGCCCGCAGCGAGCCCAGGTAGAGCTCCTGGATATCGTCCGGTGAAGGCTTCAGGACCACCTGGTACTGGTAATAATGCTGTAGCCGGAAGGGATTATCGCCGTAGCGGCCATCAGTGGGGCGGCGGCAGGGCTGCACGTAGGCGGCTCGCCAGGGTTCCGGCCCGATGGACCGGAGAAAGGTGGCCGGGTGAAAGGTGCCCGCCCCCATCGGCAGGTCCAGCGGTTGCATCAGGACGCAGCCCTGGTCTGCCCAGTAGCGGGACAGGACATCGATCAGCGCCTGGAAAGTCTGTGGGTGGGTGGGTGTTTCGGTGTTCATGGCGCCGGCGAGTATAGCGTGACGATGGTGGCGCGACTAACGTGCTTCGTGCTGGTGCACCCGCCCGGCTGCCTGCACCCGGGCGGTGCGTCGCCGCCGGTCCGGCGTGCCGAAGCGACTGATTCATGGTCCGGCCCGGGCTGGCACGGTTCCTGCAAACGGCAATTCCATATCATTGCGGAATCCGGAGCCGTGTGGGTTCCGGGTTCGCTATTTGTGGATTCAACCACCGGAGGATCAGTCCATGAAACCCGCCGACGTACTCGAAACGATCGAAAAGAAGGACGTAGCGTTTGTCGACCTGCGTTTTACCGACACCCGCGGCAAGGAGCAGCACGTCACGCTCCCCGCCAGCCAGGTCGATGACGACCTGTTTGAAGACGGCAAGATGTTCGACGGCTCGTCGATTGCCGGCTGGAAGGGTATCCAGGAGTCGGACATGATCCTCATGCCCGAGGCCTCCACCGCCGTGCTCGACGTGTTTTCGCAGGAGCCCACGATGATCCTGCGCTGTGACGTGATTGAGCCTTCGACCATGCAGGGCTATGAGCGCGACCCGCGCTCGCTGGCCAAGCGTGCCGAGGCCTACCTGAAGTCCACCGGCATCGCCGATGTGTCCTACTTCGGGCCCGAGAACGAATTTTTTGTCTTTGACGACGTCCGCTGGTCCTCTGACATGAGCGGCTCGTTCTACAAGATCGATTCACAGGAAGCCGGCTGGAACTCCAACAAAGTGTACGACGACGGCAACTTCGGTCACCGACCCGGCGTCAAGGGCGGCTACTTCCCGGTGCCGCCGGTCGATTCGATGCATGACCTGCGTTCAGAAATGTGCCGCGCCCTGGCCGAAATGGGTCTCGAGCCCGAAGTCCATCACCACGAGGTTGCCACGGCCGGCCAGTGCGAAATCGGCGTCGCCTTCAATACCCTGGTGCAGAAGGCCGACGAGGTGCAGACACTTAAATACGTGGTAATGAATGTTGCCCATCACTACGGCAAGACCGCCACCTTCATGCCCAAACCCGTCGTGGGCGACAACGGTAACGGCATGCATGTCCACCAGTCGCTGGGTCGCGATGGCGACAACCTGTTCAGCGGTAACGAATACGGCGGACTGTCGGATACGGCGCTCTACTACATCGGCGGTATCCTCAAGCACGCGCGGGCGATCAACGCGTTTGCCAACGCCAGCACCAACAGCTACAAGCGTCTCGTTCCCGGTTTCGAAGCACCGGTGTTCCTGGCGTACTCGGCGCGTAACCGCTCGGCATCGATCCGTATTCCGCACGTGCCCAACCCGAAGGCGCGGCGTATTGAAGTCCGGTTCGGCGATTCGACGGCGAACCCCTATTTCGCTTTTGCCTCGATGATGATGGCGGGCCTCGACGGCATCCAGAATCGCATTCACCCGGGCGATGCGATGGACAAGGATCTCTACAACCTGCCGCCAGAAGAGGCCCACGATATCCCCGAGGTGTGTTTCTCGTTCGACGAGGCGCTCGCGGCGCTGGATGCCGATCGCGCGTTTCTGACTGCCGGTGGCGTGTTCACGGACGATCTCATCGATGCCTACATCGAGCTGAAAACCGAGGAAGTGACCCGGCTGCGGATGACGACGCACCCGGTCGAATTCGATATGTACTACAGCCTGTAGGGCGATCAGCGGTGCAACCGGTCTGGCGGGGCCGGGCGCGCCTGGCGGCGGGGCGAGTGCCCCGCCGTTTTTATTGACCCGCTACGACACACGACGGAGTCGATATGCGACGGAGGAACTGGTGCCCGGCCGCCGGTGTCGGTATTCTTGAAGGGTTATGCGAACTATCGTCTTGTTTTTACTCGTAATGATTACGGCTACCGCGGTGGCCGGCACCAAGCTTTACCGCTGGGTCGACGAAAACGGCCGGGTGCACTACACCGACCGGCCACAGCCGCAGGCCGAGGAAGTCGTGATCGGTGAGCCGACGACCTTCGAAGCGCCGGTCCCGGCAACCCCCCGGCGTCCCGCTGTGCAGGCGGAGCCCGGGGAACCCCAGGCGACAACTTTTAGTGGCTACAACTCGGTTGGCGTGACCCTGCCGACGCCGGACCAGGTCTTATGGAATATCGGTGCAGTGCTGACCGTCACCCTGAGCGTGCAGCCACCGCTGCAGACCGGACACCGGATCGAAGTAACGTTTAACGGCGAACCGGTCGGTGACTGGCCACCCGGTGCGACCAGTCACCAGATCCAGGACGTCTTCAGAGGTACTCACACCATTGGCGTTTCGGTGCTCGATGCCGGCGGCGGGGAAGTGGCCGTAGGTACACCGGTTACCTTTCACGTCAAGCAGTCGTCGGCCCTGAACTGATCTGAACGATGTCGTTCGACCGCTACGACAGCCCCGCCGAACTGTCGACAGTGGTTGACGCGCTGGCAACGGCCATCGTGGTGCTCGACGAGCAGCTCAACGTTATCCATCTCAACCCGGCAGCCGAAACGCTGATGGGCATCAGCCTCGCCCGGGCACGGGGTCACAACACCGCGGAACTGTTTCCCGGCAACCCGGAATATGAAGCCAGTCTCCGGCAGGTCTGGCACGACGGCGTGCCGGTCACGCGTCGCGAGCTTGGCATCAACATCAGTAACGACCGGTCACGAATCGTCGATTGCCGTGTTTCGGTTATGGAGTCCGGCAGTGGCCGGGACCTGCTGGTCGAACTGCTGGACGCCGAACCGCGGTTGCGCATTAACCGCGAGATCGCGCTGCTGACGCAGCAGAGCGTCAGCCGGAATATCACCCGGCAGCTGGCGCATGAGATCAAGAATCCGCTGGGCGGCTTGCGTGGTGCCGCGCAACTGCTCAGCCGCAAGCTCGACGACCCGGAGTTGCGCGACTATACCCAGGTCATCGTCGATGAATCCGACCGCGTGGCCAGCCTGGTCGATTCGATGCAGGGGCCGCCACAGCCGCTGTCGCTCGAGCCGGTCAATGTGCACCAGCAGCTCCATCGCGTTTACGAGCTGTTGCGTGGCGAAGCACCCGCCGGAATCCAGCTGGTCGAGGACTACGATCCGAGCCTGCCGGAGCTGCCGCTCGACGCGGCCGCCATCACCCAGGTCTTTCTCAACATCGGGCGCAATGCCGTGCAGATCCTCGGCAACAGTGGGCGTCTTTGCCTGCGCAGCCGGGCGGAAACCCAGTACGTCCTGCGCGGCGAGCGGCGGGCGCTGGTGGCCCGGATCGATTTCGAGGACGACGGTCCGGGGGTCGCCGAAGAGGTGCGCGACTCCCTGTTTTACCCGCTGATCACGGCGCGTCCGGGTGGTACCGGCCTGGGCCTCGCGGTCGCGCAGGAACTGGTCAACCGGCACGGTGGCCTCGTGCAGTTGCGCCGGGCCCGTTCGCCCACGATATTCAGCATCTACCTTCCGGCCTGAGCGCAATGAACGAAACCAGGACAAAAGTCTGGGTAATCGACGACGACCGCTCGATCCGCTGGGTGCTGGAGCAGGCCTTCGAACAGGCCGGGATGGAGCCGACGTCTTTCGCGAGCGGTAGTGCAGCGATCGAGGCGCTCGGTGATTCGACACCCGACGTCGTGGTGACCGACATCCGGATGCCGGATATCGACGGGCTCGCGGTGCTCGAACGCCTTCGCGAGGTTCACGAGGACCTGCCCGTTATCGTAATCACGGCACACAGCGATCTCGACAGCGCTGTTGCGGCCTATCGGGGTGGCGCATTCGAATACCTGCCCAAGCCCTTCGACGTCGATGAGGCCGTCAGCCTGGTCGAACGCGCCGCCAGGAACCGGGACGGCACGCCACCCGCAGAGACCGGCTCACTGCCGGCACTGATCGGCCAGGCGCCGGCGATGCAGGCGGTTTTCCGTTCCATCGGCCGGCTGGCCGGTTCCAGCATGAATGTGTTGGTAACCGGCGAATCCGGAACGGGCAAGGAGCTGGTCGCCCGTTCGTTGCACGACAACAGTCCACGCAGTGGCGGACCTTTCGTCGCCCTCAACGTGTCAGCAATTCCCGGCGAGCTGCTGGAATCCGAGCTGTTCGGGCATGAGAAGGGATCGTTTACCGGCGCCGAGGTGCGTCGCATGGGGCGCTTCGAACAGGCCGACGGCGGTACCTTGTTTCTCGACGAGATCGGCGACATGCCGGCTGCCCTGCAGACACGCCTGTTGCGGGTGCTGGCCGAGGGCGAGTTTTACCGGGTGGGCGGCAAGGACCCGATTCGGACCGACGTGCGGGTGATCGCCGCGACCCATCACGACCTCGCCCGTCGTGTTGCGAACGACACTTTTCGAGAGGACCTTTTTCACCGGCTCAACGTGATTCACATCGAGGTGCCGCCGCTGCGCGACCGGCACGAGGATATCGGGCTGCTGCTCGAACACTACCTCGCCGCAGCCGCTGCCGAACTGACGGTTCCGCCAAAATCGCTGAGCGAGGATGCGCGGCTGATTCTCACCCGCTTCGACTGGCCGGGTAACGTACGTCAGCTCGTCAACGCGTGCCGCCGGCTGACGGCACTCGCGCCCGGCGGCCAGATCCAGGCCGGCGACATACCGGCCGAACTCGGTGGGCAGCGTGGACTGCCGGCCGCCGATGACTGGGCCGGCAGGCTGGCTGCCTGGGCGCAGGAGCGGCTGAACGCAGGCGAGACCGGGCTGGCGGCAACCGCACAGCCGGCCTTTGAGCGCGCGCTGATCGAGGCGGCGCTGGCCGCAGCGGGCGGTAAGCGGCAAAAAGCCGCCGAGCTGCTCGGCTGGGGGCGCAATACGCTGAGCCGCAAGATCCGGGAACTCGGTCTCGACTGAGTTTGCCTGCTGGCCACAGCCTAAAAGATACTTACAACCATGAGCCAGGCCGCGATCATATCTGCCGGAGTCTTGCTGTTCCTGCTGTTGGCCGTTTTGTGCATGCGGTCGCAGGGGCCCGTCATCGAGCAGGTCGTTTACGATCGCGCTACCCGCGCCGCTGCGGCACTCGATGCAGACTGGGCGGAGATCGCGGTGGACGGGCGGCACATCACGATGCGTGGTTTCGCGCCCTCGAAAGATGCGCGTGACCGACTGGAGTCGGTTATCGGCAACCTGGGCGCCGTGGCGGGCCTGACCAGCGAGCTGCAGCTGCGCGACGAGGAATTTTCGCCCGCCGTCGAGCGCGAGTCCTATGATTCCCGCATGACCGCAACCACAGGTTTTGTGCGCTACTCCGGCTCTGTGCCAAACGAAGATTCCCGTCGAATGCTCATATCGCGCACCCGCGAGCTGTTTCCGGGGCGCCGGGTCGAGGATGAAATGCTGGTTCGCGAGGACGCGCCGGACAACTGGCTGGACGCGATGCTAAACCTGCAGCAGCGTTTCGCAACTTACGAATCCGCCGAAGCGGTTATCAGCGATAACCGGCTGAATGTAGTCGGCGAGGTGGCTCCCGGGCGGCAGGGCGAGCGGCAGCTGCTGGCTTCGCGGCTGCCGGATAACTTCATTTCGGAGATCAGCCTGGCCGTTGCGCGCGGTGAATCGATAGAGACCTGTCAGCGCCGGCTGGACGATTTAATGCAATCAAAAATCAATTTCGAAGTCGCCAGTGAAGTCATCAGCCCCCGCAGTTACCCGCTGCTCGACCAACTCGCGCAACGTATTCGCGAATGTGGCGGGTTGCGGATCGAGGTGGCCGGTCATACCGATTCCGAGGGGCTGGCCATGAAGAACCTCGAGCTGAGCCAGCGTCGTGCCGAATCGGTAACCGAGTACCTGGTGGGACAGGGCCTCGATCCCGATCAGCTGGTACCGTGGGGCTACGGTGAATCGCGGCCGATCGAAGACAATGCCACCGAGTCCGGACGCGCCGCCAACCGCCGCATAGAATTTCATGCAATGAACTGATGGCATTTTTGCTCACACAAATTTTTGCCTGCCTGCTGGCAGCCGCCGCACTCGGAGCGGTAGGTGCCTGGCTGTTGCGCCAGAACATGGCCCGGCGCCGTGAGCGTTATATGCAGGCGAAGTGGCGTGAGCGCCTGCAGCAGGCCGAGGCCGACCGGGAACGCGCCGTGCAACGGCTGGCCGGTGAGCTCGAGAAAGCGCGAACAGCCGGCGCCACCGGCGAAGACCCGTCGCCGCAGCTGATCGGTGAGTACGAAGAGCGGATTTCCCGGCTGGAGGAGCAGGTCGCCGAGCGGGAAACTGCGCTGGGCGACCAGCGTGAAGAACTCAAGACGTTGCGCGCCAGCCTGACCCGTGCCGAGACCCACGCCGGTGACCAGGAACGCATGCTGCAGGACGAGATCGAGGCTCTGGCGGGCGAGCTGGCAGCCAGGGAGCAGGCGGCGGAACGCGACCAGGCGGCGCAGCTGGAGGCGTTGCAGAAAGAACTGAGTGAAAAATCGGACCAGCTCAGCCTGCTGGAGGGCCGGCTGGCTGATGCCGAGCTCGATGCCGGCAGTCACGACGATCGTATCCGCGAGCAGGTCGAGCGGGCCCTGGTAGAGGCGCACAGCGAACGCGACGACGCACTGGATCGGCTAACCAAAGGCGAGGCTGCGCTGGCCAGGGAGCGCGAGAAGCTCGAGGCCGCGCTGGCCGCGGCACAGGCGGAACGCGATGCGGCCATTGCCCGGGCGGAGGCCGGACAGGACGAGGCGGTCAAGGCAGTCCGCAGCAAGTTAGAAGCGCATATTTCGCAGCTGCAGGGCCAGCTGGTGCGGCGACCGGGTGGCGCAACAGTAGCCGCAGAGAGCAGCAGGGTCCGGGAGCTCGAAGACACACTGGCCGAACGCGACAAAACCATTTCGTCATTACAACAGCAGCTGGAACACGCCGGCCCTGCTGCAGGTGACGACGAGGTTGCCCGGCTCGAGGAAGCGATACGCCAGCGTGATGACAGCATCGCCGTTCTGCGGGACGACCTGGCGGCCCTGAGCGAAGATCGTGCGATCGCTGCGCGTGGCCGGCAGGATGAGCAACTGCGTATCGCTATCGAAGAAGCGAATCAGTGGCAGGAAAAACACGACCGGCTTGCGGCGACACTCGAAGACCGGGAGACACGGATTGCAGAGCTGGAGCTGCAGCAATTCGATCGCGACACGGGTCAGGAGCAGGTGCCAGGCGTACAGGGCGCGACCGGCCCGAAGAAAACCCGGCGCAAAACAGCATCGCGAAGGACATCAGCTGGCAACGAGGCCAACATGCCGCGTAGCGCCGGCGAACGCATCGGGTCGATCCTCTCACGACCACCGGGACCCGCCGACAACCTGCAGGAAATTCATGGCATCGGTCCGAAACTGGAAAAGCTGCTCAACGAGCTGGGCTTCTTCCATTTTCACCAGATCGCAACGCTGGAGCCTGCTGATGTTGCGCGCCTGTCACGCGAGATCGGCCGTTTCGGCAACCGTATCGAACGCGATGACTGGATCAGCCAGGCAACGGCGCTGCACGCCAGGTACCACGGGGACGGTTGAAACAGCACAGGCTCAGCCGCTTACAACAACCCGGTTTGAATGGCGCCGTTTTCAGTTCCCGGTCGGAATGTGGAGGCTGGTATTACACAGCTATGTAACGCCGGGCCAGTGAAACGGCAGAGGATGTCTGAGCGCAAACCCGTTGACGCCCGATGAGCCAGCGGCGAGAAAGAAGGGCGCCTGTCAGAAGGCAGGCGCCCGCCCGCAAAGGCTTTACGAAAGCGCGCCGTCGCTGACGCGGGCTAACGGGGGGTTGACTCTCAGGCGGTCGAGGCCAGCCTCACGGTCTGCGTCTGCGAACGAGGGTAGGTGGCAATGACTTTCTTCAGGGCCTCGTGCGAGTCCGCATACTCCCCCATGACCTCATCCGGAATGTCCTGACCGCTATCGTCATAACGGATCAGCGCGGCAACAGCCGCTTCGCAGCGATCCTGCGCGGCGGCGACGACTTCCAGGTATTGCCAGTAGAGCTGTTCGAACTCGTTCATCGACGGGACCCCTTACCACCCAACGGTTCTTCGAAGTAGCCAACAGACCCCATATGTTGGGATCCGGCCTGAATTCTAACACAACATAGCCGATTTCCAGCTTATGTCATCCCCTGTTGCACCGCACCTGCCAAAACAGAATACCCACAAAAGTCCTTTCTGAGACAACACTCATATCCGGTATTGGTCGGTGTCCTGATGGGCCGTCACGAGTGTCCCGTCTCGACTGGCAGACCGGGCCGGCCGCGGCGAGCCTGGGTTATCCTCGGGTGTTCCTGATGTGTCCCGGGAGGATCAGCATGAATCGCTCACGACGTCAGTTGTTGCGGGCAGGTCTCGGGCTGGCTGCGACCACGCTGGCCGCAGGAACCGCTGCGGGCGTAACGCCCGACCAGGTCGAAGGTCCGTTCTTTCCGAAGCGCAAGCGCGCCGATGTCGATGCCGACCTCACCCGCGTGGAAGGCCGCGATGCACAGGCCCGCGGTGAGGTCATCGTTGTGAGCGGCTGCATCATGAACGAAGACGGGCAACCGCTGACCAATGCGCTGATCGATGTGTGGCAGGCCAACAGCTACGGGCGTTACGACCACGAGGACGATCCCAGCAAGGAACCGCTGGACCCGAACTTCCAGAGCTGGGCACAGCTGAAGACCGGCGAGGACGGGCGCTACCGTTTCCGCACCGTCGTGCCGGGCGCTTACCGCGCCAGCGGCAGCTGGTGGCGGCCGCCACACATCCATTTCAAGGTGGCTAGACGTGGTTATCGCGAGCTGATCACGCAGATGTATTTCGACGGCCACGAGCTCAACGGCAAAGACCTGCTTCTGCAGGAATTGCCCGAGTCCGGGCAACGCAAGCTGCTGGTGCCGTTCAGCGGCGACGGGGAACGCCAGGGCATATTCGATATCACGCTGGCGGCCGTTTAACTGACCGCAGTTAACCGGCCAGGCAGCTTTCCGGATCGGGAGTGATCGTGTCGTAACCCATCGAGCCTATGAGTCGGCCGATGGAGCCGATCTCGTGACGACGCAGGTAGTCGTCGAGGCCGGCGTTGATCTTTGCGCACAGCAGTGGGTCGTAAAATAACGCGGTACCCACGCCGACCGTTGTCGCACCGCCGATGATGAACTCCATCGCGTCGCGGTCGTCGGCGATACCGCCCTGGCCGATGATCGGCACGTTGTGTTGCTTCGCGACCTCGTAGACCTGGTGCACCTTCAACAACGCGATAGGCTTGATTGCCGGACCGGACAGGCCACCCTGCACATTGCCGATGATCGGTTGACGTGTCTCGATGTCGATCGCCATGCCCATGATGGTGTTGATGACGGCGAGACCGTCGCTGCCCGCCTCGATGCATCGCCTCGCGTTTGCCGCGATGTCAGTCTGGTTTGGCGACAGCTTGGTAATCACCGGCTTGGTCGTCACGGCACGGCAGGCACCGACCACCCGTGCCGACATGTCCGGGTGATTACCGAAAGCGACGCCGCCTTCCTTGATGTTGGGGCAGGAGATATTGATCTCGATGGCATCGATCGGCGAATCGTCGAACCGGCGCGTAACCTCGACGTAGTCTTCGACCGTCGACCCACAGACATTGGCGATAAAACGCGTCTCCGTGAAATCCAGTGTCGGCAGGATGTCGTTAATCACGACGTCGACGCCGGGATTCTGCAGGCCGATCGCGTTGAGCATGCCCATAGGCGTTTCCCAGACCCGGTGCGGCGGATTACCGAGGCGCGGTTCCAGCGTCGTGCCTTTCAGGACTACCGCGCCGACCTGGCGATTGGAGAAGCCCTCGACCCGCGTGTACTCTTCGCCAAACCCGACGCAGCCGGACAACAGCACGATTGGAGAGGCCAGCTTCAGGCCACAGAAATCGACCGCCAGTGACGGTGCGGGCAGGGCCGGGGTATCGCTCATCGGCAGGCAGAAGGAAACGGCATGGCGGCTATGTTACACGTTATTCTTTACCAGCCCGAGATCCCGCCCAATACTGGCAACGTCATTCGACTGTGCGCCAACACCGGCGCGACCCTGCATCTGGTGCATCCCCTGGGCTTCGACCTCGATGAGCGACGGATGCGCCGCGCCGGGCTGGATTACCGGGAGTACACCCGCATCGTCGAGCACGACAGCCTCGAGGACTGTGTTGCCGACATCAGTCCCGCGACGCTGTACGCGTTGTCGACACGCGGCACGACTCGCCACGACGCGCCGCATTACGAACCCGGCAGCGCGTTCCTGTTCGGCCCCGAAACCCGCGGTCTGCCGCAGACCGTGCTCGACAGCCTGCCGCCAGGGCAGGTCCTGCGAATTCCCATGCAGCCGGACAACCGCAGCCTGAATCTTTCCAATGCGGTAGCGGTAGTGGTGTACGAAGCCTGGCGGCAGCAGGGTTTTACCGGCGCGGCGCCCTGAGTTCAGCAGACGGCAGGTGATTCAGTCGGTTTCGGCTTCCGGCTTGAGTTCGCGCATCATCAACGCCGACACCGCGCTGCGTGGTTCCCGGCCTTCGTACAGCACGCGATAGATTTGCTCGGCAATGGGCATGTCCACGCCGAGCTCGGTCGCCACGTTGTGCACGGCCCGTGCGGCCTGCACGCCTTCGACGACCTGGCCGATCTCTTTTTGTGCCGTTTCAATATCCTTGCCGGCCGCCAGTGCGAGCCCCATGCGCCGGTTGCGCGACTGATTGTCCGTGCAGGTCAGCACCAGGTCACCCATCCCGGCCAGCCCTTTGAAGGTCTCCGTGCGTGCTCCGAGCGCCAGCCCGAGCCGTGTCATCTCGTGCAGGCCCCGGGTGATCAGGGCGACGCGCGTATTTGCGCCAAAACCCAGTCCGTCCGAAATACCCGCTCCGATGGCGAGCACGTTCTTGACCGCCGCACCCACCTCGACGCCGATCATGTCGGTCGTCGTGTAGGCGCGAAATTCCTCGGTCGAGATCGCACCCGCGAGATCGGTCGCGAACTGCTCGTCTTCTGCAGCGATGGTCATGGCGCTTGGCAGTCCCTTGCCGACTTCGCCGGCAAAGGTCGGGCCGGACAGGACTGCGATCGGCACGCCGTCTCCCAGGACTTCGCGGGCAACCACGTGCGGCAGCTTGCCGGTCGACAGTTCAAAGCCCTTCGTAGCCCAGCACAGCCGGGCGTCAGGGTGCATCAGCGGCTTGACCCGCTTGAGCATTTCCCGGAACGCATGACTGGGAACCGCGATCAGCACATCGCCGGCATGGCTCAGCGTGCGTGACAGGCTGGACTCGACTTCCAGCGCCTCGGGAAATGGCGCATCAGGCAGGTACTTCTCGTTGACCCGTTTGGCCGACAGTGATGCCAGGTGTTCGGCGTCGTGACCCCACAACAGGGTCTGTCTGCCGGTTCGGGCGAACTGTATCGCCAGCGCGGTTCCCCAGGAGCCGGCGCCGATGACGGCAATGGCGTTGGCCGGGTCCGTCAATGTTTGTCCGTGCCGGGGGCTTCGGCCTTTGCTTTGGCCATTTCTTCCATCTGCTGCATGTACAGCGCATCGAAGTTAACCGGTTGCAGCAGCAGGCCGGGAAAACCGCCTTTGCCGACGAAATCGGTGATGGCTTCGCGGGCAAACGGAAACAGCAGGTTGGGGCAGTAGGCACCGATCAACTGGTGGGTTTCCTCCTGGCTGAAGCCCTTGATGAGAAACACGCCGGCCTGGTGCACTTCGACGATGAACGCGGTGGTTTCACCCAGCTTGGCTTCGGCGGTTACCGAAAGCACGACCTCCCGCTGGTCTTCGCCGACCTCGGAATTCTTGGTCTGCAGGTTCAGGTTGATCTCGGGACGCCACTCCTGGCTGTAGACGCCCGGCGTGGCCGGCGCCTCAAACGAAGCGTCCTTCAGGTACAGCTTCTGAATCAGGATTTGTTTTTCTGCCGTTTGCTCTTCGCTCATTGGGTAATTCCTTGATTGACTCGTTCAGGCGTAACGCAGCAGCGCATCCAGCTTGCCGGCGTACTCCAAAGCATATAGTTCGTCGCAACCGCCGATATGGGTGTCGTCGATAAAAATCTGCGGCACGGTGCGCCGCTGACTCAGGTCTTCCATCTCGGCGCGCCGTTCGGGGTTTTCATCGATACGGATGTCGTCGAACGCCACGCCCTTGCTGTCCAACAGCGCGCGGGCACGAACACAATAGGGACAACGTGCAGTGCCATACATCACGACATCTGCCGTGGCTTTGCGGGGCTGTGCACTCATTTTTTTCCGCTCTTGCGTTCCAGCGGCAGGTGCTCTTCCCGCCAGGCGCTGACCCCACCGCGCAACGTAAAAACGTTCTCGAACTCTGCCTGTTTTAACCGCGCGACGGCGCGTGAAGCGGCCAGCCCGCGGTCGTCATAGGCGAGCACCGGCTTGTTCCGGAACTTCTTCAGTTTGCCGATTTCCGTATCGATATCCGTCAGCGGTACATGGCGGGCCCCGGCGAGGTGGCCGGCCTGGTAGTCGTCCGCACTGCGCAGGTCGAGCACCAGCGCGCCCTTGTTCATCAGCCGAACCGCCTGGTCCGGGCTGATCGCAAAACGGGCCTGCCCGGCGGAGCGGAACTCGTTGTAAACCAACAGCGCACCGGTCACGACAAAAGCGGTGACCAGTAGCGGGTGGTTGGCGGCAAATTCGAGAATCTGGCTCATGGAATACGGGCTGCGCGCGGAAAGCGGCGCATTATAGCACCTGCCCTGCAATCGCGGCCGGCCGCCAGGACGTTGACTCCGGGGCCGTTTTCCAGTTCGATGCGCCCCGATGAAGCCTGTGTTCTTGCTGCTCGCCGCTGCCCTGGCGCTGGCCTTGCCGGTGCAGGCCGACGACCGCGCCCAGAAAGAGCGTGAGCTGGAACAGGTTCGGCAGCGCATCCAGAAACTCCGCGGCACGATCGACGCGGATATCGAGGAACGCGACAGCGTGACGGCACGCTTGCGTGACATCGAGCGTCTGCTCGGATCGGTCCGTCGTAACCTCAACAACCTGCGCACGGAGCGCGAGAGTGCGGAGGCCCGGCGCCGCGCGCTGATCGAACAACAGCAGGAACGCGCGGCGGAACTCGCCCGTGAGCGTGATGGCCTGGCGGCCCAGCTTCGGGCCGCTTACATGAACGGTCGTGAGGAGCGGCTCAAGCTCCTGTTGAGTCAACGCGATCCGGCAATCATCGGCCGGCAGTCTGTCTACTACCGCTATTTCACCGAGAGCCGGGTCGCGCACATCGAGCGGGTAGAGACCCACCTGGCGGAACTGGCACGTATCGAGGCAGAAGTCGCGGCGGAGAGTGCCCGGCTTGCCGAACTGGAGCTTCGCCGTTCCGGTGAACTGGAAAGCCTCGAGAAGGGCCGCGAGCGCCGCCGGGAAATCGTGGCCGCTCTCGAGCAGCGGATACAGCAAGGCGGGTCGCAGATGTCCGGGCTGCAGCGGCAGGAACAGGCGCTCATTAAACTACTCGAGGAACTCGAACGGGTGCTCGCTGAATTCCCGGTCCAGTCACAACAGCCCTTTGCCGAGCTGAAGGGCAAGCTGGGCTGGCCGGTCAAGGGCGCGCTGCTCGGCGATTTCGGCAGACCGCGTTCGGGACAGTCGATGAAATGGAACGGCGTGCTCATCGCCGCGGACCGTGGGGTGCAGGTACGCGCAGTGGCGCACGGGCGTGTGGCTTATGCCGACTGGCTGCCGGGACTGGGCCTGTTGCTGGTGCTCGAACACGGCGACGGTTACCTCAGTCTTTACGGACACAACGAGAGACTGGATCACGCCGCGGGCGACTGGGTCGATGCCGGCGATGTGCTGGGCACGGTCGGCGACAGCGGCGGTCAGTTGCAGCCCGCGTTGTATTTCGAGATACGCCATCAGCGCACACCGCTGAATCCACACCGCTGGTTAGCCGACTGAAGGCGCGCGGACAGCCCGGGTCCTCTTAGTTCCGCGCGAAATGGCGCAGGGGCCCACGAGAACCCATTTCACCGGAAATACCTTAAATTCCAGCAATATTGTCAAATCATGACGCTCGCAATCCGCCGTATATTCTGGACAAAACGGCGCAAGATGCGGAAACTGGTACCAACAAGAACAAGAGTCGGCTGCGCCGGCCTCCACCTGACCCGAGAGAACCATTAAACGTGAGCAATAAGAATCCGGGATCCGGCCCGGTTACTAACGGACTGAGAGCTATTGCCCCCCTGACTGCCGTGCTGGCTATCGCGACCGCCCTGGCGGGTACCCTGCCCGCGGAAATCGAGCTGGCCGATCTCGCGGTGGCGAACGGCGGCGACGGCACGGTGGGTTCGATACTCAATGGCATCGACATGGATGATCGCAGCGGCGAAGCCGCAGCCGTCGGCGATCTCAATGGCGACGGCATAGCCGATGTCATCGTCGGTGCACCGCAGGCCGATCCCAACGGGATCAACACGGCCGGGGAGACCTATGTCGTTTTCGGCGTCAACGGCGGTTTTCCTGCTGAGCTCGAGCTCAGCTCGCTGCTCCCGGCCAACGGTGGCGACGGCAGCGCCGGTTTTGTCATTAACGGCATCGCCACGCAGGACGAGGCCGGCACCAGCGTGAAAGACAGCGCCGACCTCAACGGCGACGGCATCGACGACCTCATCATCGGCGCCGAGATGGCGGACCCCGGCACGACCACGAACGCCGGCGAGACTTACGTGATCTTCGGCCGCGATACCGGCTTTCCGGCCGAGTTCGAGCTGTCCTCGCTGCAGGCCATCAACGGTGGCGACGGCACTCAAGGTTTCGTTATCAAGGGAATCGACTCGATCGATTTCGCCGGTATCGTGGCCGGTGGCGGCGATTTCAACGGCGATCTGGTCGAGGACCTGCTCATCGGCGCCGACGGTGGCGATCCGGGCAGCCGCAGCAACGCGGGCGAGACCTACATTATCTATGGCAACTCGAGCGGTTTTGCCGCGGAGCTGGAGCTGTCCAGCCTGCTGGTAGCGAACGGCGGTGACGGCAGCGTCGGCACGGTGCTCCAGGGCAAGAACGCGTTCGACCAGTCCGGCACGGCTGTCGACAACGCCGGCGACATCAACGGCGACGGTATCGACGATATCCTGATCGGCGCGCCCGATGCCGACGGCGCCAGCAGCGCATTCTCCGGCGAGGTCTATGTCGTATTCGGCCGCACCGACTTCCCGGCGCAATACAACCTGGCCGGTATCACCGTCGGTACCGGCGCGCTCGGCTTCGTCCTGTACGGCGATGAGGCCGGTGCATTGACGGGTCGTGCGGTAAGCGGCGCGGGCGATGTCAATAACGACGGCGTTGACGACCTGATCGTTGGTGCGGACCTGTCGAACAACGATGCGGGCAGGGCCTACGTCGTGTTTGGCAACGATACGGGATTCGGGCCCACCCTCGAACTGGCCAGCCTGCTGACCGCCAACGGTGGTGACGGCACCACCGGGTTTGCGGTCAACGGCATTGCCAACGGCGATGCCGCGGGCCGGTCGCTGGCGCGGCTTGGAGACATTGATGGCGACGGCATCGACGATGTCGCTGTTGGTGCCTTTCTCGCCAGCCCCAACGGCGTGAGTGTGGCCGGTCAGACATTCATAATTTACGGTAGCGATGCGGCCTTCCCGGCAGAATTCGATCTTGCCGACCTGCTGGTCACCAACGGTGGTGACGGCACCACCGGAGTTGTAATTAACGGCATCGCGGCATTCGATGGTTCCGGCGTCTCTATCGCCGGTGGCCAGGACGTGAACGGCGATTCGATTGACGACGTAGTAATCGGTGCCGCCGGCGCTGCGCCAAATGGCGTCAGCGATGCGGGCCAGGCCTATGTTATTTATGGCCAGGCATCGACGGTCATCGAAGACATGGATAACGATGGGGTCGCTGACGCCGACGACAACTGTCCGGAAACACCAAACCCCGACCAACTCGACGAAGACGAAGACGGCGTAGGCGATCTTTGCGACAACTGCATCGCGACACCGAACCCCGAGCAGCTGGATGATGACGCTGACGGTGTGGGCGATCTTTGCGACAATTGTGTGTCGACGCCGAACGCCGATCAGCTCGACGAGGACGAAGACGGCGTCGGTGATCTTTGCGACAACTGCATCGCGACACCGAACCCCGAGCAGCTGGACGATGACGCCGATGGTGTGGGCGATCTTTGCGACAACTGCATCGCGACGCCGAATGCTGACCAGCTCGATGATGACGGTGACGGCGTAGGCGATCTTTGCGACAACTGTGCGTCGACGCCGAACGCCGATCAGCTCGATGACGATGGTGACGGCGTCGGCAACGCCTGTGACAACTGTATCCTCGATGCCAACGCCGACCAGTACGACAGCAACGGCGACGGCATAGGTAATTTCTGCGATGGCGACGTGGTCGGTCCGGGTGGTACACAGGAAGACTGCTTCGTGAACTTCCCGGACCTCGACGAGATGAGTGCGGCGTTCTTTACCTTCGAGGGTCAGCCGGGTTTCAACCCGGACCTGGACTTCACCGGTGACGGCGCGATCAATTTCCCCGACCTGGACCGGATGTCGATCTTCTTCTTCCAGCCGCCGGGACCGAGTGCCACCGGCTGCAATTAGCCGGGTTACGCGTCCAGCCTGAACGGGGGCCCGCGTGGCCCCCGTTTTTGGTTCCCGGCAGGCCTGGCGCCGGACTTTATAAAACAGTGGCTTATAGCCGAAGTCGCGCTTTATGCTATCGTGGCGATCCCGTCAGCCGGCTCGAGGTGGAATCGCGGCGGGACGCCGCACGAGGCGGCAGGAAAACTCTATGTCTGTGATTTCTCGCGGTTTGCTCGCTGCCCTGATTGGCGTGGTCCTCGGCGTTTCGCTGACGGCCGGCGGTATCGTGTTGGCCGAACTGGAAGCACGCGACGCCAACGTCAAACCCTTGCCTGTCGACCAGGCCCGGTTGTTCGCCGAGGTGCTGGAGCGGGTCAAGCGCGAATACGTCGACACCGTTGACGACGAGACACTGATCCAGGCAGCGATTCGCGGCATGGTGGCCGATCTCGATCCGCATTCTGCATTCCTGGATTCCGAGGAATATCGCGAGATCCGCATCAATACGTCGGGTCACTACACCGGGGTCGGTCTCGAGGTCAATGTCGATGACAGCCAGGTCGTGGTGGTGTCACCTATCGACGATACGCCCGCCCACCGCGCGGGCGTTCAGCCCGGCGACATCATCATGATGGTCGATGGTTTTCCGGTCGAGCAGGACCTGGAAGACACCGTCTCGAGGATGCGCGGCGAACCAGGCACTTTTGTCAAACTCACCGTTGCGCGCGAAGGCGAGGAGGATCTCCTGCACTTCGATTTGCAGCGCGCGCGTATCCAGGTCACCAGCGTCCGTTCGGCCCTGCTCGAACCGGGATACGGCTACGTGCGGATCAGCCAGTTCAGCGAGTCGACCTCCCGCGACCTCACCCGCGTCGTGCTGGAGATGGCTGAAACACAGGATCCGTTGCGTGGCATCGTGCTCGACCTTCGCAACAATCCCGGCGGCGTACTCGAAGCGGCCGTCGATGTCAGCGATGCGTTTCTCGACGACGGCGCCATCGTGTCAGCCAGCGGCCGGGCCGCAGAGGCTGATTTCCGGATGAAGGCGAATCCTGGCGATATTTCAGGCGGCGCGAGCATCGTGGTGCTGATCAATGCGGGTACGGCTTCGGCCTCCGAAATCGTTGCCGGCGCGCTGCAGGACCACGATCGCGCGGTGGTCCTCGGTGCCACCAGCTTCGGCAAGGGTTCGGTACAGACCGTCATGCCGCTATCCGACGGTCGCGCCATCAAGCTGACGACGTCGCGTTATTTCACGCCGTCGGGCCGTTCCATTCATGAAATGGGCATAGCCCCCGATATCGAGTT